>CAZXSC010000040.1:0-22347 GCA_964643045.1 uncultured Rhodospirillaceae bacterium
GCGTTCAAGGCGGATCTAACATCTATTTTCTCTATAAGATAACAACCCTATTTGGTGATTCACTGTACAAATTGGGCGCTAAACAGGCAGGCATGACCTATGAAGAATTTCTTGAGACACGTAATGTCAGCGGAGCAACATAATGGGTAAAATAGTTGCGGGAATTGGCACATCGCATGTGCCATCAATTGGCATTGCCTATGATAAAGGCGAGCAAAAGACCAAAGCATGGAGTCCATTATTCAACGCTTATGAACCTGTCCAAGATTGGCTCGCAGAGCTTAAACCAGATGTTGCAATTATTACGTATAATGATCACGGGTGTGATTTCTTTTTCGACAAATATCCGACCTTTGCGATTGGTGCTGCCGATGAATATCCCATCGGCGATGAGGGTTTCGGCATGCGACCACTCCCTCCGGTGCCGGGAGATTCTAAATTCTCATGGCATCTCATTAATAACCTTGTGTATAACGAGTTTGATATTACCGTATGCCAAGAGCTAAAAATGGAACACGGATTTTTGGTGCCGATGAATTTGTGTTTCAGCAAAGAGCCTGTCTGGCCAATTAAATATGTGCCTTTAGCTGTTAATGTTATCCAACATCCGCTGCCCACCGCAGCACGTTGCTACAAATTGGGCAAAGCCATCCGCAATGCAGTTGAAGCTTATGACCAGGATTTCACAGTGGCTATTTTTGGCACCGGCGGTATGTCGCATCAATTGTCGGGAGAGCGATTCGGATTTCTCAATAGCGAGTTCGACGAATGGTTTTTAGATCAACTCGAAGGTGATGCCGAGGCATTGATTAAGATGACCCACCACGAACTCATGGAACGAGCGGGCGTCGAAGCAGTTGAACTTATTATGTGGCTCGTCATGCGAGGGGCAATGTCAGAAAAAGTAAACCGCCTACATCGGAACTATTATGTTCCAATGACAACAGGTATGGGCCTGATCACTTTGGAAGATGCCGTTTCTTGAGGAAAGCATAATGCAGAAACAAATGGTTAAAACGGCAGTGGAAGACGATAACAACTCCAGCACGTTTCGCGCTGTAACTGAAAAAGCTACTCTTGAAGCGCGTTCACGCACTCTTGAATTTCTGGATCGAGTTTATAGGACATAAACGAAATGGCTGATACAAACAACTCCCTCGGGCCTTTCAAATCCTGCAAACCGCCCGACCCAAATCCTAAAAAACCGCGCTTGAGACTGCCTCATGGTGCTTGTGATGCGCATTGTCACGTATTCGGACCAGCCGATTTATTTCCATACCATCCACAGAGATCCTATACCCCGCCGGATGCTTCACGCCAGACATTAAAGCATCTACATGATTTTCTTGGAATTGAACGAGCTGTAATAGTGCAAGCAAGCTGCCATGGCCCCGATAACAGAGCTATGCTGGATGCTATCGCTCACAGCAATGGAAAGTATCGTGGTGTATGCAACGTTGATGAGCAAACCAGTGAACGGAATTTACAGAATTTGCACGAAGGCGGCATTAGAGGTGTGAGATTTAATTTTGTTAAACATTTGGGTGGAGCACCCGATCTCAATTTTTTACGACGCACAGTTAATATAGTTCGGGAGTTTGATTGGCATTTAGTGTTACATTTTGATGCAGCAGATCTACTCGAATACAAAGAACTTTTAAAAGAATTGAACATTAAAATTGTCATAGATCATATGGGGCGTCCAAATGCAGCAGATGGAGTGAAGCAACCACCATTTCAAACGTTGTTGGAATTTATGAAAAATGACAATTACTGGGTAAAAGTTTGCGGTTTGGAGAGAATTTCTTCCGCTGGTAAACCATTTCATGATGGCGTGCCCTTTGCAAAAGAATTGCTGAAGGTGGCACCTGATCGCGCGATCTGGGGTACTGATTTTCCTCACCCTAATATAAGTGGTGATATGCCAAATGACGGTGACCTTGTGGATTTGGTTGCTTTGTTTGCACCCGAAAAAACGTTGCAGCAGAAAATTCTCGTTGACAACCCTGGCCGCCTATACAGATTTGAGAGCTGAGATAATGAATTCTATCCCATGCACAATGATGAGAGGAGGAACATCAAAAGGGGTTTACTTTCTAGAATCAGATTTACCCGAAGACCTAGAATTGCGGGACCGGGTTCTTCTTCAAACTATGGGTTCGCCCGATGAACGTCAGATCGACGGGATTGGCGGAGCCAACCCGCTTACAAGTAAGGTAGCAATTGTAAACAAGTCGGAGCTATCTAATGCCGATGTTGACTATCTTTTTGGTCAGGTAGTCGTTGATCAGCCGATCGTTGGCTACTCGCAAAATTGTGGAAATATTTTAGCAGGCGTCGGTCAGTTCGCAATTGAAAAAGGATTGGTAACGGCCAGTGATCCATTAACGGATGTGGTAATCCATATGGTCAATAGCGGGGATATCGCCATAGCAACTATTTCCACGCCCGGTGGAAAAGTGAGTTACGAAGGAAATACAGAAATTGATGGGGTACCCGGAAAGGCAGCGCCAGTCCCCCTTAATTTTTTGAATACCGCCGGTTCACTGTGCGGCTCTTTGCTTCCCACAGGAAATCGGATTGACGCAATTAATGGTATTGACCTAACCTGCATAGATAACGGTATGCCAGTCGTCATAATGCGTGCTAGTGATTTTGATATTGATGGTACCGAAAGTGTTGCTCAACTGGAAGCTAACGAACACCTTAAAACACGTGTAGAAAGCATTAGGTTGGAAGCGGGGCATATGATGAACCTCGGTGACGTCGCCAACAAAACCGTACCCAAAATGACTTTAATCTCCGAGCCGAGAAAAGGGGGGGTTATATCAACCCGATCCTTCATACCTCACCGATGCCACTCAACGATTGGTGTTTTTGCAGCGGTAACAGTCGCAACTGCATGTTTGATACCAAACTCACCGGCCGCGGATATGTCCGGAAATATAAAAAACGCGAATAATCGCTATTTGATTGAACATCCAAGTGGTGGTATGGAAGTAGATATTGATATTGAAAATAACGATGGTGAATTTGCTGTAAAACGATCGGGTTTTTTAAGAACAGCACGAAAGCTGTTTGAAGGCGAAGTCTTTTTCAAGGAAGAGGTTCTGTAATAATGCCAAGAGGTGTGATTGATATTGAGGGCATTCAAAGTCCCGAAATGCAGACATTAAAAAACCAAAAAACTCCCGATCTACCATTTAACATAACCAAAATTGGTCATGTTGTTCTTCGCTGTCAGGACGTCAAAACGTCAGTAAAATTTTATACAGAAGTACTAGGTTTCCGTGTTTCCGATGTTTACCCCGATAGCATGATACAGGGTAAAATGGTTTTCATGCGGTGCAATAGTGACCATCACGGAGTGGCTTTAGTTGGGGGAATAGACGAACCTTCTAAAAACGTCGAGATGCACCATATGGCGTTTGAAGTAAATACCCTTGATGAAGTTTTTCGCGCCCGGGACCACCTAAAAAAACATAATGTTGAGATACTGTTTGAAGGTCGACGGCGCGCGGGTGTGCAAATTGCCGTTGAGTTTTTGGACCCAGACGGCCACTGGCTTGAAATTTTCTGGGGCCTGGATAAGATTTCTCCAAATGATATAGCGCGCGCGCCCGAGGAGTGGGTTGAGGAATTTTCTCTTGAAGACGCGGTCGACAATGCACCCCCCGGTCAAGATACCAAACTGGCTAATTCTTCACTTTTAAAACGCTAATAGCAAATAAGCATACTTGTTAAAACCATTTTTTGATTTCAACGAAAGGGTTAAATCTTAAAATATGAAAACGACTGCTCTTAGCATATCTGGTAAAACCTCTAATGAATGTGGCTAGAATTCGAAATCCCCAAAAAGATATTGTATTGGCTATTTTCCTCACCGTTGTCGGTGGCGGGGTTTTGGCGATGATGGATGCTATTAGCAAGGAACTGACCAACTCTTTTCCAGTAATTCAGGTCGTTTGGAGCCGGTATTTTTTTCATGCTGTCATCGTTATAATTTATCTTTTAATGTGCCATCCACGGTCAATATTTAAAAGCAAGCAACCTAAAATACAAATCCAGCGGTCGTTTCTCCTATTTGTTGCTACATTAGCGATGTACACCTCGCTAAAATATCTGCCGTTAGCAGATGCTGCTGCTGTCCAGTTTTTTGCACCGGTTCTAGTCACAATATTATCCAGCGTTTTTTTGAAAGAGAAAATCGGGATGAGGAGATACCTTGCTGTTACCTCAGCTTTTTGCGGCGTATTAATAATTGTCCAACCGGGTTTTGACTTTAGGTGGGCTATACTACTTCCTTTAGCTACAGCTTTCCTGCTGGCCATCTTTCTCATCCAGACCCGTAAACTGCAAAATTATGATAGTCCTTATACCACCCTCTTTTATACAACTCTGATTGGTGTTATCATATTGATGCTCGCCGTTCCCTTTAATTGGCAACAACCGGGGATCAGCGAATTTCTGTTAATGTGCGCGCAAGGTGGTCTTGGAGCAGCGGGGCACCTTGCTATAATAAAGGGTCTGCAATTTGCCACCGCATCGTTTTTGTCACCCTTTCTGTATTCTCAGTTACTTGTAGCGGTGGTCTTAAGTGCTATTTTCTTAGGCGACCCATTGACGATTGAAGTTGTTTTAGGAGCAGGACTAATAGTCCTTAGCGGTATTTATATTTGGTACCGTGAGGTTCATCTGAAACACAAAATATGAACAGCCATGGTTAAAATACTTATTACTAATAAAAAACAGCTGGGTGTTAGGGAAGATGTTCTTTCATCGCAAGATCGTAAACAACCCTGCGCATTTTCACGGCACCTTCATCTGAGGGAACATGTTTTTCTTTAAAATCTGGCCGTTCATCATTTTCCCATTGAAATTCAATCCATTCGACTGCTTCCTTATCTTCTTTGAAAACCTTGGTTGTCATATCGGAGTACCAAGCATCCAATTTTTTATCTGGCGCGGCAAAATTGCGTCCAAACACCCACCAATAGAGCGACGTATACTGAGTTTCAGGCGTGATAAAATGCAGAATATGAGGTTTGTACTCTGTCCGCCCATTGTTACTTCCCTGTTTATCTTCAAAGAGAGTGTAACCTTCATGGAATCCGGGCGTAACGAAAGATGCTGTTCCATGACGAGTGATTGGAATATCTTTTAGTCCTGTAGCTTCTTTATGGAGATCGGGAACGGGTTCGCCTTCATTTACACGATAAGTGATCACCTTGTTATCTTTAACAGTTACTTCAACTTTCGCTTCCAGTTGTTTTTGTGTTCCCAGGACTGCGCCATGAAGGTATTGAAAATGTGTCAGATCCAAAAGGTTTTCGTGGATTGCCAAATAGTTGCCTTTAACATGGTAAAATCCAGTCCCGTATCCCCAATTATCTTCGTTGACCCAACCATACTCCGGTATTAATGAAGGATCAGCCTTCTCTGGATCGCCCGGCCATACCCAAACCATTGGAGGTCTTTCGACAACTGGGTATTTATGTATTGATATAAATGAGGGGTTCAGGTCCAATGCTGATGGGATGAGAACACATTTTCCGTCAGAATTATAAGTCAATCCATGATAGCCACATTCAACTGTATCATCTTCCTTCAACTTACCCCGATGCAAGGGGAAACACCTGTGGGCACATCTATTTTGTAAAACACAGATTTCCCCCATTTGGGTTCGAAAATATACCAAGTCCTGATTGACCACCATGCGGTTCTTAAGATGTGGTTTTACATCTTCACTCCAATCGAGGACATACCAACAATTTTTTATCAGTGGCGTATCTCGATCAGCAATTTCGTTTGGTTTTTTTTCTGCAGAAGCCATTAACTATACCTGTTTTTCTCTATTTCAATTATGAATTAGGTCCAGTACGGCTATTATCGGCTGCGGAGCCTGTTCCGACAATATTGACACTGTTGGTCGCCGGATTATACGTTAAAGTAGCTTCTTTAAATAAATCGGCACCCGTAACACGTATAAAACGAGCTTCATCCTCAAAATGAATTTGATGAATGTCATGAGGCCCAAATTTTCCCGCCATGCCAACGTCTAGCCTGTATTTCTTTGTTTCTTCAATTTCAGCGTGACCCGCCTCTGACATGTCATCGAGACGCCTATATTCCGTCATATCCGTGAATTTTTTTGCTTGACCATAGATAGCCCAGGATGCGCCATGATCATGCGGAGGCGATTTTCGGCCCTCTTTTATGTTGTGGGCGTAAACAATAAAGCCCAAATTTGGGTCCGCATAAAGTTCATGAACGCCATAATCGGCAGAAGCACCGCATTTCTCTTCCACAAATTTAGGATTTTCTTTGATCAACTTCTCCAAATTCTGGCGTATACTTTCAAGGTCCGCTTCACCAGTATTTTGATCGTAGGCGTTTCTGCAATCAGTACAAAATGTCTCAAACTCGTATGCCATTTGAGTCTCCTTCAATTCAAAATCATGATAGATTTGTTTGTGATTATATTCGACGATCTAAACCAGTCCACTAGATTTTTCTATTAAATAAGATTGTAGAATAACAATAAATTTAATCATGTTTAGCAAGTAAAATGTTAAGATCTAGAATAAACTAGAGACTATACCCGCAACAAAAATAAAAGCTGCAACGCTGTTTAGCATTATTAAACTACGATCATGCCAAATAATTGAAACAATCAGCCATCCCGTAACCCCGGTAAAATGAAAATACATATTCAGTGGATAAATGTTAGCAGTGGTCAAAGCCATACCACATATTATTGCGATTGAGCTTAACCATTTAATGCCGTTTATAAAATCCTTGCTGAAAGATATCATTACATTACACCCGAGTTTCGGGCGTGATATACTCCTGTTGGATGCTTAGCAGTAGCGCTTTAAGTTCAATCCTGCTATGCAAAATAATTATATATAAATAGGCTTGGTCCGGTCAAAAATTAAGCCTTCGTGTTTGCACGGCATCGGGAATGCGGGACATAAATTCTGTTGCCATTAACTCGACTGTACGCTTGTAACTCTCGCTTCGATCCAATCTAGACTGTTACTGGCAAATTGTTCTGGTTATCAATTTTATCTTATCTGAAACGCAAATTGTTGGGTGACAGCTCATCAATTGAGCTACATCCCATTAAGCACATGTCACGTTCTATTTCCATTCTCATTAACTCTAAGGCACGTTCCACGCCTGCTTGTCCACCAACCGCAAGAGGATACAAATAAAAACGTCCTGCACCAACTGCTTTAGCCCCCAGGGAAAGAGCTTTTAATACGTGGGTCCCTCTTTGAATACCACTATCCATTAAAACGTCTATTTTGTCACCAACAGCATTAACAATTTCATCCAACTGATCGAACGGGCTACGCGATCCATCAAGCTGTCTTCCCCCATGATTGGAAATAACAATTCCTGTACAACCAATGTCAACTGCCTTTCTAGCATCCTCTACACTCATGATACCTTTCAGACAAAACTGACCATCCCACTCAGCGACCATTTTTTTAACATCCAGCCAATCGATTGAAGGATCCAACATTTCCGTAATATACCGACCTATGGATACGGCTCCATTACTCATATCAATATAGCCCTCAAGCTGCGGAAGCCTAAATCTTTCATGTATAACGTAATTAACAGCCCACATAGGCTTGATAGCAAATTGCAACATACCTGAAAAATTCAGACGAAATGGTATGGTAAATCCACTTCGAAGATCACGTTCACGGTTACCACCAGTAGTTGTGTCTACCGTTAACATCATGATCTCAATACCGGCTTCTTTAGCATCCGCCATCATTGCTTTATTCAGTCCACGATCTTTGTGGAAATAGAATTGATATGCTTGAGGATTGCTGTGCTTTCGTACTTCTTTTAGGCTAACGGTGCCCAAGGAAGATACACCAAACATAGTCCCAAACTTCTCAGCCGCGCCGGCTACAGCGCGCTCACCCTGGTGATGATACAGTCTTTGCAACGCTGTAGGGGAACAATATATTGGCATTGCTAATTTTTGTCCCATAACAGTGGTAGACATATCAATATGTTTGATACCTCTTAAAACGTTTGGAACTAGATCACAGGAATCAAAGCTTAGAGTATTCTGACGATGAGTACCTTCGTCGTCCGCTGCACCGTCAATATAATTAAAAATCGGAGATGGCAATCGTCTTCGAGCTAAATTTCTAAAGTCATGAAAATTATGACAGTTTTTCAATCTCATCCTGGATAATCACCTTGTTAAAAAAAATAAACTAGCCCAATTTCTATCATATATTTTCTGGTAAAAAACCATCAACCAAATTGGAATATCAATCGATTGGCGGGGTTTTCGCATCGAAAAATTACTTATTGCCATAAGCGACCGCCGGTAACCAATTGACCAATTCCGGAAAAACAAACACCAAAACTAGGGCAATCAATTGCAATATAATAAAAGGCACCACCCCACGATAAATATCAACTAACGTCACACTGGGGGGGCAAACTCCTTTGAGATAGAAGAGAGCAAAACCGACCGGAGGGGTTAGAAAAGATGTTTGTAGAGTTACTGCAATCAGGAGGGCAAACCAGGTTAGAATAGGATAGTCAACCGTACCAAAACCATTGATCTCCAAATCAAGCCCAGAAATCACAGGTGCTAACAATGGGAGTATAATCAAACTGATTTCAATCCAGTCAAGGAAAAAGCCAAGGAAGAAAACTACGACCAAAACGAAAATGATTAGGCCGTGGGGACTAAATCCCAAGCCGGTTAAGGCGGCCTGGATCAGTTCATCTCCACCACATTCACGCATGATCAAGGCAAATATGGTTGCTCCAACAAATATTGCAAAGATATAGGCTGCTGTATTCATAGTATTGATCACTACATCTTTTAGAACTGTACGATCAAAACGTTTGTATACAATAGCTATTAACATTGCCCCCAGAGCCCCGATCCCTGAGGCCTCAGTAACAGTAGAAACACCCATAAAAATTGATCCGAGAACAAGAAATATCAAGGCTGCAGGAGGAATTATATCTACCATTGCCTGTAAAACATCCCTCAAATTTATCTCACTATGATCTACAGCAAGCGGAGCTTTCTCGGGAAAGATTTTGCAATAAACTAAGATATACAAAATATAAAGTGCACCAAGAATTAATCCTGGGAAGACGGCCCCCATAAACAAATCAAGTATGGGTATTGATAGTTGGTCGCCCATGATCACTAACATGATCGAAGGGGGAATGAGAATACCGAGACACCCTGAGGCAGCAACAGTTCCAAGAGCCAATGATTTGTCATAATTTTGGTTGAGCATAACCGGCAACGACATCAACCCTAACAGCACAACCGACGCACCGATAATGCCGGTGGAAGCTGCTAAAATAATGCCAATTAATGCAACGGTAATAGCTAGACCGCCTCTGACGTTGCCAAATAATTTTTGCATTGAGTGCATCATTCGTTCTGCTACACCAGATTTTTCAAGCATTAGCCCCATGAAAATAAACATTGGTAGAGCAATGAGCACCCAGTTATCCATGATGCCGAAGATGCGGCCTACAAGTAGGCCAAGGGTGTTGTAACTAAGCCCGGTGAGTGTCCACCCCAATTCGTCCGTCCACCAACCAACGCCAGCAAAAATAATTCCCACCCCAGCTAGGACCCATGCAACGGGAAATCCTGTAAAGAGGAGCGCAATAAATGAAATAAACATCGCAATGACTAGATAACTTTCAGCACTTAGCCCCATTTAGCTAGTACTCGCATCGCTGGAATTATCTTTGACCTTCAACAGTGGTTCGAATAACTGGCGAACCTTTGGTGCATCTACAGGGATAGTTTTCCGCGGCTCCTTTCCAAAATGAAACAGTAGCACTCCATTCTCTATTAGACGGGCTATCGTTGAAATTAGCATCAGTATCATTGAAAGAGGGATTACCGACTTGACGATCCAGCGATGGGGTAATCCCATAGTGCTTTGAGAAGATTCATTATGGGTAAAGGCATAAACCGCAAAATCGAAACTAAAATCAAGAAGGACCAATAAACAAGGTAACAAAAGTAGGAGAATGCCAGAAATTTCAAATATATACTTTAACGATTGTGACATGCTTGAGCGAAGAATATCAATTCGGATATGAGTGTCATTAGCAATCGCGTATGCCAGACCAAACATTACTGGAACGGAATAAATGTGCCACATTAACTCTTCCATCGGAACTAACGGCCAGCCTAGAAGTAGACCATTGCGATGAAAGGCGTAACGCAATGCAACGGTCACCAGTATGAGAAGCGCAAGCACCACATTTAGCCAGGCGACTGCCTCAACAACACGCCGCACGAGGCCGTTAAGGAATGTAACGATTGGTATATAATGAGTTTCTGCGCTGACGGTTTGAGACATAGAAACCACACCCGGTCTTTCCTAAAAAATTCACATGGCAGGATAAATACCCTGCCATGTGACAAAATTAATGTAAAGTTTTAGGAGTGTTATTTTATGCGCACTGTTCCGGGGCGCGGTAAATAGGCCCATTTGTTCCAGATTGCATAATTCTTTCGGAATTTTTGAAGATCATCCCAAATAACCTTAAAACCAGGATCCTTTTTAATCGAGTCTGCAACGACTTCATCCCATTTTTGAGAATATGTTTTTAACATTTCGGGAGACCAATATTTGTTCTGGGTTCCTGCTTTGGCATTTGCTTTCATTGTATCAAATTGCATTGATTCACCCATAGCAAGCCCATCCGTCATAACTGCCTTACAAGCCAATTCGACGATTGTACGTTGTCCCTTACTCATTTCCTTGTTCCAAGTGTCTTTGTTGATGATCAGGTCAAACAAAGTGGCGGGTTGATGCCATCCTGGATAGTAGTTGTACTTCAGAATTTTATTTATACCTAATCTCTTATCGATCGCTGGCATGGAAAATTCGGTTGCATCTATAGCACCTTTCTGCAGGGCTGGCACAATTTCACCACCGGGGAGTTGTGAAGTGGATACTCCCAATTTTTCCATAACACGAGCTCCAAGGCCAAAAAACCGCATACGCAGACCTTTTAGATCACTCGCCGACTTGATTTCTTTTTTGAACCAACCGGAAGTTTCAGGAGCAATAATTCCGCAGGGTACCGACTGAACGTTGTAGCCTGCATCTTCATATGTTTTCTGCCATAATTTTCGTCCATTTCCGTAGTAAACCCAAGCCAAAAATTCAGGCGCATCGGGGCCAAATGGAACCGCTGAA
This sequence comes from uncultured Rhodospirillaceae bacterium, assembly GCA_964643045.1. Classification (GTDB taxonomy): domain Bacteria; phylum Pseudomonadota; class Alphaproteobacteria; order Rhodospirillales; family UBA2165; genus TMED23. The sequence continues at coordinate 11,235 of CAZXSC010000040.1, forward strand.
AAAATGGCCCCTTTATCACCTAATTTACCCGTGTTGTAACCAGGTGTTGTATATCCACCATTAACTTGCCCCTTTGAAACCGCTTCCAAAATTTGCTTAGGCGGTATCAGCTTTTTTGGCTCATAAGTTTTCATCTTCAAGTTTCCGCCTATTGCATTAATATGCTTGGCTACCCATGCTGGGGATGTTCCAAGCGCAGGTAAAGTTGTTGGAAACCAAACAGGAACTTTAAGCAGTATTTTCTTTTCTGCATGTGCGGGAATAGTCATCAATGTAAATGACATGATGGAAGCAATCCCCAGTGTTGTTAGCTGTTTTCTCATTTATAATCTCCCGGAAATAATTATTAGTTGGAATAAAACTATGACCAAAATCCTAATTTAGTATATTATAAAGCCATTGATAAATATATATTTTTTTGTAATAATAAAAAATATATATTTATTATCATAATTATGGTAAATTGGTAATACCAAATTGTCAATCAAAAGTTTTACGTATAGGCGAAAAAAGTAAAATTAAATAAATTCATTGGAAAAAAATTGGAAATTAATATAAAAGTCTGTTTTAACTGGCTGAAAATTTGATTAGGTATTATGACTTTTGAGAAAATCAAACAAGGTAAAATTGCGGATAACATCGTTGAGCATCTACAGGAACTTGTTTATGGGGGTGTTTTAGAACCAGGTGAAAAGCTTCCGCCTGAACGTGATTTAGCTGAGGAATTGGGTGTCTCCCGACCCTCGCTTAGGGAAGCACTCTATAAAATGGAGGCCAGCGGTCTATTTCAAAGTCGCCAAGGCGGAGGTACTTATGTGCGGAGTATTGTAGAACCGGTTTTTACAGATCCGTTAATTGATATGTTTTCTTCACGTCCCGGGGCTGCTGAAGATTATGTTGAATTTCGAAAATCTTTGGAAGGCGTTGCTGCATACTATGCTGCTCTCCGCAGTACCGAGGCTGACCGCGAGATAATCACCGAACGGCTCAAAGCGATGGAACAGGCTCCCGAGGATCCTGAAATCGAAGCTGAAGTTGATGCAGCTTTTCATTTGTCTATAGCGGAAGCAGCTCATAACGTATTTTTACTCCACGTAATGCGTGGTTTATTTAACCTGTTACGTACTGGCGTTTTCTATAATAGAAGTAAGTTATACGTTCGTAAGGGTGCCCGCGATGCTCTGCTTAATCAACATAAAGCCATGTACGACGCCATCATGGAAGGCGATCCAGATACAGCTCAGAATGCTGCTCATACACACCTCGACTACGTTTTAGAATTTTTGTATGAATTTGGTCGAGCAGAGGTACGTGAAGATGTTTCTCGCCGTCGCTTAAAGCGCTTCAAACAGGATTAAGCAATTTGACGACGATTTGTTCTGAATATTAAAAGTAAAGACCCATCCCATTTAATTACGTGCTCAATTGAGTTTTCTAATTCGTGGTAAAGTATTTATACCATTAGGTCGGCAGAAACTGGTAATGTTCTTGGCAACGGGAAAGTGGTTGGTTCACCTTAGATTTTACATTACAAACCACAACAATAGAGGGAGAGTTGCGAACGAACATATCGTTGAAATAAGAACGATTCCCGCAATTTCCTGAGGTTGGTTATGGTATAATTCTGCAAATAGGTAATTAAAAACAGCGGAGGGCATTGAGCACATTATTATAAGAACGCCACGAACCACCCCGTCGAATCCTAGTAATTCAGATAAAAGTACTCCGATTAAAAAACCGCTGGATAATCTAAAGAATGAAAAAATAACACTATGTTTAATGGAGTTAATTTTCAAATCCGCGAGAGAAGCTCCTAGAGTTATTAAACAAAGAGGAATTGCAAAATCCCCAAGTAATTTAACGGTGTTATTGAACCCTGATGGTAATTTGAAGTCGAAATAGTTGAAAACGAAGGCAACTGCAATAGCCCAGATTAGGGGCAGGCGCAATATAATCTTAAAGTTTAGGGATTTTGCTGCCATAGTACTTCCTAGGCAGAAAACCATGAGAATCTGCACCCAGAAATATGCAAATCCATATGCTAAGCCTGTTGAACCAAAAGAAAAGAGGCATAATGGTAGACCCATATTCCCGGTATTTGCGAGAGCGAGAGAGGGTAAGTAGGCCAATTGGCTCAGTTTAAGTGTTTTAAGAAACGTAGCACCGAGTGCAAAGAAAATTACAACAGAAACAAAAGCGGCAATGCTCATTTCTTCAAAAATTTCTTCAGTCATCTCGCTCTTGGACATTACTGAGAATATAAGACACGGGAATCCAATATTGGTGACTAAACGGGTGATTAAAGAGGTATCATAATCAAAGCCGTTTTTCACCCAAAAAAAACCGATGCCGCAGCAAACAAAAATAGGTGCAACAACATTGAAGATTTCGCCTAGCATGTCCATGATTTAGTGTATGTATAACCATTCTATTAGGAGAGGAAAAGCACTAGGCCTCTTTTTTAAAAAACTGGCAATTATAAAAGACAGAAAACATTAGAAAGAATACATTGAAGAACAAAATCTTTGCTATGCTGTTCTTTTAAGGTAGAATAAGATTCTTTATATAGGGTCCTCACTGAAGAAAATGCTTGAATTTGAACAACATAAAACAAACAAAGGTCAGCCTGATTGTTTTGACTGCCTTGTTAGAAAGCACGCTATCTGCTCGCTATGTTGCGAAGAAGAACTTGTAAAACTAAACAATATCAAAACCTATCGAACTTTTTCTAAAGGAGAGACAATTACCTACGCAGGTCAGAAAATCACCCATGTTGGGACCCCTGTGTCTGGCATAGCGTCAATCTCTCAAATGCTGGTGGATGGCCGCCGTCAGATCATGGGTATATTACTTCCCGGTGATTTTATTGGCCGTCCCGGACGTCATATTTCTCAATTTGATATTGTTACTTCATCCCAGGTTATGCTTTGTAGATTTGAAATAGGTTTTTTTGAAAAATTATTTGCTAGTTCACAGAGTTTGGCTCAGCGCCTGCTTGAAATAAAAATGGATGAACTGGATGCGGCCCGTGAATGGATGTTAGTTCTGGGGCGTAAATCTGCTCGCGAAAGGATAGCGTCACTCTTTTATATGATTGCTACAAAGGCTAAAATATTGAAACAAAATTCCCATCAAAAATCCAGTGACTTTGAACTGTTAATTACCCGTGAGGAATTAGCAGATTATCTTGGTCTCACTATAGAAACAGTGAGCCGGCAGATAACAGCATTAACGAGAGATGGGGTGATCTCGATAGAACGCCAGCGGAAAATTTCTGTGCGCGACCTCAGCCAGCTTTTGGTCGAGACGGGAAATGACTACAGTGGCGATATATTAAACTAAGATTTCCTCGATATCGATCAAATTTATTTCCTTTTATTACTGTTTTATAATCGTCATGTTTAAGGGTTACCTCTCTTTAAACTCTTTAACAAGAAACTGATGGAACCTAAAGGAGGGTGTGTTTTTGCACAAACACCCACTCCTTTTTTTTGGCACATATTGCCGAATATGCCTCCAACTTCTTTAAAAAAAATACCAAATTTGACCTATATCAATGAATATAGGTTGTCTGGAATGCATGTTATATTAAAAATTATGAGCACTAAAATTAAATGCGAAGATATCTTATTTATGGAACTGTTATTTTATTTGTTTTGACGGTCAGCTTACCCGCATTTACTCAAGATTACTTCGCCATTTTACAGAAAGGTATGGCTCTCTATGAAAAGAATTGCTCGGCGTGCCACCAAGCTGACGCAATTGGTGAGCCTGGGGTAGCACCTTCTTTGGTAAACCCGGAATTTCTACGTATCGCTTCTCAAGAATTTTTAAAAAATACTATTCGCGACGGCCGAGAAGGTACTGGCATGCCACCATTTGATCATCTTGGCGCTTTGAAGATTAAAATGATTGTGACTTATTTGCAGTCGGAAGAAAAATTGCCTAACCAATCTACAGAGGTTGACGGGCAACCGGAAGCCGTTGGTGACGCAGCCTTTGGTCGGATTTGGTACATGAATATTTGCTCCACCTGTCACGGGAGTATCGGGAATGGCTACGACTCTGAGGGGACTGGAACGGCTATCGGTCTTCCGAGTTTCCTCCAAAGCGTTTCAGATGGATTCATTCGTGAAACCATAAAGAAGGGTCGATCGAATACCCGTATGCTTCCATTCCAAGGGCCAGAAGGGATAGCTAATTTAACCAGTCAACAAATCGACGATATTATTGTTTATTTGAGGCAACAGGCAAAACGTAGGTGAATGAATAGCCATGAAACGCTTTAAAAATAAATTTTCTCGCCGTGAGTTCCTAAAAAATAGCGCCTTTATTTCAGCGTATGCAGCGGGAGCTGGGTATATGGTCGCCAATAATCCCGAGCTTGTTACTTCTTCAGTCAATGCTCTTGAAGCCGACGGTGAGCGAACGACAGCAATAGCCCAATGCCCATATTGTGGTGTTGGTTGTGGTACGATTATTCAAGTCGAAAAAGGTAAAATTGTTTCTATGCGGCCCGATAAAGATCACCCAACAAATTATGGACTGCAGTGCATCAAAGGTCTAACAGCAGCCGAACCAATGTATGTCGATCGAATGGAAGGTGACGCTTATGTGCGAAAGGATGTCTGGTTGGAATGGAATGAGCCGGATCATGGCGACCTTGATTATATTAGCAAAACTAAGGGTTCATTCGATGAAAAGCATTTCATCCGGATCCCATACGAAAAAGCCTCGGAAATGGTTGACCGAAAGATTGCCCACTTTGCTAAAAAGTACGGTGGTAATTCTATAGGTCTCTATGGATCGGGTCAGTTGACGACGGAAGGTCAATATCTCGAAAATATATTTATGAAGGGAGTGCTAGGTTCTAATACCATTGAGGCTAATGCGCGAATGTGCATGACGTCTGCTGTCACTGGATATTTTGCAACTCTTGGATCCGACACCCCTCCGTTAGCCTACGAAGACATCGAGCTATCTGATATGATAATGCATTTTGGCCACAATGCCCGTGAATCCCATCCTATTATATTTTGGCGGGCGGCAGATCATAAACGTAAAACCGATATACCGACGGTAGTTGTTGATCCAAGACGGACAGGTACCGTCATGGGTTATGAAGATATCAACGAAAAAAACAGTGTTCATATTCCTATCTTAAACGGTGATATCAGCTTCTTGAACGCTGTTGCTCATGTGTTGTTGAAAGAACACGATGACGTCATTGACTGGGATTTTCTCAAAACCAACGCCGACAATTGGAAAGAATACGTCGATGGCGTATTGAAAGACTACAGCCCGGAACAGGTCCAGGACCGCATGGGCGGCAAAAACCATGAAGTTTCGCCACTAACTATTCGACGTGTTGCTGAAATGTTTTCAAATGCAACACGCAAGCGCCTCGCTCGTTCAAAGGGTAGTCAAAAAGCCGGATATGGCGGAGTGATAATTATGTGGGGTATCGGCTATAATCAACATATCCATGGCCAGCATAATGTCATCTCAATTATTAATTTACTAACGCTGACCGGCAATTTAGCAAAACCTGGTTGCGGACCGTTTTCAATGACGGGTCAACCAAATGCAATGGGTGAACGGTTTACCGGCGGTCTTACCGGACGGTTGCCTTTTAATCAGTCATTGAATAATGCAGCTAGTCGTAAGCAGATAGCTAAACATTGGCGCCTACCAGAAAAAAATCTTACCAATGCGATGAATGGTAAAAACCCTGGTTATGCGGTTGGTATGATGGAACGTGCGCTGAAAGGCGAAGTAAAAGCTTTCTTTTTCGTTTATGCAACTCATATTGATTTACCTGACCAACATAATCTCATCCGTCCTGCAATTTCTAAAACTTTTAATATCGTACAGGAAATATACCGGCATGCACCAAATAACTTATATGCAGATGTTATTTTTCCAGCAGCGACTTGGGGTGAAGTTGAGGGTGTTTACATCTCTTCTGAACGACGTATCAACATTTGCCAAAAAGCGGCCGAACCTCCAAATGGTTGTCGGCCCGATATGGATATGGTCATTGATAAAGCCAAAGGCATTGGCACATTATTGGGTTTGGATATGGATAAAATACTTCCTTACCGACGTAAAAAAGACGGCTTTTACGATGCCGAAGAAGTTTTTCGGGATATAATAAAGGCTTCTGCTGGTACTGATACAGATTTGACAGGTATATTAGAAGTCGAAAAAATTGATAAAATTTCTCCTTATGAGCAACTTGAAGAACTTCGTGGAATACAGTGGCCAGCTCCAACCTACGAGATCGCTCAAAATGGCGGGACTAAACGCCGTTTTATGCTGCAAGAGGGAGATTGGAAAAACAAACCCTACGGCTATTTTCGAACTAAGAATGGTAAGGTAAGAATGCAACTGGTTCACCAGGATTATTCAGATCGAGAAAAGCTGACTAAAAGAATGATGCGCTTCGGCACAATAGATGGCCTATATACAATTGATCATATAAGTCTCATCAAAGAAGCCCGTGATAAAGGCCTTACTCCTGACATACCTGACGAAGAGTATCTCGGCAAAAGATGGCAGGATGTGCCGAAGGATAAATACCCATATTGGTTTGGCCTCGGCGTGGTATACGAGCACTTCCATACTGCTAAATCAAGCCGGAGCCCAACGACGCGCCGGTTAGTGCCCGAAATGTATGTTGAAATGCACATTGATGATGCCAAAGATTTAGGTATTCAGGATGGCGAAAAGGTACGCGTGGTCACGCGACGTGGATCGCTTGAAGCGCGGGCACAAGTTGGTTCAAATTCCTTAGTAAAGCCATCCAGAAATAGTGTACCTCGAGGCTATATGTTTGGTCCTTGGAATCTTTCGGTGGCTGATAGTGCCGATCCAAAAAAAAATAAATGGTTAGCTAATGGACTCACCAGTCGCATCTGGGATCCAGTTTCAGGGCAGGTAGATTTTAAGAAAAGTGCCTGCCGTATCGAAAAATTATGGAAATAGAATAACGATTTTGTGGAATTCAACATGCAAATAAAACCCCTCTGATTAAAAACTAGGTAACATAAATGGATAGAAGGAAATTCATAACCGCGATGGGAGCTAGCACTGCTGTAACCTTGCTGCCCTTACCTACACGGGCCGTTAACAAATACCCCTCCTTGCGCTTTCTCCGCCCACCCGGTGCCCATGTCGAAAAAGAATTTTTAAGTAAATGTATCCGTTGTGGCCAGTGCGGCGAAATCTGCCCAAACAGAAATATTAAGTTTTTTGGGCTTGAGAATGGCATAACTTCAAACGGCACACCTTATATTGAACCACGCTACAAAGCTTGTATTTTGTGTATGAAATGCGGTGACGTGTGTCCGACAGGCGCAATTCCAAGAATAAGGCGCGACGCAGACGTGATTATGGAAAAGGTCAATATGGGATTCGCCGTGGTTGATGAGAAATTGTGTTTGTCTTTTCAGGGTAAGACTTGCGGTGTCTGCTATCGAGCCTGCCCGTTACAGGGAGTTGCAATTAGGGTTGGAAGATTGGAACAGCCTCACGTTAACGAAAACTGTGTGGGTTGTGGCCTATGTGAAAGCGCCTGCATCCAAATGCCGCAGGCCGTTCGCATTCAGCCGACCCGATGAACAATGCGCGGATGAGACTTAAATCCAGTTCTAACAATTTTTTAGTTTTGCTTCGCAACCTTAATAAGTTAAGGCGGCTAATCCTATTCTTAGTGTTTGTTCTGTTAATTGTTATTCCTGTTCTTCATGTTTACCAATCTTATGTAGCAGCGCATGCTTACGATTTTTTGTCACCTTCAGAAAAACGCATATATGATATCGTAGAAAGTCTAGTATCCCCATTTGCAGGTAATTCCAAATACGATCTAAATGTCTTTAGAGGAAATACCTGGTCCGGTTTAATTGGAGGAATACAAATCTCGGATCCTTTGGCGGTTGTCAGCCAAATCGCTGCAAGCCAGAAATTTTATTGGCCATTTATTTTAACTGCACTCATTCCGGTTATTTTGACGATTTTTTTTGGTCGTTTCTTCTGTGGATGGTTATGCCCAGCAACTTTAATTTATGAGTTGAATTCTAATCTTTCAGACCGGTTAAAGGGGGGTGGTATGAAATTGTTCAATTTCCAATTAGGCCGACGGTTTAAATACGTCATCCTAATTATCGGACTTATTACCATGACCCTAGTTGGATCCTTGCTCACCGCAATTATTTATCCGCCCGCTATTATCGGTCGTGAACTTTATATGGCCATTTCCCAAGGAGGCTTAGGTATCGGTGTTGTCATCTTCTCTGGCACATTGCTATTTGATTTTTTTCTCGTTCGACGGGGGTTCTGCCGCTATATCTGCCCAGGGGGGGCCTTGTATTCATTACTTGGGCGTTATCGGATTTTTCGCATTCGCCGCGTTGCTGAGAATTGTAATGATTGTACTAAATGCAACGCGGTTTGTGAGCTTGGACTCGATCCAATGAATGATAATTTTGGCCAAGAGTGCAGCAACTGCACAGCCTGCATAGCAATTTGCCCAACTGAGGCAATAACCTTTACTCTCCGCTTAAAAGATTATCCCGCGCAAGGCCCAGGTCATCTGGGAAAATTATATCTTCAGAAAAATTGGGGAACGCTTCAGAAGGCTACTGAATGACCTGCTTGTTTATATTCTATAATTTTATAATGGATGCCACTTTTGTTCGCGATTCGTCAGCATCTTCTCGAGTTAAGAAAAGAGTTTTGATCAGATATTATTTCTCTAGTTTATTTATAATGTTTATTGTATTAACGATTTGGCTTTTTTACACTAATGACGCGGTAGCCCATCATATCTTTGGCCGACCGTCCTATGAGTTAAACGAAAATTCGAACACCCCGCCAACATTGCAGGGTGAAACCAAAATGGGTGGATTTTATATCGCCTATATGGTTTATCCAGCCTTTCCAAAACCAGAAGAACCGGGTCGAATCAGCATTTACATAAAAAGTATTAAAAATGGCCAATTGTTTAATGGCACTGTGAACTTTTCTGTTCGTCATGATAAATTATTTTCATTTTCCCGTTTTGATACGATAGGCACTCAGCACCTTGATGATAACGTGTATCGCCAAAGCTTCAATTTTCATCAAGCGGGTGAGTATGTTGTTCGGGCTAGATTTCGAGCTCGTGATGAGGATTACAGGTTGGATATTCCTTTGCGGGTCGGCCCAGTAGCATTTACTAGTCCTATTGGTTTGACTGTCGGTGCGTTTGTTGCGCTTTTGATTTTTGTTGGTACCGTTCGTTATTACAGATCAATGATTTAGGTAAATGTTTCTGTATAATCACCAGCACGTTTCACTCCAGCATAAATTGAACAGGGCTTTTAGAAACGTACTTTTCTGTTTCTGCAAATGCTATTATTTAATGGATTTTCTTAATCTATTAGGGGCACCTTTTGATTACACCCTACGAAATTGATCTGAATCAACGACAAAAAACTAATCCGTTGAGATACTCTTTGATAAGGAGGCCTTTGCTATGAACGCTATATCTAAGAAAAGTACTCTAAATATAGACTGGGCAACGCAACGACCACTTGAGGCAGAGCAGAAAATTTTAGCTGATACCGCAAACGTTCTTGCTGACGCAATTATCCCACCTAAGAAAAGTACTCTAACCACTATTTCCGACACTTTTTCGGAGATCAAATACCTTGTTGAAGTGATGCATCCAGTTGACGCTGTCTCAGATAAGTCTGCCAAGCCTGGTTTAATTTGGAATCGTTTTATGTCATATACCCAGAAAGTCTGTGATGAGTGGTCTAAGCATGATTATGGTGGTTACATTTAAATTTGATCGAATTAAATTGTAGATTTCGTGCGCATTCTTAACTGAGGAGAAATCTTATGAATACTGATACTCGTATTGTATTTCTGAAAAATAAACACGCAGACCTCGAACAAAAACTTATGCGAGAGAATAAACATCGGTATCCAAACGATTTTGTAATTGCGAATTTAAAACGAAAAAAACTCCGCATCAAAGATGAGCTATCTCTGTTGTATAAATGACTCAAAATATTTCTGAAGGTCAAAACAGCTTTTTATTTTGCTTCAAATTGGCTCCAAATGCATTTTCTAAAGGATCTAGGTAACCCGTTTCTGGCTTCGAGTAGTGGAACCTAAAAACTGCGTGTCTACCAATTCCGCCACAACCGCACATTATCGAGTCAGTATCCCCGATAAACTAGGTTGCCATCTCCACCACGTGCGAACGGATCGTCTTGGTAGGCAGAAGAATCGTGGAAAATTGACCTAAATCAATGATCAACGGTCGTCCAAATGAAATACTCCATTTACGATGGAGGTATTCTAATGATTTTTGATAAATTTGCTATGAAAGACCCACTTGAAGCAACTCCCGAGACGTATAAAGCCGTGGCTATAAAATATTTCTTGGGGATAGTCTTATTCTTTGTCCTCATTTTTTGTATGATTTAGGAAAATAAGTAATGAATAAGCAAGCACAACAAATTCAATGTTACCAAGCTATTAAAAATGCCTATTTCTCACTCCGAGAAAAAAAATACCCCTACGAATGGTTGGTTGGTGTCGGAGTAAAAATATATCAGTTCCATTATCCTGACACTGATAAAGAAGTCGCATTAGCAAAGGCTATTAGTATGCTTGATTCAGATTCTATTTCTGGAATTACCGTTCTTAATAATTAAAGGCCGAAAATTTGATCGGATGAAACCTTGCATGAAGGGGAATCATTTATCTTGAGCAAAAAAAAATCTAACAATTCTGGCACTATAAGTATTGGCGTATACTCGTTATTAACAATCCTATCGCTGATTTTTTTGATTTGGTACTTTATTATAATCTGAATGCACAAGAATAAAAATTGCAAACATTACTGAGAATAAAAGACACGGGAATCCAATATTGGTGACTAAACGGGTGATAAAAGAGGCATCATAATCAAAGCCGTTTTTCACCCAAAAAAATCCGATGCCGCAGCAAACAAAAATAGGTGCAACAACATTGAAGATTTCGCCTAGCATGACCATGATTTAATGTATGTATAACCATTCTATTAGGAGAGGAAAAGCATTAGGCCTCTTTTTTAAAA
>CAZXSC010000041.1:0-14894 GCA_964643045.1 uncultured Rhodospirillaceae bacterium
ACGCCAATATGGTGGCGACAAAAATACCCCATACCGTTAATGGCATCCGCATCAACGTCATCCCACGGGTTCGCGCCTGTAACACAGTTACAACATAATTTAAACCGCCCATTGTAAAGCCGATGATAAAAAAACCGAGAGAGACAAGCATCAAAATTATTCCACCATTTATGCCTGGTGTTCCCTCTGTCACGGACTGTGGAGGGTAGAGGGTCCAACCTGCCCCGGTTGCACCCCCCGGAACAAAAAAGCTAGCGGCTAAAATGAGCGTAGCCAGCAGGTATACCCAGTAGCTCAGCATATTCATGTATGGGAAGACCATGTCCCGTGCACCAACCATTAACGGAATCAAATAATTACCAAATCCGCCGAGAAAAAGTGCAGTGAGGAGATAGACGACCATGATCATGCCATGCATAGTGACATATTGATAATAGCTCTCAGCATCAATAAAGGAGAAGACTTCCGGGAAACCGAGCTGCAATCGCATCAACCAGGACAAGACCAGACCAACTAGACCGATAAGGATCGCCGTTATCGAATATTGTATTGCGATCACTTTGGCATCCTGGCAAAAGACCCATTTGGTTATGAAGCTTTTGGCATGATATAACTCTACATCTTCGACCTCTGCTGCCGGGATAGCTTGGGATTCTTCAAGTACACCATTACTCATTTATTTGTCCTCTACGCGTCTTAATTGGTGATTTTCAGTTGATCGATGGGCAATTTTAGTGGAAGCGTTTGCCCCTTTGGGGTAAAGCATCGCAAATGTTTCCTGCTCTCCCAACCATTTCTTGAAGGCTTTATCATCGTCGACTATTACGGTCCCACGCATTGCATGATGGCCAACACCGCAAAGTTCAGCGCAAAGAATATCATAGGTTCCGGTTCGGGTTGGTGTAAGCCAGAAAAACGTTACCATTCCGGGTACAAGGTCCATTTTTGCTCGAAACTCAGGAACGTAGAAATCATGAAGAACATCTAAGGATCGGAGGACCATTTTAATTGGCTGTCCTTTGGGTAAATGTAGGTCATCTCCTTCGATCAAAATATCATCTTTGCCGTTTGGGTCTTTTGGATTTATCCCAAATGGATTATCATCCGATATCAGCTTGACATGTGTTGTTCCGAGTTTGCCATCCTCTCCAGGAAGTCGGTAATTCCATTCCCACTGCTTTCCAACAACTTCATATGAGATGGCATCTTTTGGTACAGTAACAAAATCATTCCAAGCCAACAGGCCCGGGGTTAGCAAGCCAACAACACCCGCTGTCGTTATCCACGTAAGCCACCACTCTAATTTGTTGTTTTCCGGCTCATACTCGGCACGGCGATCATCTCGATATCTGTACCTATAAACGCAATATGCCATAAACAGGATAACGATCACATATGCTACTCCTGTAATCCAGAATGTTACGTCGATTGCAAAATCTATTGAACTCCAGTTTGATGCTATCTCAGTTGACCACCATGGACTCCAGATATGAAATATAACTGAGCCAACTGCTAATATTACAAGTGTTAATGCCATCGCCATTCGAAACTCATCCTTCACCAATTAATCGCGGATTTAACCAAAGAAACGACCAATAAAATCTTTTTACCCTTATATTATCCACTCTTTTCTTTCAATCAATCAAGTCCCTTTATCACGGTTTTTTTCAAAATTGCAATAGCTAATATCACTTACATTTACGATAGCACTTGATCTAGTATCTCCGGCCGATTGTAATAAAAGGTGGCGGTCCCAAAATGATATAGATCAATAATTGGTTTGTTATAAAAAATCATTTTATTTGTGGAGGTGAAAAGTCTGGAATAATATATTTTCATGGTGTAGGCAGAACTTACATTATAATTGTTCGTTTGAATTAATCGTTTCATTGAGGATGCGCCTTATGTCAAAAGCTGGCCAAGATACTCTTAAAACTCGGCGCTCTTTGAGTGTTGATGGAAGGACTTATGAGTATTTTAGTCTCAAGGCCGCTGAAGAAGGGTTAGGGGATATTTCGCGTCTACCTTTTTCGTTGAAGGTTCTGCTAGAAAACCTTCTTCGTCACGAAGATGGGGCTACGGTTTCTGTTGACGATATTAAGTCTCTTGGTGCCTGGCTTGAGGCTGGAAGTTCTAAGAATGAGATAGCCTTCCGTCCTGCTCGCGTATTGATGCAGGACTTTACCGGCGTGCCCGCCGTTGTTGATTTAGCTGCCATGAGGCAAGCAATGCGGGAGCTCGGAGGTGATCCGCAGAAAATAAACCCACTTAGCCCCGTCGATTTGGTAATTGATCATTCAGTGACGATTGATAATTTTGGAACGGCAAACTCGTTGGGTGCAAACGTAGACAAGGAATTTGAACGTAATCAAGAACGCTACGAATTTTTGCGGTGGGGATCTGAAGCATTTGACAACTTTCGCGTGGTTCCCCCGGGAACGGGCATCTGCCATCAGGTAAATTTGGAGTTTTTAGCGCAAACTGTTTGGACCGACGAGGTTGATGGAAAACTAATTGCTTATCCCGATACAGTGGTTGGCACTGATAGTCATACAACAATGGTTAATGGCTTGGCAGTTCTCGGTTGGGGTGTTGGTGGTATCGAAGCTGAAGCGGCGATGTTGGGACAGCCGGTCTCCATGCTCGTGCCAGAAGTAGTAGGCTTTAAGTTGACGGGTATAATGAAGGAAGGGACAACAGCAACGGACCTTGTATTACGTGTTGTTCAAATGCTTCGAGAAAAAGGTGTGGTTGGTAAATTTGTTGAATTTTATGGTGAGGCACTAGATAACCTTTCACTGCCTGATCGTGCAACGCTGGCAAATATGGCACCTGAATATGGTGCTACCTGCGGTATTTTCCCCATTGACCAAGAAACAATTCGATTTTTAGAGTTCACGTCGCGCGGTGCTGATCGCGCAGAGTTGGTTGAAGTTTATGCAAAAGCTCAGGGTATGTGGCGTGATCGAGATACACCAGATCCAGTTTTTACTGATTCATTAGAACTTGACATTTCAGAGGTTGAACCTTCGATTTCTGGCCCAAAACGACCTCAGGATCGTATTGCCTTGTCAAATGCCGTGCCGGCTTTTGAAGAAACGCTTGCGTCTGTTGGTCACGGAAAGGGGCCACAAGCGCCTGCCGGTGTTGACTATGAGCTTGAAGATGGAGCCGTTGTCATTGCAGCTATAACCTCATGCACCAATACGTCTAACCCGAGTGTTTTGATGGCAGCTGGTTTATTAGCTCGTAACGCAAATGCGCTTGGACTAAAGCCTAAACCTTGGGTCAAGACTTCACTGGCCCCCGGTAGCAAGGTTGTTTCAGATTATCTTGAAGATGCAAACTTACAAGTTGAACTTAATGAGCTTGGTTTTAATGTGGTTGGGTATGGTTGTACGACCTGTATTGGTAATTCTGGTCCTTTGCCAGAGCCAGTTGACCAAGCTATTACTGATGGTGATCTTACAGTTTGTTCGGTCCTTTCTGGAAACAGAAATTTTGAAGGTCGAATTCACGCTCAAATTAAGACTAATTATCTTGCATCTCCCCCTTTGGTTGTGGCTTATGCCCTAGCCGGTTCAATGACTTGTGATCTATACAATGATGCCTTGGGAGTGGACAGCAAAGATCAACCTGTTTATCTCAGGGATATTTGGCCGACCAATGAACAGGTTAGTGAAGCTGTGCGCAGTCATATAACCCCTGAAATGTTTTCTAATCGTTATGGTGAGGATGTATGGAAGGGACCCAAGCAATGGCAAAACATCCAAACGGAGGGAAGTGAGACCTACGATTGGCAGGAAGCCTCCACTTACGTTAAATATCCGAGTTTCTTCAAAAATATGGAAGAAGAGGCGGGCGGTTTCTCAGATATTGAAGGTGCTCGTGAGTTAGCCATTTTAGGAGATTCCATTACAACCGACCATATTTCTCCAGCCGGTGCAATCAAACCAGGCAGTCCTGCAGGTACTTATCTGACAGATCGGCAGGTTCGGAAACAAGACTTTAACTCTTATGGTTCACGCAGGGGAAATCATGAAGTCATGATGCGGGGAACATTTGCCAATATTCGGATCAGGAATGAAATGGCTCCTAACACTGAAGGTGGGGTGACAAAACATCAGCCTTCCGGAGAATTGATGTCGATTTATGATGCTGCTATGAAATATGAGGATGAAGGAATCCCCCTCGTCATCATTGGCGGTAAGCTATATGGTAACGGTTCCTCTCGGGACTGGGCCGCCAAGGGAACAAGACTTTTGGGTGTGAAAGCTGTCATTGTCGAAAGTTTTGAGCGTATTCATAGATCAAACTTAGTGGGCATGGGAGTTTTGCCATTACAATTTAGAGACGGTGAATCGCGTTTAACACTTGAATTGAATGGCACTGAAGTTTTTGATATTGCCAACATTAAAGACGGTATTAAACCTCGCATGGATGTGTCATGTAAAATTACGCGAGTTGATGGTTCTTCTGAAACTATCGCCTTATTATGCCGGATTGATACTGCTGATGAGGTGGAATACTATCGTCATGGGGGAATACTTCAATATGTTCTCCGTGATCTAAAATCTGCTTAATGCGGTGGATTGTCGATACAATAAGGCATAATATGTTGTTGCTTTAACCATTTGACTAGCTTGAGAAGTTAGAGAAATAATGCCTTCGTTCAAGACACTTGATGACTTTGATATTACTAATAAGTGTGTGTTATTAAGGGTTGATTTTAATATCCCGATGGAAGGCAAAACCGTTTCTGATACGACCAGGATTGAAAAAATAATCCCAACAATTAAGGAGATTTTGGATAAAGGTGCTGGAATATGCTTATTGAGCCATTTTGGTCGACCTAAAGGGAAGGTCGTTGCCGCATTGTCGTTGGAGCCATTAATACCTGTTTTAAAGTCGTTTTTACCGAATATTAGAATTATTTTCTCCCCCGCTGGTGAGCACAAAACCCAGCCAGGTGAAGTGGTTTTATTAGAAAACCTTCGGTTTAATCCTGGTGAAGAGAGCAATGACCGTAAATTTTCGAAGTATCTTAGTAGTCTCGGTGATGTTTATGTCAATGACGCATTTTCTTGCGCTCATCGCGCTCATAGTTCAGTCGACGGTGTTGCTCGTTTAATGCCTGCCGCAGCTGGCCGTTTTATGCAACAAGAATTAGAGGCATTGGATGATGCTCTCAACAAGCCATCCCATCCAGTTGCTGCCGTTGTCGGCGGTAACAAAATATCGACTAAGCTTAATGTGTTGGGGCACTTGGTTGGAAAAGTTGATCATTTGATTGTTGGAGGAGCGATGGCAAATACTTTCCTGTCTGCTAAAGGTATGAAAATAGGTAGCTCCTTATTTGAAAAAGATATGGTCAGCATTGCAAACGAGATAACGTACAAAGCTGAAAAATCAGGTTGCATGATGCATCTACCGGTCGACGCTGCAGTAGCAACAGGTTTAAGAGACGGCAGTTCTTCCAAAATTGTTGACATTAAGTCCATACCTGCAGAAAAAATGATTTTAGATATCGGACCCGATACTGCAAAAAAAATTGAGCAATTAATTAGCTCTTGTAAGACTTTAGTTTGGAATGGTCCTCTCGGAGCCTTTGAGTTCAAGCCATTTGATACGGGCACGAACGCTGTGGCGCAGTCAGCTGCAAGGCTCACCAACGCTGGTAATCTTTTAACAGTGGCCGGGGGAGGTGACACTATGTCCGCTCTATCAAATGCGGGAGTGACGGCAAGTTTCTCATATATATCTTCTGCAGGAGGAGCTTTTCTTGAGTGGCTAGAGGGAAAAACCCTGCCAGGCGTCATTGCGTTGATGACATAGATGTCATTTTTGAATTTTTGGCCCAGTCTTTGGTAATTTTTCGTGTTGTGTTTTATCTAATATTCTATCTAACATGCTTCGAAGGTCTTCTGATTGTTGCAGGAGTTCATTAGCAGCTTCTAGAGCTTCCTGAGAAATTGTATTTGCGATATCCCTAGCGACTTCGTTTAGATTATGGATATTTGCCCCTATTTCTTGGACCTCGGTGATAACTTGTTTTGCACCATTCTGTATGGTTTTTACTCTGTCATCTATTGATTGGCCTGCTCCCAGTTTAATATCAGATCTTTCCTTGCTTCGTCTTTCATGAAGGTGAACCAGGTTCTCTTCATTTGATTCGCCTTTTAATTGTAATGCAGTTTGAACCGCAAGTAGGCTTACTTGGTCACTAATTCCGATCATTAAAATTTCAATATCTTCAATTCTTTCTGCTGTATTATTTAGGCCGGAAACCATTATTTCAGTGCGTTCAACTTCCTCAAATGCATCGGATGCATTCTTGCTGGTTGTTGTTAATTGGGTGCTAATTGTTGAAATTGTGTCACTACCGATGGGAAGTTCAAAATCAACCGGTTCCTTAGCCGTTTCGGTTTCTTGGTGTTCTTCGTTATTGGGGAGATTATGTGCATTTGGAATATAATCTGTACTGGGTTGGGGGTGGTCTTGTCGTGCGATTTCCAATTCTTTACGTAATCGATCGGCTTGTAGCATGTTTTCGCGGAAAATCATCAAAGAATTGCTTAGCCTACCAATCTCATCTTTGTTAGCGAGATAAGGTATTGGGGCACTTACATTGCCGTGAGCCAGTTCCATACTGGTTTCTGCAATTTTCTTGCTGGGCGTGATAATGCCTCGGACTATCAAAATATTAATTAAAATTAGGAATACTATAATACCAATAATGCCGGAGAGCATAAATTCGCGAATTAAATTCTGCGCTCGTTGGCTTTCTTGACGAGCTAACAAAGAAAAATTGCCATTAAAGTTAATGAGGTTATCTATGCTTGGAGCGATGTAGCTACTTATTTCCCCAAGTCTGGTTTTTGCTTTATTGTAAGTGTTGTACGTGCTGGCTAACTGGGTAACATCGTTGAGATGGCTTTTTGTCAAACTTTTAAGTGACTTTTTTAATTTACTGGAAATTTCTGGAGATTCTAAGGACTTGTCAAAAACACTAATTAAACTGTAGGTCTTTTGTTTATTTTTTTGAGTTAATTCGTATGGGAATTTTGATTCACTAATTTTTATTTGAGCGAGAAGTTTGTGCAGTTTTGACTGTCTTATTGCAGGGTCCACCCGGTTTAATCCTTTTTCGAGAGTATCAAGAGAAGCCCGTACGTTAGCCAAAATTCCAATCTTTTTATTGAAGCCTAATAAGGTTTGAATTTTTACAATCTTTGAGAATTGTTTGTTATGCTCTGCGACACCATCGAAAATCGTTGCTGCAAGTTTTTGGCTTGTGGGTGATTCTGGATTATTGACCAGGAGCTTTAGGTCACGGACCAAAACTTCAGTCCTTTTATTATAGTTTTTTGCGTAACGCATATCCTTAGTTCCAATAAAATTACTACTATCACTATTTATCGCAATAATTTCGGACTCTACTTTAAAAATCAGTTTAGTCAGATAGCTAGCTTTCCGGACTTGATTTACTGAATTTGATAGCAAACGGTCAGCTTGGAATAATAACGCGGTCATCCCACCGATAGCAACGATACCTGATATCAGGAATAACCAGTAACGCGTTGAAAAACTTGATCTTCCCATAAATGATTTGTGGTTAGGATTATCACCTGACGGCTCACCCTTGATACCGTAATGAGGCTCAAGGAATATGTCTTTCAAATTTTCCTTGTTTGAATTTTTGCCTTCTGAAGTCTGATTAGTTAAATCATCATCCATAATATTCTCTCATCATCAGGTCTGGCAGTAGTATAGCTTTTACTATTATTACTGCGTGGCGATTTTTTTTAATGGTAAAGCACGGTTTATTCTAAACCCTTTTTCGATGGTCGCGCAAAACTAAAATTATACAAGCTACAGACTTTTGATTTAAAAAAAGGCGGAGTATAGCAGAATATTTTTATAGGCCTAAAAACGTATCAGAGTATTAGTATTGATTTGTAAATTTAGATTTTAAGGAGCTGCCTATAGCAAAAGGTCAAATTAACTAATGATGCTAAATTATTAGTTATTTAAAATCGGTTTTAGGATAGGATTCGTTAACTTCTTTGCGACAGAATGCCAAAACAGAAGATTTAAAAACGATTTTAGCTGTTGATTCTAGATCCTCAGACTGAAAGTGGATTAAAAAGTGAATGATAATATCAGAACGGTGGGAGCCGCAGTCCCGCTACTAAAACACTCGGGGCAGTTTCGTCAACAAGCTCTTTCGGGTTATGAAGCCTCGAAAGAAGTTGATCGTCAAGCTAGGATAACGAAGCCGATGGATGAGCCCGCATTTCGTCGAGCATTGAGAAAACTTGATCAGACCTTGGAAGTAGATAAGCCTCTGCGGAAGGATGTACCTCGCGGCTTTTATTTAAATATACGTGTGTAGATGAATAATACGGATCGACAAACTAATTAATAATGGAATTCACTTTCTTAAACCCATTAATGAATTTGCAAAATCGTTTGCCTTAAATGGCCGCAGATCCTCTACTTTTTCGCCTATGCCGATGGCATGTACAGGCAGGCTGAATTTTTTGGCCAACGAGACCAGAACGCCTCCTTTGGAAGAGCCATCTAACTTCGTGACTATTAACCCTGTAATGTTGATAAATTCTGAGAACACTTCGACTTGGGAGTGGGCGTTTTGACCTGTGGTAGCATCGAGTACTAGCAAGCAGCTATGTGGAGCGGTGTTATCCACTTTATGGATTACACGAGTGATTTTCTCGAGTTCGGCCATTAGCGCGTCTTTATTTTGTAGCCGGCCAGCAGTGTCCACCAAAAGCACGTTAGCTGAATTTTTTTTTGCTTGTTCAAACGCATCAAAGACAAGACTTGCAGGGTCTCTGCCAATTTCGCTGGCGATAACTTGTGATTTTGTTTTTTCACCCCAGATCGTTAATTGTTCTATCGCGGCCGCGCGAAATGTGTCACCCGCAGCGAGGACTACTTTATTGCCAGCAGCAGTGTAGATTTGTGCAAGCTTTCCAATTGTTGTTGTTTTGCCAACACCGTTAACACCACATACAACGATGACATGCGGTGTTAGATTTGGGTCAGGCTCCAAAGGTATGGCGACCGGCTCTAAAATTTTTGTAATATCGGACGATAACGCACTCCTAATTTCTTCTGAGGTAACTTTTTGATCAAAGCGGGAAGACTTTATTTTCTTGATAAGGCTAGCCGCTGTTTGGACACCAAGATCAGATGTGATCAAGATCTCTTCAAGCTCTTCTATTGCTGTACCATCAAGCTTCCGTTTGACAAACAAATTATTGATGCTTTCAGTGATTTTAGATGATGATTGGCTCAGTCCATCAGCCAGGCGTAATAACCAATCGTTATTTTCGTTTTCGGTCATGGTATCGGATTAGTCATGACTTCAGCAGTCAGGCCCGAAGGAGAAGCTTTAGTAATATATGCAGAAATAATTTCTCCTCGCGCTTGATTTTTTGTTAATTGAACTGGAGCAAATGTTTCGGTGTAGCCGCGGTTTTTGTCTTCGACTAAAACCTTGGCTGTCTGCCCGGTAAGTTTATTAAAATAGCCGATTTTCGACTGTTTGGCTTTACTGCGCAAAATAGCAGCTCGGTGTTTGATGGTTTTTATTTCAACCTGTGGCATTTTTGAGGCTGGTGTTTTTGGTCGCGTAGAGTAAGGGAAGATATGTAAATAAGTGAGATTCGCCTCATCAACTAATTGGGTAGTTTCATTAAATAATGCTTCTGTTTCTGTTGGAAATCCCGTTATTAAGTCAGCGCCAAAAACAACATCTGGCCTACTTTTGCGAATACGTTCACATAACCTGATTATATCTTGCCGACTATGACGACGTTTCATCCGTTTTAGTATCAAGTCGCTACCTGCTTGTACGCTTAAATGGATATGCGGCATCAGCCGAGCCTCACTTGCAATTAAATCCAATAGTTCTTGATCAATAGCCGCCGGATCAAGAGAACTGAGGCGTAATCGTTCGAGGTTTGGCACCAAATCGATTAATTTTCTTATCATTTGGCCTAGTGAGGGATTGCCTGGAAGATCATTACCATATGACGAAATATCGACACCGGTCAGCACAACCTCACGGTAACCTTTATCGATTAAGTTTTGTATCTGTGTCGCAATATGCCGAATAGGAATCGAACGACTGTTGCCACGGCCAAATGGAATGATACAAAAAGTACATCGATGGTTACAACCTTGCTGTATTTGAATAAAAGCCCGGGAGTGTGATTTAAAACCAGTAATCATATGACCGGCAATTTCTTTTACCTGCATAATATCCGAGACTAATATTTTATTTTTTGGATCGGGAAAATGATAGCTTTCAAGTTTCAACTTTTCTTCGTTTCCAAGTACAAGATCAACCTCTGGCATGTTTTGGAAGTTTTCTGGGTTAATTTGAGCTGCGCACCCGGAAACAATGATACGAGTATTCGGTTGGCTACGTCGAAGTTTTCGAATTTGATTGCGGGCTTGCCCCTCAGCCTCAGCGGTTACTGCGCATGTATTGAAAATAGCTGTATCGACGAGGCCAGCACCTTCAGCATGTTTGCGGATTACTTCTGTCTCAAATAAATTGAGCCTGCATCCGAAGGTGACAATCTTTGGAGACTTGCATTCTGTCATTTTATTTTTTTCTTCACTACACATTTTACTCTATAATTTTTAGTTTAGGATTCATAACCTTGAACCATATAGGAGGAATGAGTGCTAGCAAAATCATAATTGGATAACTGGCCGGCATTTCCATTGATTGCTTTTGGTTTGAAAGAAGAGGGAAAGGTTTTCCAGGCTGGCGATGATGGGCGCTATGTAAACCCAAATTAAATGTTGACCAATTAGTGGCAAGATGATGGCAGTTCCATGCGTGCATTTCTCTAATTGGTTCAATGTCACCATGATTTAGTCTTTGGCGTTGTAGACCATAATGTTGAATGTATTCGACAATTTCCAGAAGTAGGATGGCCACCGCCGTATGGGCAGCCAAGAAAATCACTCCATTAGTTCCAAATATAATCCATGTACTAATCAACAACACAAATTGGAAAAATAGATATAATAGTATACGGTTCTTGTAGCTGATTGAGGGCTCGCCTTTAGTGGTGAGTAACTTTTTTTCAATTTTCCACGCTGAGCTCCAACTTATAATTACGCATCGAATGAGAAAATAATAAGCGTTTTCACCAGGCCGAGCAGTTGCAGGGTCAGGTTTTGTGGCCACTTTAGAATGATGCCCGTTAATATGTTCAATTCTGAAGTGCCCATAAAAACAAAATAAAAGTATTGTTAAACCCATGTTTTGGAAAATTTTGTTCGTTCTATGAATTAATTCGTGGGCAGCTGGAAGCCCCACCGAACCAGTTGCCATCCCAATGGAGGTGCCTAAGAAGGCTGCCCCGATTTTAGAATCAATATTCGAAACAACCCACATTCCTGAATAAACTAGTGCAGTTACTAAAGGTAATACCAACACTAAAATGATGCTGTAACCCTTTCCATCCTTTAAATTTTCATCTGGTTTATTCATCTTTGGTAGAAGTGTGTCGATTATTGGTATTATTACCAGAATTAGGATAAAGGGTGCAAAACCCCATGAAGGGGATAGAATTACCCCTGATCCCGCTGTGAAAATTATGATTAAAGGGAAAAGAAGGTAAGGTGCCATTAGATTTAGCCTTACTGGTTTGGATATTGGGGATGATTGGTCATTATAAAATTTATGGGGGAAAGATTTGATAATTCTTCCATCATAATGTCCAAGTCCCAGTATAATCTATCTCTGTTGGTCCGGTCATGAATACATGGTTACTAGTTCTCCATTCTATATCTAGGACGCCGCCATCTAATACAATACTCGCTTTACGTTCAGAGAGGTCCCGTCTTACTGCTGCTACTAGTGAGGCACAGGCTCCTGTTCCACACGCTTTGGTCATTCCTACACCCCGTTCCCACACTTTAAGGCGAATTTTTTCGCGGGATAAAATTTGAGCGGCTCCAACATTCGTTCTATTGGGATAGAAATCATGAAATTCAATAATCGGCCCAACCTTTGCTAAATCGACTTGTGCCAAATCAGAAACAAAAAAGATAGCGTGGGGATTTCCGATACCTACGGCCACAGGATTAGCTAGAGGTCCTTCAGATATGTCTAGCGATAAGGTATCCATTTTTTTTGAGAGGGGAATATCGCGCCATCCAAGGTATGCAGGTCCCATGTCAACCATAATCCCATCAGTAACTTTTTCAGCAATCAATAGTCCACCAAGTGTCTCTATAGTTGCAGTGTTTGAACCTTTTTCATCCATTACTAATCTTCCAATACACCGGGTTGCATTTCCACAAGCTTCAATTTCTCCGCCATCCGCGTTCCGAATACGCATTCTGATGTCAGCATTCGTCTCGGTGGATTCGATTAGAATTAATTGGTCACAGCCAATACCATTTGTGCGATCACATATTGCCTGTGCTTGAGCAGAATTCACCTGTATTGACGTATCTCTGCCATCTAAAATAACAAAGTCATTCCCTAAACCATTCATTTTTATAAAATTCAAAGCACGCATATGGGCGATATAGAGCTGAAATAGCATTAAGTCCACTAATTTTCGAGGATACTAAACATCATTCTTACTCATAGATAGGAATATTTGGGGCAACTAGATAGGAATATTTGGGGCAACATTATTAATAAATGGTATTAAAAAACATTTGCTGTACATGGTTTTAAATAAATTAACCACAGCAACCATGCATCCACTTTTTGCAAATTGCTTACCCCTTCAATAGCTTGACTAAAGGCTCAGAAATCAATAGGTTGCCCGACCTTAAGATTAGAATGTGTTTTTGACATCTCCGTTTCAATGGTCTGGTTGTTTTTTTGCCTGGTCGGGAGATGCCGCCAGCCCGCGAGTTTCGCGCACTGGCGCTTTTGGCTTTTTTAATAATGGACTAGATTCAAGTGTTTGATGGTTTAAGTGAGAAATTCGGTAATATCTTCGATAGGTTAAAGAAACGTGGCGCATTGAGCGAGGCTGACGTAACTGAGGCCATGCGCGAAATTCGTGTAGCATTGTTAGAAGCTGATGTGGCGTTGCCCGTTGCAAAGAAATTTATCGATAGTGTTACAAAAGAGGCCGTAGGACATGATGTTATAAAAAGCGTTACGCCGGGCCAGATGGTTATAAAAATTGTTAATGATCACCTAATTGCGATGCTCGGTCCTGAAGATGCCGAGATTAATTTAGCTGCTACTTCGCCCGTTCCAATATTGATGGTTGGGCTGCAAGGTTCTGGAAAGACAACAACGGCGGGTAAGTTAGCCCTTCGGTTAAAAAGTAAGGATCGGAAAAAAGTCTTGGTCGCTGGATTGGACGTGGCGCGTCCGGCGGCTCAGGAACAACTGGCGCAGCTCGCTATTCAGGCTGAAGTTGACAGTTTGCCGCCGGTGATTGGTGAGCAGCCCTTAGGGATAGCGAAGCGAGCAATGGATATAGGCCGCCGCGAAGGATTTGATGTTGTTATTTTAGATACTGCTGGTCGGTTGGCAATTGATCAGGAACTTATGGCAGAAGTCGCAGACATTCGAAAAGCTGTTTTACCGGCAGAAATCTTATTAGTTGCAGATGCCATGAGCGGCCAAGACGCTGTCAATGTAGCTTCAGAATTCAATGAAAAAATAGGTATAACGGGTATAGTACTGACCAGAGTTGACGGTGATGCAAGAGGTGGCGCAGCACTTTCGATGCGTTCTGTCACAGGATGCCCAATCAAGTTAATGGGTGTTGGTGAGACGCTTGATGCTCTTGAAACCTTTCAAGCTGAACGCATTGCGGGACGTATCCTCGGAATGGGCGATATTGTTGGTCTTGTTGAAAAGGCTGGGGAAGTTGCTGATCAAGCTGAGGTCGAAAAAATTGCGAAGCGAGCGTTAAAAGGTCAATTTACATTAGAGGACTTGCAGCAGCAGCTGGCTCAAGTGAAGAATATGGGTGATATAAATGGTTTAATGGGTATGTTGCCGGGTGTAGGTAAAATGAAAAAACAAATTGCCGAAGCCAATATTGATGATCGTATGATTTCACGCCAAGAAGCAATAATACTATCCATGACGTTGCAGGAACGGCGCAATCCTAAGTTGCTAAATGCAAAACGCCGGAAACGTATTGCTGCCGGATCTGGCACAAGCGTACAAGATGTAAACCGATTGCTTAAACAATTTCAGCAGATGGCATCGATGATGAAGAAAATGGGGAAAAAAGGTATGAACGGCATGATGCCTGGACAGAGTGGTGCCATGCCTGTTGGGATGCCGGAATCTATGTTGCCTCAGCCTAGGATAAAGTTTTAGCGATAAAATATTAGTAAAAATAAAAAAAGAGGAAAGAAATATATGTCTACCAAGATTCGTTTATCGCGCGGTGGCGCAAAAAAAAGTCCGTTTTACCGAATTGTTGTCGCGGATACTCGTAGTCCTCGTGATGGTCGATTTATTGAAAGAGTGGGGACTTACAACCCAATGGTTGCTAAAGATCATCCTGCACGGATTGTATTGAAAGAAGATCGTATTAGACATTGGCTAGCGAATGGGGCTTTGCCAACAGATCGTGTTGCCCGTTTTTTAGGTGACGCTCATATTATTGAGAAACCAGTCCATTCGGAGCAAACAAAAAAACACCTGCCAAGAGAAAAAACCTTGGAGAGGATGCGAGAGAAAGAAGAATCTCGAAAAGCAATATCAGAATCTAACGATGTGGATTCGGGGTCTGCTACTGTAATAGCAGAAGCGGCCCCCGCAGAGGCGGTTAAGGCTGCATCGGATGAGCCCCCCGCAGAAGCGGCCCCCGCAGAGGCGGTTAAGGCTGCATCGGATGAGCCCCCCGCAG
>CAZXSC010000041.1:14994-22271 GCA_964643045.1 uncultured Rhodospirillaceae bacterium
AAGCGGCAAATACAGATAAGGTTGAAGAAAAGGAAAAGAATAGCGATTAGAGGATTATGGCTGATTCAATAAATCAAAACCGTATTTGCGTGGGAGTTGTGGCTGGATCACATGGCCTTCAAGGTGCAGTTAAGATTAAGAGTTTTATGGTGGAACCATCAGATATCGGCGCTTATGGGCCATTAACGGATAAGAACGGTGCACGAAAATTTGAAATAGACTTATTGAGCATTAGTGAAAAGAACTTGATTGCGAAATTGAGTGGGGTAACAGATAGGAACTCCTCGGAGGCCATAAAGGGGCTTGAACTTTTTTTAACGAGAGACCTATTGCCAAAGTTGGATAAAGACGAGTTTTATTACTCAGATTTGGTTGGTCTTTCGGTAGAAAATACAGAGGGTGAAGTAATTGGGGTCGTTGGTTCAGTAGATAATTTCGGGGCTGGAGAAATTATGGAAGTTAATATGAAAGATGGGGCTGTTGAATTATTACACATATCGAGAAAAGTTGTCCCGGAAATTGATCTTCGGAATAAACGTGTTGTAATTGATCCGCCAAGTGAAGTTTTTGCAGATAAAAACCACGGTGGGGTAAAGAGTAAGGAAAAATAATGACCAAGGATGGATCGCAAAATTTCGTCACAAATCGCATGCCGGCTAGTCACGCTTGGAATGCTACCGTCGTAACTCTATTTCCTGATATGTTTCCTGGGCCTCTTGGGCTATCCCTTGCAGGTAAGGCTCTTGACGATGGAATTTGGTCTATTGACGTTGTTGATATTCGGGATTTTACTGATGAAAATTATCACAGTATAGATGATACGCCTTTTGGGGGAGGCGCTGGAATGATTATGCGCGCTGACGTTGTTGATAATGCATTAAGGTCAATTAAAAAGACAAAAGAACAGCCCATAATATACCTTACACCTCGCGGAAAGCCCCTGGATCAAATCCGTGTTAAAGAATTAACCTCTGCTGCAGGTTTAGTACTTTTGTGCGGTCGCTACGAAGGCGTCGATAATCGGGTAATTGACGCATGGGATATGGAAGAGATCAGTATAGGTGATTTTGTTTTATCAGGTGGTGAGGTTGCTGCATTGACATTGATAGACGCTTGCGTGCGCCTTTTACCAGGCGTCACTGGCAATGCTGAAGCGCAAGTTGAAGAAAGTTTTGAGGATGGACTACTTGAATACCCTCATTATACTCGGCCTCAAGAATGGAAAGGCCGGCGGGTACCCGAAGTGCTATTATCAGGTCATCATGAAAAAGTAAAAACTTGGCGACAAGCTCAGGCAGAAAAAATTACGGCAGAAAGACGTCCGGATTTGTGGGATATATATAGTAGCAAACATAATGCAGAATTTAATAAGCATTAATAATTCTAAAAATTGGATATTTAGGTAAGGATGAGAAGATGAATATATTGCAAGAGATGGAACAGGAGCAAATTGCCAAGTTGAGTGCAGAGAAGGTGATTCCAGAATTTTCGCCGGGCGACACAATCAAAGTAAATGTCAAAGTTGTTGAAGGTGAGCGAGAGCGTATCCAAGCCTATGAAGGTGTTTGTATTGCGCGGAAGAACGACGGACTTCATTCAAATTTTACGGTCCGGAAAATTTCTTATGGTGAGGGAGTGGAGCGTGTATTTCCGCTTTATTCGCCGAATGTTGATAGTATTGAGATTGTGCGTCGTGGTGATGTGCGTCGTGCGAAGTTATATTATCTCCGTGGTCGCCAAGGAAAACGAGCACGAATCGCGGAACGCACTGATGGTTATGCTGCCAAGCTCTCAGCTGTTGACCGGGAAACGACATTAGTTGCAAGAGAAGAAAAAAGGTCTGTAGGCGCTACAAACAAATCAAAAAAAGAAAAAACAAAGGTAGAGAAACCACCTAAACCGGTTAAGGAAGAAATTAATGAAAGTGAAGAAAGTTAGTATTTATTGACAGCAATTTTGTAGAGTTTATTTATTTTAGTGCATAAGTATGAAGTAGTTTGCAATGATTAAGAAAACGACCCTTTACGATAAAATTTGGAATTCACATATTGTGGACGAGCAAGAAGACGGAACTTGCTTAATATATATTGATAGGCATTTAGTGCATGAGGTGACGTCTCCTCAGGCTTTTGAAGGTTTGCGGAAAGAGGGACGTGAAATACATCGGCCGGATCTTACACTTGCTGTAGCGGATCATAATGTGCCAACGACCGATCGATCTATCGCAATCAAGGATGAAGAGTCGCGAGTTCAAATTGAGACACTTGAAAAGAACTGCGCAGATTTTGGCGTCGAGCTCTATTCAATGAATGATATTCGCCAAGGAATATGCCATGTGGTTGGGCCAGAACAGGGTTTTACGTTGCCTGGTACAACTCTAGTTTGTGGTGATTCTCATACCGCAACTCACGGGGCTTTTGGTTCTATGTCTTTTGGAATAGGAACTTCAGAAGTTGAACATGTTTTGGCAACCCAAACGCTATTATTAACCAAGTGCAGGAACATGCGGGTAACAGTGAATGGTAATTTACGATCGGATATCACTGCAAAGGATTTGGTGCTCGCTGTAATTGGTAAAATCGGCACAGCCGGTGGCACTGGCGCTGCAATAGAATTTTCTGGCGATGCCTTTAAGTCACTGACTATGGAAGGTCGGATGACTGTCTGTAATATGACAATAGAAGCGGGCGCGCGTGTTGGGCTGTTTGCGCCAGATGAAACAACCTTTGAATACCTTAAGGGTAGACCGAAGTCGCCAAAAGCTGCATCTTGGGAGGCAGCCGTCGAATATTGGAAAACTTTAAAGTCTGACGAAGGCGTAAAATTTGATGAAGAAGTTACGTTGGATGCTTCTGAAATTAGTCCCCAGGTTACATGGGGCACCAGTCCGGAGGAAGTCACGACAATCGATGGCGAAGTACCCAATCCGGCTGAAGAAAAAGACGAAAATCGACGCAATAAGATGAAGCGTTCTTTGGAGTACATGG
The DNA here is from genome assembly GCA_964643045.1 of uncultured Rhodospirillaceae bacterium. GTDB lineage: Bacteria > Pseudomonadota > Alphaproteobacteria > Rhodospirillales > UBA2165 > TMED23. Next base: position 17,982 of record CAZXSC010000041.1, read on the forward strand.
GACTCAAGGCAGGTACCTTGATGAAAGATATTAAAATAAATACAGCTTTTATCGGTTCTTGTACCAATAGTCGCATTGAAGATATGCGAGCGGCGGCTGAAGTCGCCAAAGGGCGGAGAGTAGCCGATGGTGTTCAAGCTTTGGTAGTTCCAGGCTCAGGTCTGGTTAAAGAGCTTGCGGAACAAGAAGGCCTGGACCAAATATTCATAGAGGCAGGGTTCGAATGGCGGGAGGCCGGCTGTTCGATGTGCTTGGCAATGAACGCTGATAAATTAAAGCCCGGTGCTCGGGCGGCCTCTACATCAAACAGGAACTTTGAGGGTCGGCAAGGGCCGGGGGGGCGAACTCACTTAGTGAGCCCGGCGATGGCTGCTGCAGCTGCGATCACCGGGTATTTGACTGATGTACGTGATTTGGAGTGAGAAGAAGAGAAATTATGGAAAAATTTGACAAATTAACTTCGGTTGCAGCCCCCCTTCCTCTAATCAATGTAGATACAGATATGATTATCCCTGCGCGATTTTTGAAAACGATTAAACGAACAGGTCTTGGTGTGGATTTGTTCAGCACTCTGCGATTTAATGAGGATGGGACTGACCGAGAGGAATTTGTTCTCAACAAACCAGCATATAAAGATGCTGAGATACTCATTACCGGTGAAAATTTTGGCTGCGGGTCGTCACGTGAGCATGCCCCTTGGGCACTACTTGATTACGGAATAAGATGCATAATAGCGCCAAGTTTTGCAGATATTTTTTACAACAATAGTTCAAAAAACGGAATTCTTCTCATCAAATTACCTCAGGAAGATGTTGATAAATTGATGGACGTGGCTGAACGGGGTGCTAATGCCGTTGTATCAGTCGATTTGGAGGCTCAGGAAATAACCGGCCCGGATGGTGGTATTATCAATTTTGAGGTGGATAAATTTAAAAAACATTGTTTACTGAATGGCCTAGATGATATTGGGCTGACACTGCTGAAATCAGATAAAATTAAAGAATTTGAGGCACGTCAAAAAGTTACTCACCCTTGGTAGCTCTAAATAAAATTATGGATGGGAAACAGAATGCCAGTTAATAATAAATTACTATTTTTGCCGGGAGATGGTATCGGTCCGGAAATAATGGCCGAAGTTCGCCGTGTTATTGATTGGCTAGGGAAATACCGCTCTATAACATTCGATATTACAGAAGGTTTAATTGGTGGTGCTGCCATCGATGAAACCGGGATACCCTTACCGGACGAAACTCTTGAAGCTGCCCATGCATCAGATGCTATTCTTATGGGAGCAGTTGGAGGCCCAAAATGGGAAGCTTTGCCTTTTGAGGTTCAGCCGGAGCGTGGCTTGCTCGGTATACGCAAAGAACTCGGTTTATTTGCTAATTTACGCCCGGCAATTGTTTTTGATGCTTTAGCAGATGCTTCTACTTTGAAACTTGAAATCGTTAGAGGTCTGGATATTATGATAATCCGTGAACTTACTGGCGGCATTTATTTTGGTGAACCACGTGGCATAGAAGATTTGGGTGAAGACGTCCGAAGGGGTTTTAATACACTGACGTACTCGACTCCGGAAATACACCGGATTGGCAGAGTTGCAATGGATTTAGCTGGCAAACGAAACAACCGGGTTTGTTCGATAGACAAAGCTAATGTCCTGGAAACAACGGTTATCTGGCGAGAAGAAATGGTGAAAGTTGGCGAGTCTTATCCCGACATAGAGTTGACCCATATGTATGTTGATAATGCGGCAATGCAATTAGTACGTAATCCAAAACAGTTCGACGTAATTGTAACAACAAATATGTTTGGCGACATATTATCTGACTGTGCGGCTATGTTGACGGGCTCTCTCGGGATGTTGCCATCGGCGTCTTTAGGTGCCCCGGATGAGAATGGTCGTCAAGCAGCGCTTTATGAGCCTGTACATGGCTCGGCGCCAGATATCTCAGGCAAAGGTATTGCCAATCCGTTGGCTCAAGTTTTAAGTTTTTCAATGTTATTACGATATTCGTTTGATATGTCTGATGACGCGGATTTGGTTGATCAAGCGGTTCAGAATGTACTCGATCAAGGCTTGCGTACCGCTGATATCTTGGGAGAAGGCAAGAAACTCGTTTCGACCTCAGAAATGGGTGACTCGATTATTAGCGAGCTAGGTCAATTAACGACTTAGTCAATAAACCCCTAATCTGCCAAAGAAGCCGGGGAAGAATGGTATGCGCCCGCATTTTAATAGCTGTGGGTTACGGAGAAATAAAATGGGCCATAAGTATGCTATTGTTGGTGCGACAGGGAATGTTGGACGCGAAATTCTCCAAATCCTAGCTGACCGAGGAGTACCTGTCGATGATGTAAAAGCTGTTGCTTCTGCTCGGTCGTTTGGCACTGAAGTTTCATATGGTGAGGATGACGTTTTAAAAATACATGACTTGGCGACATTCGATTTTGAAGAGATTGACGTAGCTCTATCAAGTCCTGGCTCTAAAGTTTCCAAAGAGTACGTACCACGCGCAACGTCAGCTGGTGCAGTTGTCATCGACAATACATCCCAGTTTCGCATGGATGCAGATGTTCCTTTAGTTGTACCTGAAGTGAATCCTGAAGCAATCGCGGAGTTTCGTAACCGAAACATTATTGCAAATCCGAACTGTTCCACAATCCAGTTAGTTGTTGCATTGAAGCCGTTGCATGATTTAGCGCAAATTCGGCGGGTTGTTGTCTCAACCTATCAGTCTGTTTCTGGCGCAGGTAAATCGGCGATGGACGAGTTGTTTAACCAGACTAAGGGTATCTATATGAACGAGCCGGGACACAAGTTTCAAAAAAACTTTTCTAAGCAAATTGCTTTTAACGCTATCCCACAAATCGACGTTTTCATGGAAGACGGTTCTACCAAAGAAGAATGGAAAATGATGGCTGAAACCAAGAAAATTCTTGATCCAGAAATTCTCTTGACTGCGACTTGTGTTCGAGTGCCTATTTTTGTTGGTCATGCCGAAGCGGTAAATGTTGAGTTTCAAAACCCAATATCTAACGAAGAGGCTCGGGAGGCCTTGCGCGGAGCAGAAGGTGTTGCTGTTGTTGATCACCGAGCTGATGAAGGTTATGTGACTCAAGTTGAATGTGCAGGTGAAGACCCCGTTTACGTCAGTAGAATTCGTGATGATATCACAGTGGAAAATGGGCTTAGTTTCTGGGTGGTTGCCGATAATTTACGTAAAGGCGCCGCCTTAAACACAGTTCAAATAGCAGAGACTTTGGTGAAAGACTACCTGTAGTTGCATTCGTTTTATTTTTATTTAAATTACACAAACGTTGAAATTATGGAGTACAAAAAATGTTTGAAGTGATAGGAATTTAAACCTATTTAATATTAATAATAAGTACGTGAGGTCTTTGGCTTCGCTTAAAACTAGTTGCTTAAATAATTAAATTGAGGTTTATTTTATGGGCCCGGGAAACCGTCCGCTTTCGCCGCATTTACAGGTTTATAAGCCTCAAATCACGTCAGTTTTGTCAATACTGCATAGAATTACCGGCATTGGTTTGGCCTCAGGAGCGTTAGCACTGGTTTTGTGGTTAGCAGCAGCAGCCAGCGGTGAGGACTATTATGAATTGGCAAAAGCCATTCTCAGGCATTGGTTTGGCCAGTTATTCCTATTGGGTTGGACGTGGGCACTTTTTTATCATTTTTGTAATGGCCTACGACACATGTTTTGGGATATTGGAATAGGACTGGAAATTCATCAAGTTCGGATATCTGGATGGTTAATCGTTTTTGCTTCGATATTACTAACACTCACCAGTTGGTTAATAGGGTACGGCCTTTAGAGAAAATTTGGCATGAAATTTTTTAAACAGTTACGAGGATTAGCTAACGTCAACGAAGGTACAGCCCATTACTGGGCCCAAAGATCGACCGCTATGGCATTAGTGCCACTTAGTTTATGGTTCGTATTTTCGACCATTACTATGACAGGCATCAGTTATTCCGATTACCGAGAATGGCTGAGTTCTAGTAGCAACATTTTACTAATGATATTACTCTTAATTTTTTTGTTTTACCATTTGCAGCTTGGTCTCCAAGTTGTAATAGAAGATTATGTTCACAGCATGAGGACTAAATTCATTTTGTTGCTAGCGAATAAAATATTGACAACTTGTCTTGCCCTTTTTGGCATATTTTCTATTTCGATATTAGGTTTTGAGGGCTAATTAACCTTATGCGTAATCCCTATGAGATTATTGATCACGTTCATGATGTAATTGTTGTGGGTGCGGGCG
>CAZXSC010000042.1:0-21998 GCA_964643045.1 uncultured Rhodospirillaceae bacterium
GACTGAACAAAAAATGGCTTATTATCATGCTAGTGATATGCCTCCACCGAATTCTGCAGAGCCAGTTATGGTCGATCGTAAAGCTGCCCTTAAAGCCAAAGAACTTCTGGAAACTCCCGAGGAAGCTTTGGCGCGGATTGCGTCGGGTGGTGCAAAGCCAACGCACTATATCCCGACCCCTCCGATAGACGTTGTTGACTATAAATCTGTGGAAGAAGCCAAAAAGAAAGATTTATGGTGGGGGAAAAACTAACAAAATAATATGAATTTAATTTTCCCGTGTTCACCTGTTAGTATTTGAGAAAAATTCCGTTAAGTAAGTTGAGACGGATTAATTGGCAGTTATGGATTTGTCTGTCATAAATATTCCCTAAAAATTGGATGCACATTAAGGAGAGAATACTCAATGTTTTTCAAATGCACCCACCGTGCTCCTGCCGATAATTATCAAGGTAGCCGTGTTGTTTCAAAAGGATCAACATCTAAAATTGTAGATATACATTGTCATAGAGAATGCGCCCCAGCTGCTGAAATGATGAAAGCTGAGGCCGAGCGTGTAGGGTTTGCTGCACTTTCGTTTGGTAGCAGACTAACAAAAGAGGTCAACAATCAGCAACTCATCGATATTAAGCCTAAAATGGAATCGCTGGATGAGCGTATCAAAGATATGGACAGAATGGGTGTTGATATTCAGGCTGTTTCAATATCTCCTTATCAATATTATTATTGGTCCGAGCCAGAAGTCGGTCGAGATGTATCTAAATTAATTAATGATGATCTTGCCAGAGCTGTTGGTGAGAAACCGGATCGTTTAGTAGGTTTGGGAACTGTCCCATTGCAAAATACAGAGATGGCAGTCGCAGAGTTAGAGCGTTGTATCAATAAACTTGGATTCAAAGGGATAGAAATTAACAGTCAAATTTCAGGTGAAGAATTATCAACGCCGCGTTTGGCGCCATTTTGGACTAAGGTGGAAGAATTAGGTGTAGTTGTTTTCATCCATACTGCAGGTTTCAGTCATCCGGATCGCTTGAAAGAGCATTATTTTATTAACCTTATAGGGCACCCAATCGAAGCAACCTTAGCTATTTCGCGCCTCATATTTGATGGTGTCATGGAAAACCATCCAGGTCTGAAAATAGTTGTAGCACATGGGGGTGGTTTTTTACCTGCATATTCTGGTCGAATGGATCATGCTTATCGGGCTCGTAAGGATGTGAGAGATGGTTTACCTAAATTGCCAAGCAAGTATCTTAAGCGCTTTTATTTTGACACCATGGTTTTCGAACCAGATCAATTAGAATATTTAATAAAAAAGTTCGGTTCAGATCATATTTTATTGGGCACAGATTATCCTTATGATATGGGTGAGAAGGATCCCATTGGATTGATTAGCAAAGTAGCGGTCTTAAATGAGAACGATTTATCTTTAATTTGTGGAGGAAATGCTGAGAAAATCCTTAAAATCTGATATTGATGTTATCAATTTGTGTGAATTGCTATTATTGCTTGCGGTCAGCCCAATTTTATATTGAACCCGGGTCTTCTTCATCAAGATCTGTGTTCAGTCCCGAATCAATATTCTTTCTTGGCGCTCTGTCACTCTGTTTTTTATAAGACCGCAGACCAAATGGGAATGATATTATGTACGCTAACAATATAGTTGCTAGAGTGAACCAAGGGGCGCTCACAATCAAGGCGGCGACCAGCCCAACTATCAACATTGTTAATAGAATGAAACGATGTTGGATGCGTAAAGTTTTAAATGAATACGTAGGCAACCGGCTAACCAATAGACCCGAGACGATAAGAACAAAAACAGCGACGAAAGGAGGTTCCCGTAAAAAAACTGCGTCAGTTTGAAAAGAAATTATCATTGGTAGCAGGACGAGGCCAGCTCCGGCCGGCGCAGGCACTCCGGTGAAATAATTTTTTGTCCAACTTGGCGGTTCTGGTTTTTCTATATTGGTGTTGAATCGAGCTAGCCTGAGTGCACAGCATACGCTAAATAATAGCACAAGTACCCACCCCCATTGACCCGCTGTTTTCATGGTCCAAAGATATAATAACAAAGCCGGAGATATACCAAAACATATAAAGTCTGAGAGGCTATCTAGTTCAGCACCAAATTTACTGGTGCCCCGAAGTGCTCGGGCAATACGTCCATCTAAAGAATCTAAAATAGCTGCGACAGTGAGAGATATGACAGCTGCCTCCCAGTTTTCGTCCAGACCAAACCGCATCGCCGTCATTCCAGCACAAAGGGCGAGCATGGTTAGAATGTTTGGGATCATCGTATTGAACGATAGTCCTTTTAGCCGCTTGCGTCTTTGTTGAAACATTTATCTAATTTCTCCGATTCGAGTTTGTTTGGAAGCCTCAAGATCTGCAATTACAGTTTCCCCTCCGACGGTTCTTTGTCCGGGCACGGCTAAAATTGAGATATCTTTAGGCAAATAAACGTCGACACGACTTCCAAATCGAATCAAACCAAAACGTTGACCAGTTTTAACCGATTGGTTTTCCATTACATCACATTTAATTCTTCTAGCAACAAGGCCTGCAATTTGTACCAAAGCAACATCTTTATTATTTGGAAGGGTAATTCGGATGCTCTGCCGTTCATTGAATTCACTAGCTTTGTCTAAAGATGCATCGAAAAACTTTCCCGGGCGGTAAGCTAATTTACTGATTATTCCTGTTATGGGCACTCTATTGATGTGCACATCAAAGATATTCATGAATATTGCTACTCTGTTGAACGGTTTATTACCCATCTCTAACTCTATTGGAGGAATGGTTTCTTGGATCGATTGAATTACTCCATCTGCAGGACTTATAACTAAGCCTGTGTGTGTTGGGGTCACCCGATCAGGGTCTCGAAAGAAATAAGCACACCAAGTTGTTATTATTACCCCTATCCAGCCTATTGGCTCACTAAAATAGGCTAAAACAACTGTTGCCGAAAAAAATATAGCGATAAATGGCCAACCTGCTCGATTGATGGGGACGAAAATAGTCTTTAACAAAATAAACCCCTTAGTATTTTAGTTTCCGCAATTACTTGTTGATAGTTTTTGTATTTTCCGCTGATCGAACCGAGTTGAACGTCTAATTTGCAACAATTTTTATGTTTTTAACCAGTAAGCAGCGAGTTCGTCAAACAAAGGATTATTGTGTCCCAGAAATTTTATCTAAGAAACAATACTTAGTTGTAATATAATTAAAAAAAGGGGGGTTTTTCGGCTTGTTTGCTTCTTTTCTTTTACACCCCCCATAAAATCTTAACAATTTTCTCAGTGCAAGATTTTCCTGAATATTGTTCATTCTATTGCAGGAAGTGAAAAAACCTGTCCGGGAAAAATCAAATCGGGATCTTTAATCTGTTCTTTATTAGCTTCGTATATCACCGTGTAGCGCAACCCCTTACCGTATGTTTTGCGCGCAATTCGCCATAGACTGCGGCCCGATTCAACGACTATTAAGGATCCGGGTTTTATGGCATTAAGTGGGGTCGATCGTGCAAAAATCACCTCTATTCTTGATTTTACCTGTCCATTTTTGTCAACATGATCGGCGCGTAGCGTATAATTTCCCGGCGCAACTGTACGTTCCGGCACATGGCGCCACATTCCGGTCCCATCTGATTTACTCTGGCCAATGAGTTCATTGTCGAGGTAAAGATTGATAAACGAATTGGCAGGGGCTCTACCAGCTATATCTAGTTTGCCCATTTTATCATAATCTACGGAATCAATTACGATTGGGGTGTTTATATCCGCATTTGGTTTTTGTAGAATCTCTAATTTGTTACCCGGCCTATTTGGAACCTTTATAGCTAAGGGTTTTGATGGCTTTTGCGTAGTTAAGCCTGCTATATTTTTGCCTTTCTCAGGGATTAATATGATTACATCAGATTTGGACTTTATTGTAGATCCATCGGGACTTATCATTGATAATGAAAGTGATCGGCTTCCAGGTTCTAACGGAATTTTTGGTTGGAACAACCATTCGCCCCGTTTATTTGCAATGACTTCACCAATTTTTTTCCCCTGATCATAAATTTGAATTCTAGACCCTGGGATGGCACGTCCTGCTATAACAGCATTACCTTCCGTCGTTGTGAGTACTGTATCAAAACTGGGTGCGAAATTTTGACTAATTGCGGGCGTGCTTTTTGATGAAGAAGCGTCATCTGGTTTTAATTTGATTGGGATCTTTGTTTTGGTCGTTTTCTTAACGGCAGTAAGTTTTTGGGGTGTGTCTGCAGGAAAATTCAGAAATATGGCTATAAAAACTATAGCACAACCAATTAAGGCTAATATTACCGATTTACGCAATTTCATCTGTCCTTATTAACGCTACTGCAATTATCTTGGCGAGAATAATGCTCGCCTATCCTAATAGCAATCCCAGCTTTTTCAACTAATGGAGAACTTGTTGGCTACTACGGTAGTTAACGCTGCTAGAGCAAGCGGAAACCAGGTCAGAACAAGGAGTTTAATTGAATTTGGGATGTAGGAAATTAATCTGAAATGAATTTGTAAATATCGGCTGGTACTATCTGTAAAAAAAATAAACCCCAAAATGATGAAAGCTGGAATTAGTGAGGGCACTTGTTCAACTAATCTTATGGCTAGCATATACAAACTGCCGCCACCCACTAAAAGAATGCTATAACCAAAATAAAATCGCGGTCTTGGCAAGTTACATACGAAAAACCCAATTAATATAGCGCAAAGGCCAAATGCAAGATCGCGGTCAACCGCAATGTTGCTAATCCACGCGATAATTCCCAAACCGAAGGCTGCAATGCCTAATAATAATGCACCGTCACCAGGACCAGATGTCTCTGCGGTGCCGATCCGGTGAATTGTAAGCGCGACTATACTCCACCCGAGAAGAATTGGCAGTGACCAGATATCGACCCTGCCCTTCATCCATGTAGTGATAACTATCCCACTCATCAATATAATTATGACTAAAATTAAGTGGTTAAACTTTTTTCCTTGTACAAGGCTAAAATCTAGAATTGCTCCGGCTAACAACAAACAGGCTGTTGCTGATAAGATCGCGGTGTTATTAAATTCTGGTGGAAAATCTGGTGTACCAAGAATAAAACTGCACACCCAAGTAAAGCTAAGGCCAACCGAGGCGCTCGCCAAAAAGAATCCCGAACCATCGCGGCCAATAAAAGATATTAAGGCTGTGAGCGCTAGCGTTCCGAGAAAAGAAAAAATTAAAACTTGAACGATTAATGTATCGAGGAGAGTAAACATGGATTAGGCCTACAGCGATTCGCGATTTTGTCAAAATAAAATATTTTCTTGGGTTCCGTGTGGGTCTGCGTTTTCCAGTTTATTTACAAAAATGTGATCTCAGCCCTGGAGGGTTGCGTTTTGTTATGTTTAATATGATTTTATTAACCGGTAGTAATAAGATAGTTTAGGAACCTAAAATAATCCTGATTGATACGACTTTTTGGAGTGTAAAAACTGTGAAGAATATAGAGACCGTCACTGTTTATTGTGGCTCAAGATCCGGGTCAAGCAAGGCTTACAAAAATGCTGCAAAAGAACTTGGCCGACAGATGGCGGAACGGGGTATTCATCTTGTCTTTGGAGGTGGTAGGATTGGGCTGATGGGTGATGTGGCCGACCAGGTGCTGGCTAATGGTGGTACGGTCACGGGCATCATACCACATTTTCTACATGAACTTGAGGTTGCTCATCAAGGGGTTACTGAGCTTATTGTCGTTGAAAGTATGCACGAGAGGAAGCATCTTATGTTTAGTAAGTCTGATGCTTTTGTTATTTTGCCGGGAGGTCTAGGGACACTAGAAGAATGTCTAGAAATCCTGACTTGGAAGCAACTACAACTCCATAGGTCTCCGATTGTAATTTTGGATGTAGAGGGTTATTGGAAAACACTTAGAATACTTTTTCAGGATATTGTTGAGGGAGGTTTTGCACATCCAAAAGCGTTGGATTTATTTTCTATAGTTAGTAATGTCGAGGCCGTTTTCGATTCATTTGAGGATCCGCCGGACCCGGACCCGGTAGTAATTGAAAGCCATTTATAAGGTCTTGCTTATTCAACTCCCATCCTTCATGAAAATATATGAGAATTTTATTTTTTAGAGATTAGTCCCCCATGAGAAGATGTATGGGAAAGATAACCAATGCGACGGTATCTAACAGAATTTAAGCAGAGTTAACCAATTATAGTGTTTAGTGTTAAACTCGGGCGCATCGCGGCGCTGACTTTATCTTGCGGGGCGTGGTAGTAGCCACCCAGATCAACAGCGTCACCTTGAGCCGCAATTAACTCATCCACGATTTTCGATTCGTTAGATGTTAGCTGCTCTGCAATAGGGGCGAAGTGAGCCTTTAAGTCGGCATCATCGCTTTGGACAGCAAGCGCCTGGGCCCAATATTGTGCGATGTAAAAGTGGCTGCCTCTGTTGTCAATTTCGCCAACTTTCCGGCTTGGAGACTTATTTTCATTCAAAAGTCGCTCAATAGCTAGGTCAAGGGTTTTTGCTAATACGAGTGCTTTTGCGTTGTTCTTTGTTTCGCTGAGGAACTCAAGCGAAGCTCCTAAAGCGCAAAATTCCCCGAGTGAATCCCAACGTAGATGTCCTTCTTCGGTAAACTGCTGAACATGTTTAGGGGCGGAACCGCCGGCGCCCGTTTCAAACAATCCACCTCCATTTAGTAGAGGAACAATCGAAAGCATTTTAGCACTGGTTCCAATTTCTAATATAGGAAATAGGTCGGTGAGATAATCTCGCAGCACATTGCCAGTGATAGAAATTGTATCTTCGCCGTTTTTCAACCGTTTTAAAGAAAACCGAGTAGCATCCACTGGTGACATGATCCGAACCTCAACGCCATTAGTGTCATGCTTAGGCAGATATTTATCAACTTTCTTGATCAATTCGGCATCGTGAGCACGGCCTACATTTAGCCAAAATATGGCCGGCACGCTAGTTTTACTCGCCCGGTTAACGCCAAGTTTGATCCAGTTCTGGATGGCAGCATCCTCAGTTTGGCTCATCCGCCAAATATCATTTTCTTCAACGTTATGCTCAATAAGTATTGTTCCACCCGCGTCAATAACCTGAATTTTTCCATCTCCAGGCACTTTAAATGTTTGCGGGTGTGAGCCATATTCTTCGGCTTTTCTAGCCATGAGACCAACGTTCGATACGCTACCCATTTCTGATGGATTGAACGCGCCATGTTTTTTACAAAAATTAATTACTTCGTCGTATATTCCAGCGTAGCTACTATCTGGGATAACACATTTTATATCATTTTCTTTTCCATCGGACCCCCAAGCTTTACCGCCAGCACGAATAAGGGCAGGTAAGGATGCGTCAATGATAACATCACTGGGAACATGGAGGTTGGAAATGCCGCGATCTGAATTTACCATGTAGAGATCAGGTTGACCGTTCATACACACTTCAATATCAGTCTCAATAGTTGATCTTTGGTCAGTCGGCAGTGTTCGAAGTTTATTAAGAAGATCGCCAATTCCTAGGTCGGGATCAACTGAAAGTTTGGCAAAAAGTTTTGCATGCTTTTTAAATACATCACTTAAGTATGCGGAAACGGCATGACCAAAAATGATGGGATCCGAAATCTTCATCATTGTCGCTTTGATATGGAGAGAAAAGAGAATGTTCCGTTCTTTAGCGTCTCTAATTTCTGAATCAAAGAAAGACCTGAGTGCCTTAGCGCTCATCATCGTTCCATCAATGATGTCACCATCTTCAAGTAGATGATCCGCTTTTAATATCGTTGATCTACCGTTGATATCAATAAACTCGATTTTTGCATTACCAACAGAAGCACTTGAAACCGTTAAGGATTTTTCATTTGAGCAGAAATCTCCGCTGCTCATCGTCGATACATGAGTTTTCGAATCGGATGTCCAGACGCCCATGCTGTGAGGGTTTCTTTTTGCGAACTCTTTAACTGCTTTTGGGGCACGCCTATCAGAATTTCCTTCTCGGAGAACAGGGTTTACCGCGCTACCAAGTATCTTTCCATAGGTTTCTTTAATAGTTTTTTCTTCATCGTTTAACGGGTTTACGGGATACGACGGAATATCGTAGCCTTGATCCTGTAACTCGGCAATGGCGACACTGAGCTGAGGAACAGAAGCACTAATATTTGGTAGTTTAATTATGTTTGCATCGGGCTCATTAACGAGTTCTCTAAGTATTTCCAGATCGTTGTTTTTCTTTTGCATATTTGAGAGTTTTCCAGGGAAGTTGGCTATAATCCGTCCTGCTAGTGAAATATCCTTAATGCCAAATGTAATTCCTGCTGGTTTTGTGAATGACTGAATAATTGGGAGAAATGATCCACTGGCCAGTTCAGGTGCTTCATCAACTTTTGTATAGATAATGTCCGGTTTCTTACTAGATTGGTTGGTCATTGCAGTTACAACTCCTAAAATCGCACGTTGGCCATAGAAAGGTACTGTTCCAGAATTTAAATTGGCGAGAACTAGATTGGTTCATTCGTCCAGCTGAACTTTGAGAGTTTGTTAACCTCACAGGGCCTATTCGACGGTGACAGCTTTAAGCTTGGACACTTTTTATTCCTACTAACAAAATGAAGCAACCCCGTTCCCGTAAAAATAGAAAAAAAATGATAATTTATTTATTTTTGGTTTTAGATGATAATTTCGAATTTATCGTTTCCCAATAAAATATATTAGAGTTTATTAGTCCTCCGCTCTGGCTTCAAATAGCTTGACTATCTTATTATTGAGTCCTAAAAGACGCTCCAGGTCTAACATGTGTAAATACCTAATTAGTTATAAATTATAAGGGATTAAGCTTATGGCCCGCCGTTGCGACGTTACAGGAAAAGGTGTCCAGACTGGAAATAATGTTAGCCACGCGCACAACAAGACGCGTCGCCGCTTTTTGCCTAATGTCCAGAAGATGACGTTGTTCTCAGAAACAATTGGTAAAGTTTCCCTGAAGATTACGGCAGATGCGTTACGTTCAATTGAGCATAAAGGTGGTTTAGATGCCTATCTGCTTAATATGAGTAACACAAAATTGGCCCCCGAGGGATTAAAAATTAAGAATCGTATTGAGAAAGCTTTATCAAAAAAAGCCGCGTCCACTGCAACTTAACTTAAGTTACCATATTTCCAGCGAATTCGCCGTTGGTCAGTTCTATTCTAAAATATGAAATAATTTTTCTTATGGGGAGTCCAAAAGGTTTCTCTCCAAGAATCCGTACTGTATTAATTGAATTTAATAAAATGAATTAGCAAAGCATTTAAAAGATCTCTTTCTTCACGGATAAATTAAATGGTATTTCACAGAGCTAAATTAGTTCCTTTTCGGCTTTCTAGCTTTTACGTAGCCTACTTTGGTACGGCCGGGGTAATTTTGCCATTTTTTCCAGTTTGGCTTATATCACGTGGGCTTACTCCTGAAAATATTGGGATCATTATTGGGTCGGCTACCTTTGTTAAATTTATTGCAAACCCAGTCTTTGCACATTTGGCAGATCGGCGGGGTTGCCACAAATTCTTGATTGTGGCGCTTGCCGCTTCATCATTTGTTTTTTTCGCGTTTTATTTCGTTAGTTATTCGTTCTGGCCAATTTTCTTTGTCACAGTTTTATTTAGCAGTTGTTGGGGTTCAACGCAGCCTTTGGCTGAAAGTTTAACAATGTTATCGTCAAAAAATGTCAATTTCGAATATGGTAGGGTTAGGTTGTGGGGCTCTATTGCATTTATTTCAATAGCATTTATTTCAGGTAAGATTTTGGCGGGTAATTCACCAAATATTATCTTACTACTAGTATATTGCACCGTTGGTTTTATGGTTGTCGCAGCTATTTTTCTTCCAACCTTACCATCTCCAGTACCGCCAAGAGTTCGTTTCCCTATTCTGCCTTTAATTCGTAACATTCGGTTTATGATAATTCTTTTGGGCGCTGCACTGATCCAATCGAGTCATGCTGTGTATTATGGTTTTGGCACGGTCCACTGGCAACAATCTGGAATTTCAGAAACAGTAATTGGCTTTTTATGGGGTGAAGGAGTAATAGCTGAAATTGTGGTTTTTTCTTTCGGCGCTTCATTATTAAAATATTTGATGCCAATGCATTTAGTTACCTTAGGTGGTATAGCAGGAGTATTAAGATGGTTTGGCACAGGCCTCGATGATAGCTTACCAACGTTGTTATTTTTACAGGTATTACATGGGTTCACCTTTGGTGCTACACACCTGGGTGTGATTCATTTTATAAGTGAAGAAATTCCGGAAGATTTTTCTGCTACTGCAATGAGTCTATACGCTGCTGTTGCGATGGGTCTTGTAATGGGACTGATGGTAATAGCGTCTGGATATCTTTATTCAGCTTTTGAAGGAAAAGCATATTTTATCGTAGCAATTATCTCGGCTTTTGGCAGTTGTCTTGCATATGTTGCCCATAAACTAAAGAATGCAACAAGTTAGTGTGGGAGATTTGATCGCATATTGCGAGCGGATTTTTCATCAAATAGTTCTGTCAGATTTTGCATCATAGTACCGCCTAATTCTTCGGCATCATTTATTGTTACGGCGCGTCGGTAATAACGTGTTACGTCGTGGCCAATACCAATTGCTGTTAGTTCAATTGGGGTAATTTTTTCAATATACTCTATAACGTCACGTAAATGGCGTTCCAAATAATTGCCTGGATTAACAGAAAGCGTTGCATCGTCAACTGGGGCACCATCCGAAATAACCATGAGAATGCGACGTTGTTCTGGACGGCCAATAAGTCGGTTATAGGCCCAGAGTAGAGCCTCCCCATCTATATTTTCTTTCAGCAGGCCTTCACGAAGCATTAAGCCTAAATTCTTGCGGGAACGCCGCCAAGGGGCATCAGCTCCTTTGTAAATAATGTGACGAAGATCATTGAGTCGCCCAGGATTGACGGGCTTGTTTGCTGTGACCCATTCCTCACGGGCTTGACCACCCTTCCAGGCACGGGTGGTAAATCCCAGTACTTCGACTTTTACTGCACATCGTTCTAGAGTTCTAGAAATAATGTCCGCGCTCATCGCGGCAACTGAAATCGGCCGGCCGCGCATTGATCCAGAATTATCGATTAGTAATGTTACAACGGTGTCTTTGAAGTTTGATTCATTTTCGACCTTGTAAGATAATGGGTGTTGTGGGTTAGTGACTACTCTTGAAAGGCGGCCTGCATCTAAGATGCCTTCTTCAAGGTCAAACTCCCACCAGCGTTGCTGTTGCGCCATCAATTTGCGTTGCAATCGATTGGCTAGTCGTGACACCACCCCTTGCATGTGCGCTAGTTGTTGGTCTAGTTGACTACGTAGCCTGGTCAATTCTTCTAGCTCACACAAATCTTCCGCTAAAACGGTTTCGTCATAGGCTGTAGTAAATGTCCGATAGCTGTTGACCTTTCCTTCACCAAATTCCGGTCGTTGCGGTTTTCCTCGCATTTCCGAAGAAAGATCTTCCTCGGTTTCTTCTCCTTCTTCACCCATATCTTCCATGTCTTCAAGGGAATCGGGATCAAGTCCCTCGAAATCTAGATCTTCACCACCACTATCATCATCTTGGCTATCTTGTTCAACTTCCGAGTCCTCTGAAGAATTCTCTTCATCAGAGTCATCCTGGTTATCTTTATCTCCTGAATCTCCCTCACTTTGTCCATCCGTGGTTGAGGGAAGTTCGAGGTCATCCAAGATATCTCTTATGGTTTCACCAAACTCTTCTTGATCATGTAAATTAACTTTAAGTTCGTTTATCCTTTTTCCTGCTTTTTCTTCGACCCATGAACGCCAAGTCTCTATCAAGGGTAACGCCGATTCGGGGGATGGTTTGCCAGTTAATCTTTCACGTAATAACATACCAACTGCATCTGCAATCTGTGATTCCTCTCTATCAGTTACCAAATGAAATCCTTTCTCTTTGCAGCGGGCTTCGTGATACTCATCCAAATTTTTTGAAACTCCGGCAAGTATTTTTGAACCAAGAGCCTCGACGCGAACTTGCTCCGCAATATCAAAAAGCTCAGCACTACTTCCTCCCATGGGGAGTTGACGATGATAGGTGTTAGTATCGTTGTAGCGTAATCTGAGCGCGACAGCATCAGCTTCGCCGCGCAATACATTCAAGTCTTCTTCGCCAAACGATCGTATCGGTGTGGGTAGTCGGGCCTGGCTGCCTTCTTCAGTTTGAGAAATACCATGAGCACCCGGCGCAAACGCTACCGTCACATTGTCTCGCGCCGCGACTGCCTTGACCGCCGCCTCTGTGACGCGTTTGATCAGGTTCTGATTTTCCTGATCTGAAGACATAATCACTCCTCATATTGTTTGCGTTATGACAGGCTCACGTTAGCAGCGGACTCTGGTAATTCTTCACTAAAACAGCGCTGATAATATTCAGCGATTACCGGTCGCTCAATTTCGTCACATTTGTTTAAGAAAGTTAAGCGAAAAGCAAAACCTAAATCATTAAATATTTGGGCATTTTCACCCCAAATAATAACAGTGCGGGGAGACATGACAGTCGATATATCGCCATTTACAAAACCTGATCTTGTTAAATCGGCAAGTTCGACCATTTTCTTTACGGTGTCCCGACCCTCGGTGGTATTGTAAGCAGGCACTTTTGCGAGAATAATTGATTCCTCGGCATCGTGTTCTAAATAGTTGAGGGTAGTCACAATATTCCACCGATCCATTTGCCCTTGGTTAATTTGCTGTGTACCGTGATATAGGCCAGTAGTGTCTCCTAGACCGACAGTATTTGAAGTTGAAAAAAGACGAAAATATGGGTGGGGCTTGATCACTTTACTTTGGTCTAATAGCGTCAATTTACCTTCGACCTCAAGCACGCGCTGAATAACAAACATAACGTCCGGGCGGCCAGCATCATACTCATCAAAAACGAGAGCCGCTGGGTTTTGCAGACACCACGGTAAGATCCCTTCCTTAAATTCTGTTACCTGGCTACCGTCTTTGATGACGATGGCATCCTTCCCTATTAAATCTATACGACTAATATGGCTGTCTAGATTGACGCGAATGCATGGCCAGTTCATTCTGGCTGCAACTTGCTCAATATGGGTAGATTTCCCGGTACCATGATATCCTTGGATCATTACCCGGCGGTTGTGGGCAAAACCGGCTAATATAGCTAGCGTAGTGTCATGATCAAATTGGTAGGCGTCGTCGACAATTGGAACATATTCGTTGCCTTCACTGAAAGCTGGAACTTCCATGTCTGTGTCAATGCCAAATGTTTGGCAAGCTGAAATAGAGATATCGGGAGCATCAAGTGGGAATAAACCCGTCAAATTTAAAGTGTTATCGTTCATCTTATTCTTTTCCGCTTGTTAGTTATAATGCCACGGCAGTCAAAGGCTTATATTCAAAATTAAGTAATTGCTAATTTGGTCAAAATGATTTTATAGGCCTCGTTAATTTGTTTTAATCTTTCTTCTGATTCCTTATTTCCACCGGTAACATCCGGATGGAACTTTTTAACTAGCAGCTTATAACGCCCCTTGAGCTCCTTAATAGGTTTCAGGGTGTCAAAACCCAAAACTGAGAGTGCTTTTCTCTCTTTTGCCGAAAGTGAACCTGTAGAATTATCGTTCACAGACCCTGTGCTAGACCTCTCATTGGAAAAAAAACCAAAAGAATCGCTAATTTTCTCACAACTCAGTCCAATGTCTTCGCAGTTGAGAGAATGATAGTCATTTTTTTTGATTCTATCAGCCCGAAGATTACCTAACGGCCACGTTGGCCTATTCCAAGTCGTATCTGAACGAATAATATCATCAACTTCTTCATCCGACATGCCTTCATAATAGTTCCAAGAACAATTGTAAATGCGAACATGCTTTATACAAAACCAATAATAATCTCGGATCAGATCCGTTGATTTTGGCGCCCGGTGCTCTCCTTTAGCTTCGCAACCAACCCAGTCACAGGGTCGGCGATCTTTATCCGACATTTTAGGGGGAGAAACACTCAAATTTTCTTCAGTATCGTCCATTATATTTGTAATATGGCAAATTTTGTTCACTGACAAGCAAGTGTCAAATGAGAACAAATAATAGATAACTAGTTTGTTTCATTATTTCCTTCGTAAAATTTTGGCCAAAGGCGCTTAACATTCTCACCACTCGCGTCAAACGCGTGACATGTATCTATAAGTAATGGCCGTATTTTATCCTCATTTGAATCTCTTTTACCTCGGACCTTTGTACGATCTTCCCTCGGGATGATGGCCTGATAGGCAGTTGCTGCAAGCGGGCCGGTAAGCAATTGATTAATATGAGTGCAACCTTTTATCCCTCCCAAAGTTTCCCGAACACTTTGTCTCCACCCGCTGGCGATTTTTAGCCCTTCCAAGTTCTTTATTTTGTTATTCATGACAGGACAAATATTGAAAGGCGCAGCCTCCGTGATCGCTTCTGCCTCTTTAACGACGAGGCTGGTATCAATCGTTAAGCGGACCAGCATATCGTGGACAGGCGTTCCGGCGTTGACTTCGCCGCGATCTAGGTTGTCAAAGCTATAAGTTTTCGTGTCAGTTATTCGGCCTTCGATATCCCATAATCCGTCCTCACGTTCATAACCCATGCATTGGATCGCTCGGGTGTGTATTAATTTTCGTTTTTTTGGCGGTGGTAGCGGCATATTATTTCTCCAAGACTACGGTTGAACTAACTTGGTGAAGCAGGAAGATCTTACTTCCAAGTATATATTTGGCAAATAGGGCACGGGTTATCCATTATTTAACTTCAAGGTTTGAACGCTATCATTTCCAGCTATGTTTATGGTTTGTTTGGAGGAGTGATGCGAATAGTCATTATTTGATGACGTTGGCGACGTAAAATTTCAAAACGCAGTCCGAAGAACATAAATGCCTGCCCCACCTCGGGAATGCGTCTTGATTCATGCAAAATAATTCCCGCAATAGTTGAGGCTTGTTCGTCTGGCAAGTTCCACTCAAGATGCCGATTAAGATCTCGGATGGTGAAGCTACCATCAACGATAATTGAACCGTCTGATTGTGGGCGAAGGCCTGGAAGACTTATATCGTGTTCGTCGGCAATATCTCCAACTATCTCTTCTAAAATATCTTCCAAAGTGACAACACCTTTAAGGCTGCCATACTCATCAACAACCAAAGCAAAGTGCTCATGCCTATCTCGGAACGCTTGCAGTTGATCTAATAAGCGTGTTGTTTCGGGAATAAACCATGCTTCCGACGCTAGGGAATTAATATCGATATTAAAATTACCCTTATTATCATATATTGCACGCAGAACTTCTTTTGCGTGGATAACGCCAATCACATTGTCTGGTTGATTACGCCAAAGCGGCAAACGAGTGTACTGACTAGCCAGAACTTGGTTAACGATTTCTTCTGCTGACTCAGTTACGTTGATCATGGTAATAGTTTTCCGGTGAACCATAATTTCGCCTACTTCCACTTCAGAAAGGTCCAGTACACTACGTAGCATAGCCCGTTCGTTTTGTACGGTTTGGTCGTCATCTTCTTCACTTTGATGAAGTTCAATCGCTCCACGTAATTCATCAGATTTCGTGATGAAGTCTTCATTACTATCAAGTCGAATACCTAAAAGTTTGAGAGTAAACCTTACCATCCGTTGAGTAGCGAAGGTCACAGGTGATAGAAGAAAAACCATCGGGCGAATAGTGGAAGCAATATTTAATGCGGTTCGATTTGCATTTTGCAGTGCATAAGTTTTTGGTAATATCTCGGCGAACATTACCACAAGGGCTGTCATAATAATTGTTGCAAATGCAATACCTGCTTCTCCGAAATATCCTATTAACAAACTGGTAGCCAATGCAGAAGCTAAGATATTAACTAAGTTGTTACCGATTAAAATGGCACCAATAAGCCGCCCTTTTCGTTTTTGCAGTTTATTCACAGTCTGGGCTCGCTTATTGCCCTTCGATTCGAGTTGGTGCATAAGAGGGCGAGAAGCAGCTGTCAGTGCTGTTTCTGAACCAGAGAAAAAGGCAGATAGGACCAGTAAAACAACAATAGCTACAAGCGTAATAATCATAATTGGACAAACCTACCTCTACTGAATAGATTGCTCAATAGTTTTACCAACATCTTTCATATCTACATCGCCGGTTATGAAGCTTTTCCCTATACCCCTTGTTAGGATAAAATTAACTTTACCATTTTTAGTTTTTTTGTCGGACAACATATGTTTCAGGAGGGTATCCTTGTTCCAACTTATGCCGGGGATATCGGCTAGTTTTGTTGGCAAGCCAACCGCCGCAAAATGATTTTTGATTCTTTTGACCTCCTCTTCACCGCATAATCCCAATCGCAAAGACAAATCAAAAGCCATACAAATTCCGAGGCTAACCGATTCACCGTGCAAAAGTTTATCACTGAAACCTGTTTCTGTTTCGAGGGCATGCCCGAATGTATGGCCAAGATTTAGTAGTGCCCGAGAATTTTGTTCAGTCTCGTCCGCAATCACAATCTTGGCCTTTGAGTCGCAACTAATAGATATGGCTTTACGTCGGTAATCTTTTTGGCCGGTACATAACTCGACACCACACTCTTCCAGCCACATGAAGAATTCAGGGTTATTGATTAGACCATACTTTACAACTTCTGCGTAACCCGCCAGAACTTGCCTTTCAGGTAAGCTGTCTAGTGTATCAATATCCGTTATGACCATCCGTGGCTGGTAAAAGGCTCCAATCAGATTTTTCCCCTGGGGTGTGTTAATGCCCGTTTTGCCGCCTACCGAACTGTCAACTTGTGATAACAACGTGGTGGGTACTTGTATAAAGTCAACGCCACGTAAGATAGATGCAGCAGCGTAGCCAACTAAATCACCGATGACGCCACCGCCTAATGCTACGAGTGCGACGTTTCGATCGATTTTCATAGTTAAAATATCGTCAACTAGGTTTTCAAAATGTTTAATACTTTTTGTCTTTTCGCCCGGGGGCAGGATTATTTTCTCAACATTTATCTCCGCCGATTTTAGGGAGTTTACCAAAGTATTTAAATAAAGAGGTGCAACAATTTGATCTGACACAATGATAACCCGATTACCACGAATTATCGGCTTTATTAAATTACCCGCTTCAGGAAGTAGCTGGCTCCCGATAACTATTTCATAAGCGCGTGCTCCTAGGGCGACGTTTATACATTCAAATCTAGGCATTCTATTTCTTCTTATTGGTTTCATCCTTTTCGATATGGTTGATTATTTCCTTAATTATTTTTCTTGCAGTCTCTTGAGCAGGCTCATCACCCACATCAAAAACAAAATCCGATTCAGCATACACAGGATAGCGCTCTTCAATCAATCCGGCCAATATTTTTCTCTTATCACCTTTGTTTAAGAGAGGGCGGTTACTGCGATTTTTGGTTCGTTTTAACAATAAATCAAGATCAGCACGTAACCATATAGCTATCCCATTTTTACTTATTTCTTTGCGTGTTTCGTTATTCATATATGCCCCTCCGCCTGTTGCCAGCACTACAGGTTCATTGTTTAGTATTCGTTTGATCACGCGGCGCTCACCATCTCTAAAATAAGATTCTCCAAACCGCTCAAAAATTTCTCGCACAGAGTGACCAGCTGCATTTTCGATTTCTATATCTGCATCAATAAATGGTAGATCTAATGAAGACGCAATAATTCGGCCTAACTTTGTCTTTCCAGAGCCCATTAGCCCAACTAAGACGATAAATTTTCCTTGCAACCAAATTGGTAGTTTAGTTATTTCTTGTTTCATTATAATACTTTACTATGCTACAGCTGATTTGAGGGTGTTTCGATAGAAAATTAAAATTTGCCGAAATATTGCCATAGTTTCTGTATATCATACATTTTAATTTACCGCATAAGGTGGTAAATAATCGTTTACGAAGTCAAAAATGATTTTTACCACTATTTAACGATTAGAGAGAAACCGGAATTAATGAAAAATTTGTCGCGATTGATAGGACTAGTTGCGTTATTGCTTGTTGCTGGGGTTATATTGTTTTTGTCTACATGGGATATCCCAGCTCCTGTTGTAGAAGTTGAAAAAGTTATACCTAATGAACAGTTCCCCAAGTAGAAAAATGTGGCTCAGAAAAATAAGTTTAGAATTGATCTTAGCTGCGGTGCTATTTTTTGGGGTATTCCCAGTCGTAATTGCTCAGACACAGGTTAAAAAACCCACCCCATTGGTCCCAAATAAACAAATAGAACCTTCAGCCGGAATAAAACCACCTAAAATTCAGATGAAGCCTTTTGCTGTACCAAAAAAATCGGAATTGCCACCGCCGTCAGTTCGTGCACGAATTCCTCTCCAAATCAATGTAGAGGAACTCGAAGAAATCGATAGCGATTCGGTCGGCACTTTGACCGAAGAGCAAGGAGGTTTTGGGAACAACATGTGGGAAGGCACAAATCGCTCGCTTGTCGAAATGTTATTGCCAAAGTTGCCAGTTAAATCTTCTTCACGAACGATGCGTTCTTTAATGCGGCGCTTATTACTTAGTGTAGCAAAATCACCAAGTAAATTTATACAAACTGGCAATGAACCAGGGCCCAAAGGAACTTTACGGTCAATTCCTAAAGTAGACATAGATGGGAAATTACTCTCTATGCGGATAGAACGCTTGTCTGCTATGGGGGAAATTGATGCGGTATATAACCTACTGAAAATGGCACCTAACCGAGATACTGATCCTATTCTTTTAAGAAATGAGGCGGATGCTCTCTTTCTTTCTAACGACAACTCACGCGCTTGTGACTTGGTTATGCGGCAAATTCGTAAGTTGGATATGCCATATTGGCAAAAAGCCTTGATTTATTGTCAGGCACTTTCTGGGAACCAGGCCCAAGCCAATTTAGGGGCTAATTTATTGCGTGAAGCTGGTGAAAAGGATGGCGTATTCTTTGGTTTACTAAATTCCTTGATAGGCATTGAGGAGTATAAGATTACAGAATTGTCTAAGCCGATGCCTCTTCACTTTTCTATGATCCGCGCAGCTAAAGTAAAATTGCTAAAGGGAGTTACTTCTACTACCAATCCAGTGGTGTTGAAAACTATTGCTACCAGCCCAAATGCCGAGCCAGCTTTGCGAATTGATGCGGCAGAGCGTGCTGAAGCAATAGGTGTATTGGAAACAGATATTCTTCGTCAGATTTACGCCAGTGTTCCTTTTACACAAGAAGTTCTTGATAATGCTGTTTCAAAAGCGATAGCGGAGCGCTCAGCTGTAAGTCGAGCACTTTTATTTCGAAGAGCGCTCGTTGAAAATGAGCCTAGCGCAAAGGTGGAAATCTTGAGTGAAGTATTTAAATTAGCTCGGGAGGTTGGATTATTTGAATTAACATCGCGCGTTTATTACAGGATTCTAAAAGATTTAGCTATGGATAAAGATCTAATTTGGTTTGCCCCGGAGGCAGTTAGAGCATTGTTGGCCGCCGGCGACGCTGCCACAGCCATAACGTGGTTCAATATGTTACAACAAACCAGCACAACAAATAGAGAAATTCGAGTTCTTAGGGACAAGCTGTTTCCTTTGGCGTGGTTAACGGGACAAATCCCAAGTGATGAATGGGATAGTTTAAAACTTGATAACTGGTGGAAAGTCTCAGCGGGAGGTGAAAAAAAAGAGGTTGATATGGAGACGGTTCGTGCGCGTGCGACATTACTTTTTAATTTATTGGAAGCGCTAGGTGATAAAGTACCCGGACATCGATGGGAGGCTCTTCTTGCTGGACCATCGCAATTAGCGACAGTTATGCCTCAATCAGCATTATGGCAAATGCTCAATCAATCTGCGCATGAAGTAAAAAGAGGAGAAGTGGTTTTGATCAGCTTGTTAACCCTTGGCCAGTTAGGCCCAAAACAGATTAATCCAATAGTATTACGCAAAATTATTGCATCTCTCAATCTTGTTGGCTTGACGTCTGAAGCACGTGCTCTTGCAATTGAAGCCGCTATAGCCTCTGGACTCTAATAGTATAAATAATTTTTTTACTATTTAATCTAGTAGATTTCAGCGGTAGGTTAAATAGCTGATCGAGTAATGTTCTTATTCAAAGGCATGATTAGGAGTAGTTAATAATTATAATCTATACTCAATTTTATGGTTCTATATAAATACACTAAAGAAATTTCATTAGTTTCGCCCAGAGTTGAAATGTTTATCGAAATGATGGCCGCTGAACGTGGGGCATCGAGAAACACCATTGAAGCTTATTCACGGGACTTGATAGAATTTGGCTTATTTATAGCCCGTCGTAATCGGAATATAGAGGCTGCTGATACAAAAAATATCCGCGATTATTTGGCACAACTGAGAAGTAAGGGCCGTGCAACTGCAACGCATGCACGTAAACTGTCTGTCCTCAAGCAGTTCTTCCAGTTTTTATGTGCCGAGCGTTACCGGGATGACGATCCTACAGCTAGGATTGGTGGACCAAAAATGGCTCGTTCGTTGCCTAAGTATTTGAGTGAGAGTGAGGTAAATAAATTGATCTCCGTTGCTCGACGGCAATCTGGTAAATCTGGCGCTCGTTTGATAGCCTTGGTTGAAATATTATATGCTACAGGGTTGCGAGTTTCTGAACTGGTAAGTTTACAACAGACAGCTATAACGAGCGATGGGCAAATGCTGTTGGTGAAGGGTAAAGGCAACAAAGAGCGAATGGCGCTACTTACAGCACCGGCAATTAAGGCTATCTCAGAATATTTGGATGTCAGACAAAAATTCTTAAAGAAAGGTACTTCATCACTTTATTTGTTTCCGTCAAAAGCCAAGGAAGGTCACCTTACTCGCGTCGGCCTTGGTTTAATATTGAAGGACCTAGCAATTTCTGCAGGAATAGACCCCAAGCGTGTATCACCGCATGTTCTGCGGCATTCATTCGCCAGTCATATGTTAGCCAATGGTGCGGATCTTAGGTCATTACAGCAGTTGTTGGGACATGCGGACATTTCTACTACTCAAATTTATACACACGTATTGGAAGAGCGCCTGAGAGATTTGGTGGTAAGCAAACATCCGCTAGCTGGCATCTAATTAAAAAATATGAATACTCCGAAAAATTCAACTTTATCTAAATTTGCAGCCTTAACGTTTATAAGGTTAATCTTCAAGTTTTAGGTTTAGTCTTCTTTGAACAGGAAAGAAGTGTAAGTCAAATCGCTGAGTAATTATTCCCCAGATACCTTGCGGTGCTTTTAGCATGACCACAACAGCAGTTGCACCCAATAATATCAAATACCAAGAACCGTAATCGGAAAGAGGTTCCCGAAGCAAAAAATATATAATTGTCCCCAAAATAGGCCCTTCGATTGTTCCTATTCCTCCAATAACAACGATAAAAATAACTGTTGTTGTCCAGTTAATGTCAAAAGCAGCGCTGGGGCTGATACGGAGTTTTGTTAAGAATATTAGGGCACCAATTGCCGCTGTGCCAAAGGCAGCAAATATATAAACCAATAATTTGGCTCGAAAATTGTCGACGCCAAGGCTATTTGAGGCTTCCTCACTATCTCTGATCGCAGTCAAAGCCAATCCATGGCGAGAACGCAGCAAGAGATAAACAATAGCGATAGTGGAAACAACCACAAATAATGCTGTCCAATAGATTGCTGAATCTCTTCCCGCCCGGCTGCTTGAAATAGACTTCACGATTGATATGGGCAGACTTTTTCCCGAACCTGCGCCTAGTGTTGAAATTTGTGCAAAACCAAGCAAAAAAACTTCGGCCACAACCCATGTACCGATAGCAAAATAATGCCCCCGTAATCTAAATACAAGGAAAGCAATCGGTAGTGAGATAATTGCGCACATCAAACCTGAAACCGGGACTGCCCAGATAGCGCCAATACCAAAATTCATTGTTACTATGAAGAGCATGTAACCACCGAGACCTACATAAGCTTGCTGTCCAACGGAC
>CAZXSC010000043.1:0-21471 GCA_964643045.1 uncultured Rhodospirillaceae bacterium
CTGATGAAAAAGATTCGATCCTAAATTCTCTAGTCAGTTTAGCCATCAGGAATGAGCCCGAGATGACGCCACCAATGGTTGCTATACCAAAGTTGATTGTCGAACCAGTAAACGTCATCAGGTATTGGATGCTATCACCACTTGGAGCTACAAAACTGAGGGATGCTAGAGGAGTAGGATCGAAGTCGTCTTTCCCAATTACCCCTGTTATGTACCAAGCCACTGGGATAAGAATACCAATAATGAGGCCGGCCAGTATGTTTTTCGGCGAATCTCTGAATTGTTTATCTTTGAAACAAAATAGGATCAAAAAGATAGAAATAAAAGCCGCGAGAAAAGGGTGAATAGTTTGTTGATTAACTCCCAGAAGAGCTCCTAAAAGTTCATCAATTCCCTGAGTTGAAAACCCTTTTGACTTGAGATCAACCGTGGTTAACCCTTCTAGTTGAAGCCGTGCAGGACCTATAAATCCGCGCAGTGTCATATAAGCAAAAATTCCGAGAAACATGAAGACAATCAGCGACTTTAAATTACCCGCTCCTAAACGCACAAGTGTTTTATTGCCGCAACCACCGGCCAAGGTCATACCAAAGCCAAATAAAATACCCCCAATTATACCGCCACCCCAGCCTAAATTTGGAGTTAAATAAATGGAGTTACTAAGATTAATAAGCCCACTTAGTTGTAGTAGTTGACTGAAAGTGATCGCTATAGCTATTGCTAATATCCATGCCCGTAAACGGTTCCAGTCACTTAAGAACATCACATCAGAGAGGGCGCCCATAGTGCAAAAATTAGTACGCTGGGCTGTTGCACCAAAAACTACGCCAACAAAAAACCCTAAGCTGGCGACCAAGGTGCTCACTGATAACTCTTCCATTACTTAATGCCTTTAATTCTCAAAATCTTTGGTTCTCATTAAATGTATATCTGAAATAAAACTGGCGGCATAAAACGAGATAGACAGAATAAATGTGCGAGCAATATCGCATTAATGCTGGTTAATTCGCAAGCATTGCTTAGAATAAACAAAAGCATAACTAATAAGAGGGCGGTTCCCATTTGACTCAGCCATCAATCATTTTAATCATTTTTGTATTTTTCCTTACTAGCTTCGCAAGATTAGCAAATTCGGCAGAACTTTTGATGATAGAATCCGAGAGTTGTGAATGGTGCGAAACTTGGCATGAAGAGGTTGGATTGGTGTATGCAAACACGTTGGAAGGTAAATATGCCCCTCTTCGGCGTGTTGATATTGCTGATATTTCTTCATCGTCTTCGATTAATTTACGACTCCCAAATTTCACACCAACCTTTATAGTTTTGGATGGTGGCCGAGAAGTGGCTCGTATCATCGGTTATCCTGGCGAGGAATTTTTCTGGCCAATGTTAATTGATGCGTTGAAAAAAATTGGCTTTAAGCCAAAGAATTAATTGCTTAAGGGGTTGTCATGAAAAAGATCTCCATATTTTGTCAAATAACAATGTTTTTATTCTTATTCTCTGGGTCTCTTATGGCTGATGGGCATTCACTAGTATTCTCGCAGAAGTCTTTGACACCGGACGCGGCATTAAAAGTTGCTATAGCGACGATGGAGGCCTGTCGTAAATTAGGTTACCAGGCAGCCGTCGCTGTCGTTGATCGCGGTGGCAATATGCAGGTAATGTTGCGGGATCAATTTGCGGGCCCTCACACACCAGAAGTGGCTCGTAAAAAGGCATATACTGCTGTTAGTTTCAGAACTAATACGGTCGATTTGGCAAGAAATACACAGGCAGGAAGAGCAGCCTCCGGTGTTCGCCATGTTGAAGGCACCTTGATGCTTGGCGGAGGTGTTATAATACGAGCGGGTGGTGAACTAATTGGCGCAATAGGTGTCTCGGGTGCACCAGGGGGGCAGGCTGACGAAGATTGCGCAGTAAAAGGTATAACCACAATTCAAGCCGATTTAGATTTTTGAAAATAGCGGCTTTGCAAACCGCCAATTTATCGGCGAATTTATTATGGTCGGATGTAGCTCCAGCCTTGTTCTTGTCTTATTATCATGTGGACAACGCCAGAAGGAACCAATTTCGCTTGGGGTAGCAAGGCTACCTTCTTTCCGGCCTTTTTACTCATTTTTCGATGGGTATTTCCACAGGCTTTAAAGGAAATATTGTCAAAATTTTGACCAAAACCAATAATCCGTTTTTTTACTGGTGATTTTGCTGCATGAAGCATCATTAAACCTGGACCATACGCTACAACATCAATCTGAACTTGTTCCGCTTTTGCTTTATAGTATGCATCAACGTTGGCGGCGTTGTTTAAAGCCATATTCATACGTTTTGGGTCGTTGTCATCAACGTGGATCACTACGCGGTGTACACCGTCTTTAGGCGAAGCTAAGGAGGGGGTGATCGATAGAATTGTTAATAAACTTAAGAGTGTTATTAGTGAAAGGGTTGAATAAGTTTTCATTTTATTATTGTCCTCTGTGTTTGGTTTGGCGTTAATTAGGCTTTGTAAATCAAATTAACACTGTTGTAAAATTATTAATACATGATAAATATGTAAATAAATATATTTGACAAAAAAATATTATATAATTATATTATGAACATAAAATAATAGGTAAATTAATGCCCAGCCAAGAAGCCATTGTTATAAGACCAACCTTTGGCAAGGTGGTTGAGATAGATGCCAAACTTGCAAGTTCGTGGTCGGCGAGCGGTGAAGCCATTTTGCTGGATGTTCGAGAGCCCGAAGAATTGGAGATAGAATGGATTCCTGGTGCGACGGCGATGCCACTTTCAAAGCTTGACCCTGTGTTCGTCGCTGAAATGGAAACTCAAGCAGTTATGGTAATTTGCCATACAGGCCGTCGTTCAAGAGAGGCAGCAGAGCGTCTCATAGCACATGGTGTTACTGATGTTTATAATGTTAAAGATGGTCTCTTGGCATGGAATGCCGCGGGTTTACCTTCAGTTGATCAATCAGCATTGTTAATTTGAAATAAATTTTTCATTTCTTGAGTTCACCTTCAGCTTGCTTAGTAGCATTTAATATTTTTACATTAAAAATAATTTGGAATAGGTGATTTTTTTTGGTTCTTGGGCAGAGTTTTCTGCGATAGGAAAAATATTTTCTAAATGACCCTCCTTTTAGTTTAAGACGTGTTGAACTGATAACATCAATAAGATATCAATTAGCAATAATTATCGTATTTGTGAGGATGAATAGATGAGCAAGAAAAATTTAACCAGCTTACGTGGAACTTTAGACTGGTTGCGAAAAGAGGGTGATTTAATAGAGACAGAGAAAGAAGTTGATCCTAACTTGGAAATTACTGGTCTCCAAAAACATTTAGATGGAGGCCCCCCTATATTGTTTGAGAATGTGAAAGGAATGCCTCACGCAAGAGCGGTAACAAATCTGTTTTCAGATATAGGCATCATTGAAAAAATGTTTAATTGGGAGGGTCCGGTTGATCGAACCAAGAAGTTGGCATATGCGTTAACCCATCCGCTTCCACCGGTAGAAATTTCTCAGTCTGAAGCTCCTGCGCAAGAGCATATAATAACAGATGATCTCGATGTAAATAAGTGGATTACTGCCATTCGACACACCGAGCTTGAAACAATTGATAAGACCGTTGGCTCAGGTATCTCTTGCGTGATTGGCGACTATTTCGATGGAGGCAGCCATATTGGCTATAATCGAATGAACTTTCGCTGGGGTAACATCGGCACGTTTCAGATTTCGCCAGGTTCACATATGTGGCAAATAATGACTGCAAACTACCATGATGAAAAACCGATCCCTTTAACCATGTGCTTTGGCGTTCCTCCGGCATGTACCTTATTGGCGGGATCTGGTTTCGATTATGCTATTTTACCAAAGGGTTGCGACGAAATAGGCATGGCTGGTGCCGTGCAGGGTAGCCCAATTCGATTAGTAAAGTGTCAGACAATTGACGCATTGACATTAGCGGATTCTGAATATGTTTTAGAAGGCTATCTTCATCCTAGAGATAAAAGATATGAAACTATTGAATCTGAGGAGGCAGGTGTTCAGGGTAAAACCTTTTTCCACCCAGAATGGGCGGGTTATATGGGTAAGGCCTACAAGGCGCCAACCTTTCATGTCACGGGCATCACCATGCGGAAGCCTGAAGGGAAGCCGGTAATTTTTCCGCTTGGTGTACACACCTCAGACGATGCCAATATTGATACAACCGTTCGAGAGTCAGCTATCTATGAGCTATGTGATCGACTGCAGCCCGGGATAATACAGGATTGTCATATACCGTATAGCATGACTGATTGGGGCGGCTGCATAATCCAGGTGAAAAAGCGGAACCGAATTGAGGAGGGCTGGCAGAGGAATTTTCTTTCCGCCATATTATCATGCTCACAAGGGATGCGTCTGGCGATAGCGGTAAGTGAAGATGTGGATATTTATTCTATGGATGATATCATGTGGAACTTGACTACACGTGTAAATCCAAGGACAGATATTTTAAATCCGATCCCCGGAGGTCGAGGACAAACGTTTATGCCATCGGAAAGAATGACTGCGGGGGATAAGGCATGGACAGCCTCTAACACTGAATTTGAAGGCGGTATGGGTATTGATGCTACTGTTCCATTTGGTTTTGAGCAGGATTTTCATCGCCCAGTTTATCCTGTTGATAAAGTTAAGCCAGAAGATTTTTTGACAGATGATCAAATCAAACATGCAAAAAGTTATATGCATGGTTGGGTTCATTCTTTGGCCAGAACAGGCAGATAAAGTGATTAAATCGGAGCGATGTGAACGACTATCGTTCCGAGTTTTTTAATAATCGGCTATGGGCATTACAGAAAATAATAGTCTTTATTATTGGGTAGCAACCCAAGCAGAAACTAATTCTGATAAAACTTTTATCCGAAGTGTTGATCAAAATAGATCGATTACGTATCGCGAATTTTTTCAAACATGCTGCAAAATTTCTGAGTTTTTTAACCGCAACGGGTTTGTAAAGAATGACCGTATAGCTTTGATGTCAAATAACTCTATAGAGCACTTGCTAACGTATATTGGCACAATGTTCTATGGGCTAACAATTTGTACAATTCATGTTGAGATGAATGCGCTCTTTTTAGATGAAATAATCGATTCAATTAAACCCAAACTGATACTATTTGACGACGAGGAAGGACTTGAGCTTAATTCAATTCAAAATATTCAGACGGTCCCTTTGGGGGATTTTCAAAAACCGATAAAAGGAACCTTTTTTGAGAAATTGTGCAATTTTTCCAGTTCGCAATTCGAAAGTCTAGGTTCCCCGGTTAATGAGTTAGATGATATAGCCTCTATCTTTTATACGTCTGGCACATCATCTAAACCAAAGGGTGTAATGTATAATTTTCGGGACTTATTTGAAAATGCTACCGAGGTGGCCAGGGGTTTTAATCTAAGTACAAATGATCGCATTCTTGATTTTAGATCTTTTAACTGGATGTCAGCACAAGTCCTTAGCGCTCTGGGTACAGTTTCGGTTGGTGCCACCCTGATACTGGCTCGTAAATTTTCGTCAAGTCAGTTTTTTTACTGGATTAGGGATCATAAAGTTACTGTTGCGGTAGGTAATCCAACAACAATAAATATGCTGATTAATAAGCCATCGGAAATTAAGGGCGGCCGAATTCCCCACTTGCGCTTTGTTACTTCAAGCTCGGCTCCGTTATTGCTAGCCGACTGGCAAAAGTTCGAGGAATTGTATGATATCCAAATTTCACAAGGTTACGGGTCAAGCGAGACGGGATGGATATCTGCTAGTCATGAAAACTGCAGGAAGAAGGGTTCCGTTGGCAAACCCTTGCCCTATCAGAATTTAACCATCGTAAATGACGAAAGAGATAAATTACCACCGTGCTCGATAGGTCATATCGAACTAGGACCTCATTCAGATACTGAGTTCAAATACTTGGGGGAAGACGGTGAGAAGAAAATTTCAGCTACAGGGCGGGTATTAACCGGTGATATGGGTCATCTAGACGAGGACGGATTTTTATTCCTTTCCGGCCGACAAAAGGAGTTAATCATCCGTGGTGGTATTAACATCTCGCCTGCTGAAATTGAAAATACACTATTGAAACTTTCAGGGATTGCAGAGGCCGCGGTCATTGGTCTAGAGGATAATCTTTATGGAGAAAGTGTCGCAGCTCTTGTTGTATTGCGAGACGGCTGTGATTTGGAGCCGTCTCTGATTATTAATCATTGCAAGGATAACCTAACTTCTATCAAGATACCAACCTCACTATCATTTGTAAGTGATTTGCCAAAAACGGATCGCGAAAAGCTAGATCGAAAGAATTTAAAAAAATTATGGGCTGTTTCAGAGAAAGAAAAGATACTATAAACTAATAACTAAATTTTTCAAAGGAGAGGATCTATCATGTATGCTAGAAAAATATTTATAGGAGTTGTTGTTTCGGGCGCCATATTAATAGGCATAACTGCGACAGGTAATACTCAAAAATATAACTTAACGCTGAGTGGTGCGAGCCCAGGGGGTCTCTGGTCCCGGATTGGAGGTGGAATAGACGCGGCCATTGCGAAGGCTTATCCTGGTTCCACTGTGACTTACCAAACCTCGTCTGGCGGTTTAGCTAATGTCCCACTGGTTTCGCGTGGAAAAGTTCCAATGGGACTGGCGACAGATGGAGAACTAAATGCAGCTGTTAAAGGGGCTAAACCCTTTAAAAGTGCGATAAAGAATGTTCGAGTTCTTTTTCGAGTCTATACACCTGCATCGCGCTTTCAGCAAAGTTTTTTTGCGGTGAGCAAGTCATTTGCAGATAAACACGGCATTAAATCATTCGCTGATATTGTAAAAAAGAAGTTGCCTATCCGGATTGCTATTAACCGACGAGGTAATATGGATGCCGATGTCGGCGAGGCCGCCATGACGTTATTGGGGGCTTCACGTGGTAATATAAAGTCTTGGGGTGGCCAAGTTGTTCATGCTGCATCTAAAGAAATTGTATCACTGATGTCGGATCGTCGGATTGATGTAGCTAATTTTGGTATTTCATATAATCATCCGCGTGTTCGTGAAATTGCAAAAAATTCGTCGCCTATCTTATTAAGTTATGGACCTGACGTGGCATCGAAAGTCGCTAAAAAATTTGGTGGTGAGGTGTGCAAGGTTAAACCTGGTGAATATAAATGGACACCCAATGGAGCGGTTAGCGTTTGCATGGGAGCGGCGATTGTTGTGAATGCTAATATGGATTCAAAATTGGCTTATCAAATTACAAAAGCTATGGTTGAACAAATTGAAACATTTAAAAATAAGTCTCATCGTTTGATCAAGAAAACGGCGACGCCAAAAGTTCTTTCTCAGAAAGGAAACGCGCCACACCATCCCGGAGCGGCAAAATATTTTAAAGAAAAAGGACTGTTATAAGAAAATTCTAATTTCGAGCTAAGACAATTATGTGCGATTTGCAGTTGCACATAATTGTCGTTGGTCAATTATTATGAATTTATCAAATTTGTTTACACTGCAAACCTGGTTCTCTGTTGGTGCCAGGAGGCGTCCATCAGGTATTTATGAGCTAATATTTACACCATTTGCGACCTTGATAGGTGCCTATGTAATTGTTGCTGCTACGCTTATTATTATTTCACCTTGGACGTTATCTGTTCTTTTTTTCTCCGGTATTGGAGCATTAGCATTTTTAACCACCGGATCTTTCGCGACTTCAAATCCGGATAAACCATCTTTCATTGATCTTTGCTTGGCTTTGTCATGTGTAGCTGTTGGGATATATTTTGGCATTCAATCACAAGCCATTGTGAGTCGTATCGTCTTGCTTGATGAGTTGACTCAACTAGATGTGATATTTGGCACGATTGTCTTTATACTAACACTTGAAATCACGAGGCGAACAACTGGCTTAGGTCTTACGACTATCGTTTTTATTTTTGTAGCTTATAATTTGTTTGGGCATCTCCTTGAAGGTGTTCTCCAGCATGGTAAAATTGATTATCTTCATTTTATTGAGATTACGGTTTTTACTACGGATGGTATATTTGGGCTCCCTGTGCGGGTTGCTGCGACTTACGCTTTTATGTTTGTGATGTTTGGAACTGTTCTTCATGCCTGCGGGGGAGGAGATTTTTTCTTTAATTTTGCTGCGGCGATAAGTGGAAGAAGTCCTGGGGGTCCGGCTAAAGTTGCTGTCATTTCGTCTGGTATGTATGGAATGCTATCGGGCAGCCCTACGTCGGATGTCGTTACAACCGGTTCAATTACTATTCCTATTATGAAGCGTTTGGGTTACAGGGGTGCCCATGCTGGTGCAATCGAGGTTGCAGCTTCTACGGGAGGTAGTTTTGTTCCTCCTGTGCTTGGCACGGCCGCTTTTTTAATGGTTGATTTTGCGGGCCTTGAATATTTGCAAATTGCTATTGCCGCTATTATCCCTTCAGTCTTGTATTATTTATCAATTTACTCTCAGGTTCATTTCTCATGTTTACGGCAAGGTTTTGGTCGATTAGATGACGACTTAATTCCATCCTTCCTGCAGACTGTAAAAGGCGGTTGGTTATTTATTGTACCGCTTGCGGTTTTAACTGGGGCATTAATAATGGGATATACCCCGACTATGGTTGGCATTATGGGGTCAATCACTGTATTAGCTGTTTCACTGTTTAAGGCTAGCACGAGAATTGGTCCAATTCGACTGGCAAAAGTACTCAGTGAAACTTGTTATCGGATGGCACCCGTTGCTGGTGCATGTGCTGCTGCCGGGTTGATAATCGGCGGCATGACAATGACCGGGCTTGCTGGGAAATTTGCTCATCTTGTAAATGATCTTACCGATGGACAGATGTTTTTGACGTTATTAGTAACGGCGGGTCTAACGGTTGTATTGGGGCTCGGCATGCCTACACCTAGCGCATACATCTTATCTGCAGCATTGATGACACCAATTTTGTCGCAAATTGGTGTCCCCACATTATCTTCACACATGTTTGTTTTTTACTATGCCGTCATGTCGGCGCTTACTCCACCCGTGGCGGTTGCGGCTTATGCCGCTTCCTCGATCGCTGAAGATAATCCGTTATTGATTGCCATTATGGCAGTAAAGTTTGCTTTAGCTGCGTTTATAGTTCCCTTTGCTTTTGTATATGGTCCTGAGTTGTTAATGGTTGGTCCATGGCATTCAATTCTCATATCTTTCATAACTGCAGCTGCTGGATTAATTTTAATAGCAGGAGCGCTGGAGGCATATTTCCATAAGAATCTGGTATTGCATGAGCGAATATTGCTAGCAGTTGCGGGGATAGGTTTAGTTATTCCCGATCTTTATGCAGCCGCTGCCTCAATTATTATTTTGCTAGTTTATGGATCGCTGCAATATGTCATTCAAAGAAAAATTTCTTAATAAATTGTATTTTAAAGCCTTTGTTGAAGAGAGTATTGATCTATTATAAGCTAGACGTTCATAAACTTATTGGGGAGAAATTACTATGCTTCAGTCGAAGGCAATCAAATTATTTATTACCGGTATCGTGGTTCTGGGTGCCATCAATATATCTACTGCGGGGGCAGGCTTTTATGATGGCAAAGATGTGACTGTCATTGTTAATGCCGGTGCTGGCGGTGGACTAACTCGCTCGGGTCGGTTGTTTGTTACCCATATGAAAAAATATCTCGGTAAAGGCACTAATATGGTAATTAAAAATGTCGCTGGCGCCGGCGGTGTAAAAGGAATGAATTTCCTTGCCGAAAAAGCTAAACCGAATGGATTAACGGTGCTGTGGGGAACATCTCAGCAGATGGCGCAATTACTTAAACTTCGGGGTGTTCGTTTTGATCTTGGTAAGATAGCAGTAATTGGAGCGGGGGCTTCCTCTTATTTAACGATTGCTCGATCGGATTTCCCTCCGGGAATAAAGAAAGCCTCTGACCTTCTCAAGGTTAAGAAGATGATCGTAGGAGGGCGGGGCGCAACTGATGGTCTAGGCATATGGGCTCGGTTGCCTTTAAGAATTATGGGTGTTGATTATCGTTATGTTCCAGGGTATCGGGGACAACCAAAGATGAATGCAGCTATCCGCGCCAAAGAGATTGGGCTCCTTTCGACAGGATCTACTGGGTATTATGCATTTTACAAAGATACAATCTTAAAATCAGGTGAGGCCACGGCTTTATATTATCACTCACCTTTAGGAGCCGACGGTAAATTCGATACTATGTCGGGTATGTATGGCAAGATAAGACATTTTAGTGAATTTTATAAAGAGACACATTCAGGAAAGTCCCCTCAGGGACCACTGTGGGAAGCTTATAAATGGTTGTCGAAATTTAACTCACGACCCTTTGGCATGTATACGCTTAAAGCCGTTGGTGCGTCGAAGATAGCTGAACTTCGAGCGGCACATCGAAAAACGCTTTCTGATAAAAGTTTCATCGCTGGTTGGAAAAAAGCTCAAAAGATCGCACCAAATTTTGGTGTCGGCGACGAAGTTAGTTGGCTTTTAACAGAGTGGAACAATATATCACCTGCTGCGTTAGCTGGGTTAAAAAAGTTAACGGCTAAGAAAAAGAAGAAGGGCGGAAAGAAGAAAAAATAGATTTATTACATTTGCGGCGCAGCGGGCTTTGAGTTCTGCTGTGTCGTTTTATGGATGTATATTTTTGCATCTTAAATGACGTCGCTGATCGGCAATTCTTGCGATACAAATAGGTGGATGTTCAGGTATGACAGAAGCACTGTTTGAAGGTCTTTACCTTGTCTTTCAATGGCCGGCTATTGGTTTCTTAATTTTGGGTTGTCTTCTCGGGATATGGCTGGGGGCGGTTCCTGGATTAGGAGGTGTGATTGGCCTAGTGCTTTTGTTACCTTTCACGTTTGGGATGGATACCGTTCCTGCTTTTGCTTTGTTATTAGGGATGTTTGCTGTGACATCTACTAGCGACACCATAGCATCCGTTATGTTGGGTATACCCGGAACTGCGGCCTCTCAAGCCACAATATTGGATGGATATCCGCTCGCCCAGCAGGGAAAGGCGGCACGAGCATTTGGTGCAGCTTTTACGGTCTCAGCGCTTGGCGGAGTTTTCGGCGCGATAATTTTAGCTGTTTCCCTGCCAATTATACTGCCCATTATTAAATCTTTTGCATCGCCTGAACTCTTTATTCTTGGATTGTTAGGTCTTGCGATGGTCGGCTCTTTAAGCGGGGCATCAGTGCTTAAAGGCTTAACAGTGGCTGCTTTAGGAATTTTACTCTCTACGATTGGATATGGCGAAGCTGAATCAATTCCTCGATACCATTTTGAGACAGACTACCTTTTAGACAATTTGCCACTGATTCCAGTTGTTTTGGGATTATTTGCAATCCCAGAACTTATGGAACTTGCCATCCGAAATATTTCAATTTCAAGGATACCCAAAGATCAAGCGAGTGGCGGTGGAATGTTAGAAGGCGTTAAAGACGTCTTTAGGAATTGGTGGTTAGCTCTTAGATGTGCGGCCATTGGTACTTATGTAGGTATGTTACCTGGGCTAGGGGCAGCGATCGTCGATTGGGTGGCTTACGGGCATGCGGTTCAGAGTGCCAAAGATAAATCAAAATTTGGATTTGGTGATATTCGTGGGGTTATTGCCCCTGAAGCGGCAAACAATGCAACCAAAGGCGGCTCACTCATACCAACTGTTGCGTTTGGCATACCAGGAAGTTTAGGCACAGCCATCTTGCTGGGGGCGCTATTAATGCAAGGGTTGAAGCCCGGTCCTGATATGTTGACCTCTGAGTTACATATTACTTTCAGCATGGTATGGACGATTGTTATTGCTAATATACTAGTCGCCGGCTTATTGATGGTTTGGAGTAGGCAAGTTGCGAAGATAGCTTTTTTACCAGGTCATTTGATTGTGCCCGGTGTAATTTTATTTGTATTTTTAGGAGCTTGGCTTGGGTCATCCTCGCTCGGTGATTGGATCACTTGTCTTACGATGGGTATTGTTGGATTTGTGATGAAACGAGGAGGGTGGCCGAGACCTCCGTTAATCCTGGCACTCATTTTAGGTAATATTATGGAAAATGCATTTCAAATAAGTATGGGTGCTTATGATGGTTATAGCTGGTTGGCTCGGCCTGTAGTCCTTATTGTCATTGCCCTGATCGCAATCACTATTTTTCTCTCCGCGCGAGGCATTACAAAGAATAAATATGAGACATTGCGAAATGAACAAAACATAGGAGAAGAGGTGAGGGAAGAGGCTTCTGAGGGGGGAGCAAGAAATCCACTCATTTCACTTCCTTTTGCGTGTGTATTACTAATTCTTTTTTGTTGGGCTGGAATTAAAGCTGATTCCTGGCCAGAGTCTGTTCGAGAGTTTCCCCTCATGTCTGCTGTTCCTGGTTTAATAATGGTGCTTTTTATTATTCTCTTTGATGGTAGACAATTTGTTGGCGAGATTAAAAGGCATGGAAGTTTTCCGAAAGCATTGCTATTTGCTAGTGAAAAAGCTGTGCTTGGCAAAGCCTTGATATTTTTTGGATATCTTCTTGTAATGATTTTATTAATGTTGGTGGTTGGGCAAAAAATTGCGCTGCCACTTTTTATTTTTTTCTACTTAATTCGTTGGAGTTCATACCATTGGCGCATTGCTTTAGGCTATTCCTTTGGGGGGTGGTTCATGATGGTCGGCTTTTACGATCGTATTCTTGATCTATTGTGGTATCCATCTTGGATGTCATACTGGCTTCCTGAAATTTTGCCTTCCTGGATCCCTGCTTGGTTATTTGTATAAAAAAGGCCTGGAAATGACGATTTCAACTCTACCTCCTTGTCGTATCGAAACTTGCATTCAGGAGAAACGTGAACCGGGCATGATGGTTTTTAACGTGCGGCCGAGTGATATTGTAGAAAATTCTGCAAGTATGGGTTGGATTATTGGCATTGATCAGGCAGGAGAAAAACAGTTAAATCTTGAGTTTGGCCATCCTACCCAGGATATAAGAATTTTGCCGAATGGTAACCTATTATTTTCGCTCACTAGTGCAGGAGTTTTAATCGAAACGACTGTTACTGGAGATGAAGTTTGCCGGTGGCACGTTGCTGGGAAATGGAGGGATAAAGAGCCACCAAAGGATAGTATTGCGATAGATGCAGAATTGACTCACCATTCAATAAACGTATTTCCTAACGGTAATTTTTTATTGCTCAGTGCTGAAGTACGGGAGTTTCCAAACTGGCCCAAACATGATGATGATCCTAAAGCAGTTAAAGGCGATTCGAAAGTGGTCGGGGATGTTGTTCTTGAGGTGTCTCGGGACGGGTATATTGAGAATACATGGCATATTTTTGATATTATTGATCCATACCGTTTAAGTTATGGAAGTTGTCAAGGGTATTGGAATAATCGGGGCTTTACCAATAGCAACGATTGGTGTCATGCTAACTCAGCCATTTATGATGTTAGAGATGACTCGATAATAGTTTCATTACGA
The DNA here is from genome assembly GCA_964643045.1 of uncultured Rhodospirillaceae bacterium. GTDB lineage: Bacteria > Pseudomonadota > Alphaproteobacteria > Rhodospirillales > UBA2165 > TMED23. The sequence continues at coordinate 13,501 of CAZXSC010000043.1, forward strand.
ACACAAGATTGTCTGATAAAGTTTAAAAAAAATAGCGGTGAATTGAAATGGATTTTAGGCGATCCAGGTAACTGGCGGGAGCCGTGGGCCTCGAAATTATTGATGCCAATTAATGGGCTTAACTGGCAATATCACCAACATGATTGTTCGGTCACTCCTGAAGGCACAATCCTTTGTTTTGACAACGGAAATTTCAGATCGGTCCCATTTAAGAAAAAAATGCCGTCTGAAATAAGCTATAGCCGCGCGGTAGAATTTGATGTTGATGAAGAGGCGATGACGGTTCGGCAAGTTTGGGCTTACGGGGACGAGCCGAATGAGAAGTTGTTTGCTTGTTATCAAGGAGGGGCCTATAGATTGCCGCAGTCGGGAAATACTTTCATAAACTACGGCGGAGTGTGTACAAAGGATGGAATACCTGTGGGCAAGCCTTCTGACAGTTTTTGTAAAGCACGTTTAATTGAGGTGACCCCTGATCATGAAGTTGTTTTTGATATGTGGATTGACGATGTTAGTGCTGAAAATGCTCTGCCTTTATCCTCATTTAGATCAGAATTTGTTCCTATAGTTTGACTATTTATTGTTGCAGACTTTAACATATTTATCTTATATTTTTTCCAGTTGATACAAGGTGATGTTATGGCCGATTATACTCAGGTTATTAGAACACAAGAATTACCTGTTTTAGATATAGGTGACTTCTTAAATGGTGATCATGCAAATTTAAAATCCCTAGCGGAGCAGTTGCGTTTGGCTGCGGAAGAGTTTGGCTTCTTCTTTATAAAAAATCATGGGGTATCGGAAGAGCTGATCAAGAAAGTTTTTGAGCAAAACGAACGATGGCATAAACGGCCAATGGAAGCAAAAGCTGCTATTTCAATAGATGATAATCAAAGAGGTTATATTCGGCCCAAGGCTACCTTGATAAAACACTCAACATACAACGAAAATACAAACCTTGACACCAATGAGACTACTGTTTTTGCTACAGATTACGGATCTGATAATCCATTCCGTCGGCAAGGTAAAAGATTTTATGGTGAAAATCAGTGGCCAGATAATCTGCCAGGATTCAAAGAAATCGTTCAAGAATATATGGATGTCTTGACTAACCTGGGCAAATCAACTTTGCCAATTTGGGCAAAAGCTCTAGAACTTGAGGCTAATTTTTTTGATCCTTACTTCGAGAATAATCATACCTATTTTCGTATGTCACATTATCCACCAGTTCCTAATCTTGGGCCGAATGAATTTGGCATAGGTCCCCACGCAGATACGGGGTTTATGACGTTTCTTCCTCAAGCAGCCGTTGACGGCCTTGAAATTCTAGATTTGGATGGTCAATGGTTTCGCCCCCCGCGAATGGAAGATTGCATCTTGGTCAATACCGGCCAATTCTTGGAACGATGGAGTAATGAAAAGTTTAGAGCATCACCACATCGTGTCATACCACCAAAGGACCTACATCGCTACTCAATAGCGTTATTTGTCAACACGTCACTCGATTCAATTTGTGAATGTTTATCAACTTGCCATGACGAATCTAATCCCCCTAAATATCCAACTGAGACCTATTGGGATTTTTATAATTGGTACATGACAAATTCGTACCCACATTATAGCGAGTTTAATGAGCAAGAAACAGCTTGATTCAAAAAATTGCCTATTAGCATTAGATCTAAAATGGTCGATTGTGGATCTTGGTTTACGCAACTCAATATTATTTATCTTCTATTATGCCCACGGGGTGATCGTCATTCCCGTTTAACTATTCATATATCTAATGGTGACGCTTTAAGGCAGTTTCGTTAACTAAGTAGGCTGCAGCGTTTACGCTCAAAGCCAGACATAGTAGAATAATACCAAGACCGAGAGCTAAAGCGAGATCTCCTTTGCTTGTTTCTAATGCGATTGTTGTTGTCATTACCCTTGTCACGTGATCAATATTACCGCCAACTATCATTACAGCGCCAACTTCAGCACTAGCCCGCCCAAAGCCAGCAAGTATAGCAGTTAGCAGTCCAAATCTGTTATCCCAAATGAGTGCTAGGATGGTGTCAAATGGGCCTATCCCCAAAGATTTGAATTGTTCTGAGTACTCTCTCCACAAAGTATCAATCGATTGTCTTGTCAATGCCGCTATAATTGGTGTTACTAAAATTGTTTGAGCTATAATCATTGCAGTTGGTGTGAACAATAGACCGAGTGTGCCCAATGGGCCTGATCTCGATAAAATAAGATACACAATGAGTCCAACGACGACTGGCGGTAATCCCATCAGGGCATTTAGAAAAACAACAAAGGCTGTGCGGCCAGGAAAATGAAATACAGCGAACGCAGCGCCTAACGGCAAGCCAATTAGACTAGCCACAAAAATAGCGGTGAAGCTAATCTGCAAAGACAAACCAACTATCTCGGCTAAACCGCTTTCAAGATTTACAACGAGAGCGACAGCGGCTAAAAAAGCATCCCCAAAATCAAACATTGTCTAGAATAGCCTGATTATAATTCATTTTAGAACCTACTAAGCCAACCTCTTTGAACTATGCCTTGTAAATACTCTAAACAAGAGGCTCGGTTTTCTGCAAGACTCAATATTTGAGAAAAAAGATCTTTCTTAGGTTTCATACTTTTTGCGAATAATTTGTTGAGCTGTGATTATTTCTTCGGCGGTTAAAGAGTGACGAAGCTCATCTCTTAGTTTTATAAGTTTGTCTCGTTCCTGGCCAAATACCCTAGCTGATGCCATTGTAATACAGACAAACGCCATTAACTTATCTTGTGGCACTCCAATGCCTTCGCTGAATGCAACGGCCATTTGATAGTTAGCATAAGAATTATTTAGTTTGGCATGCTTTTGAATAATGTCTACAAGAGCATTAATATTTACTTCGGTAGTGCAAGCCGATCTGACGATATTTACGATCTTGTCTATGGTGTTGTTATTGATAATATCAGCCAATTTAAGAATTCGGATGGCTGTTTCAAAATTGTTACGTTCCAAAAACATTCGTCCCAAATATCCGGCGGCCCGGCCATTACCCTGATCAACTAATGTTCGTAGCACTAAGGATACGCTCTCAATATAGGTAATACTCCAATCAAATTCGATTAATTGTAATAATGCTTCTGCACTTTCATGATTGCTCAATGCGGCGTCTAAAAGAGACAGAACGATTGGGTTTTCAGTTTCTTCCCTCGAGGACCTCACGAGTAGTGCAGCTAAACTGTGTTGAGCAGGCTTATGGCCTAGGGCCGATGCTCGAATAAAATACTTAAAACTTAAATCTTCATTGGGACGGGTAGTGTGCATGCCAATACGATAAATCTCGCCCAAGAAGTATGATGCCTCAGCCTCGACGCCAAGGTAACTTTGGTTAGAATTTGCAAGCTCGTTTAAATATTTCATTGCTCGTTCTGAATGGTCTTTGTCACTCTCTTTGTTGCTTAACCAAGTGGCAGCGATTTCGAGCTTGGCCCATTTATTGCCTGATTCCGCTCCATTTTTAAGATAAAGTTCATGAGAAGGATTAGAAGTTGCTCGTTTCCTCAAGATTTTGAGAAAGCGTTCCGTTTCGTGCAAAGAAACTGGGTCATGTTTTCTACGATTTCCAAAATTAGTTTTAATTTTTATACCGATAGGGGCTGTATTTTCATCGTCTTTTTCATAATTTGTATTTGGGTGAGACAAAAGCCGCTCTTCAAGCTTGATACTTGATTTTTCTTCTAACGTGGGACGGTTACTTTCGACATTTGGTAATTCTTTTTTGCTAGTTGAATTTCGTTTAATATCCAATTTTTGCACTTTTTCGGCGACCGTGTTTGTTTCGGTAAGATCTTTAGTCGGTGATGATTGATCAGTTTGATTTGCAGCATGATCCGCCGTTTTTAATGATTTATTGTCAAATATTTTATTTGTCGTGCGCAGGATTTCAGGTTCAACTTTGTTTAGCCAGTCATCCAATACATCATCCATGTCCCGTTCATTTGTTGTAGAACTCGAATGTGAAGAATATTGAATTTTATCTATTGATTTACCAACTTTCTCACTATTGACTCTTGCTTTACGACCGCTAACCCATCTATCTGGCCTAATACTTTGTGTCGAGCCTGTAGAAAATCTATTTTGTCCGAATGTACCCGGTGTTATCCCAGCCTTTATCGATATCCAGAGACCTACGAGAAAGGTAGCATATCCCAGGAGAATAACCCATCGAGGGTTTTGAAATATGATAGATATTGCCAGGGTTGCCGATGCCGGTATAAAAAAATACAGTTGGAGCCAACCTGATTTATCAAAATCATGGAGACGTTTTGAGAAACCAGATGTGCCAATCCACATTATTACCATATATCCGGAAGTTTGAACGAGGCCACCAATTGAGTAGGGCTCCGGGACCTGGTTTAGAAGAACTGACATTAGGAAAATAGGCATGATCACACCGAGCCAAAACAGTTTCCGTCCAATTCGGCCATTAAACGAGAATAATAATTTGAGAAGAGACATATTGGCACTCGTTTTTACTGTTCTTTAGAATAAATATTCTAATCTAGACTATCTCATTGTTACTATTAAAGACAAACCACATGGGCTACAAATAATACCATCGTTCTAAACTGCGATGAGCGGAATTTCTTATATCATGCAGGTTTAATGTCAATGACAATAATATGCATTAATATGCATTATTTTTGCGAGTGTTTATAACCATTAGACTTTTCGTCAAATTGATTTACTGCAGGTGATTTCGATATTACAATGTTGGCAAAATATGATTCTGATTCGAATAACTAAAATCGAAAGATAACGTGATTTGCTATACTGGGGTCTAGGCAGGATAGTTAATTATTATTCCCTTCTCCCGGGGTAAATTTCTTAATAACTATCTGGTTTTTTGATTTTTTAACTAACTTAACGAAAGTATCATGGACGCTAATTTAGCTAACACACCGGTTCCAGCTAGTACTGTTTTATTAGTAAGGGATACCAAGGCAGTGTTTGAAGTTTTTATGGTGACCCGTAACCAGAAAATAGACTTTGCTTACGGGGCTCTAGTTTTTCCTGGGGGGAAGTTAGATGCCGAGGACAGTAATATTAAATTATTACAGAGTTGTGGAGAACAAGGTTATAATCAGGAGGAACTTTCGGCGCGGATTTGTGGAATTCGGGAAACATTTGAAGAGGCAGGTATTTTACTCGCTAGAGATTTAGCTAGTGGTGAAATGATAAACGGTGAACGGTCTTTGAAATTGGCTAAACTTTATCGAAAAGCTCTGCATGATGGTTCTGTCACGTTGCTAGAAATCTTGAAAAACGAAAATCTTATCCTGGCTTGTGATCAATTAATCTTATTTGCACGCTGGGTAACCCCAAAATTTTTTTCGCGCCGCTTTGATGCATCATTTTTCATTGCTTTAGCACCAGACGATCAAATTGCATCTCATGACAATGTCGAATCAGTAAACTCCTTATGGACTGTGCCAGCCGATATCTTAAAGAAAGCAGATGATGGACATGCTACTATTGTTTTTGCAACCCGAATGAATCTTCAAAAGTTAGCTCAATATAAGACGGTTGATGATTTAAGGAGCGATACCTTAGCGAATGAAGTTTTTACCGTAGAGCCTGAGTTTCAGGATGATGGTGGAAGGGTCACCTATACCATTCCTATTGAAGCGGGTTATGGCATTACTCAATATACGGAATACGGTGGCCCAAGCTTGAAAATAAAAAGTCAAACTTAAACTCTAATTTACGTTAATTTAATGACTTGATGTGTATCAAGCGTTGGTCGTATGGGTAAATCATAAGGTGTGAAATGAACGCAAGATAATGAAGTTTTTGATACCAATTTGTGTAATATTATTTTTTAATTTTACGGTCTTAGCTCATGACCGTGATAAAAAAAATATCGATTGTCATGAAGATAGTTATTTTTCGTTTTATCATTGTCACCGAACACTAAATCGGATGCATTTAGTGGGTTCTTCCAGGGAAAAGAGAACTTTAACGGGTATCCCCAAAGTTACTGATGGTGATAGCATAAGAATAGGTAATACACGCGTCCGTTTATTTGGTATTGATGCTCCCGAAGCCAATCAAAATTGTACTTTTCGTGGTATAGAGTGGCTCTGCGGCTGGGAGGCAACTAATGCACTGGCAAACATCGTAGGAAAACATTGGGTAACTTGTATCCAGCGGGATATTGACCGTTACGGTCGAGTTGTTGCGGTTTGTACAACCGGACCGATCGACTTAAGCGCTTGGATGGTCGTTAATGGGTGGGCTCGGGCTTATCGACGTTATTCTGCGGATTATGTTAAAGATGAAGAAAAAGCTCAAAACGCTAAAAGAGGTATCTGGCGGGGTGATTTCGTTAATCCATGGGAGTGGCGTAGATCCCAATAAGAGAGAGGGTATTTTTGTCAAAGCCATTTTTGGTTATTAACAAAGACCTAGTTAAACAAATCTCATAGAATTCTTAAATGCAAAATGGCTAGTGTTTCAGGGTAAATAAATGAGTGACATTGTGGTTTGCTGTTGATACATAACTGCCGAGATAGAGACGGTTCAGTTAAATTGAATTTTTGACAAGTTCTAACTATAAAATATGATAGCTTAATTAGAATTAACTGTCCTTAGTTAATATGTCGGGGAGTGGCGCAGTCTGGTAGCGCACCTGGTTTGGGACCAGGGGGCCGGAGGTTCGAATCCTCTCTCCCCGACCAAGCGTGGAAGCCAAAAACGGGCTTTCCACGGATCGGCGAAAATAGACAAAGTGCCATTATCGTGCCATTTAAAATCGGGATTTGGCCCCCACGTTCTTTTGGCACGAAATTGAATAATACGATCAATGGTTCGCATCATTTGTCTATAAATTGCTAAAAGTCCCGTGTGGGATGGTCATCTAACTCCTGTTAGAATGGAGGGGGAGTTGCTTCTAGTTAATTGCAATTAGTTAATAGCTACTCCCTCTAAGCTTCGATGATACTAGCTACTAGGTGCAACTCCGTCGCTGTAACTCCGAACTTGCCAGCTCTATGCTGATCACGACGATCTAGAATAGCACCAACGTCGATGCCAGCTAGGCAGCAAACCTCAGTCAAATCAAAGCGGCACAGCCACAAGGCCTAGTATGTTTGCCGTATCCAGCAGCACCAATCGTTCCTTGAATTTTGGTGCACCATTGACGAAGACGATTTGGTCGACATATTCGCCGGCCGAAAATAGTTCCGAGCGACCATCGGCATCAGTCTGTATAATGATGTAGTTGGCACGAGCTTGGTATTGGCCTTTGTTCTCGCCTAGAATATCCACGTTAGTGATGAGATGGCGATCAGTGTGGATGTTATAATAATTGGCGATTCGTAACGACTTAACTCTATCGCGCATCATTGCCTTGTTCTTGAAATAGAGAACATAACCGTATAGTTCTGCATTGCGATTCTCACGCGATTGAATGAGATAGCGGCTGTCTTCGAGGAAAAAATCAGGCCAATCTTCAAGATTGTCTTCGTCGAGGCAGCGAGCGTAGGCCTTGTTGAGTTGCTCTATGGCGAACAGCGCCTCACGGTCCAAATCGATCGTAGTCATCCCTACCGAACCTCCGATTTCGGCTGCTCGTTTCCCTCGGGAGGAGCAAACCCCATGAAGTGCGCATATCCTTTCCACATGGAGCGCAAATTGGCTTCCGTTATCATATGATCGACCCGATCCGGTGTTGTGTATGCACCGTCCATAGCAAGCAAAGTCGATCCTTTATCAGCACCCAGTCCGATATTAGCTTGCAGTTTTTCGACCACTTCGACGTCTTCCATCGAGACGTAACCAGCCGGGCCAAATTGGTTGTTTTGCAACAGGTGTTCATTTAAGCAGGCTGGATCGTCGGAATAAGTAAAGTAGGTGTATTGAACCTCGAACCGGTCCGGCGCCTTGGGGCGGAACTGGCGAACGCTGAAGGCGCTGCCAAC
>CAZXSC010000044.1:0-21023 GCA_964643045.1 uncultured Rhodospirillaceae bacterium
TTAACTTGAGTCCATATTGTTGCAGAGGATAATAGGTCGTACTCCACGAAATAGCTGGAACGATTACTTCATCCCCGCGTTTTAGTGGATTTTTTTTCTTATAAAAATAACTAGCGATAGCTATCAGGTTTGCCGATGAACCAGAGTTGACCATAACCCCATATTTTAGTTGATGCCAGGCTGCAAATTCTTCCTCAAAAGCAGCAACTTCAGGCCCCATCGAAAAACGACCAGTATCGATAACGCGTTGGATAGCGTCGAGTTCGTCTTGTCCTAAAGAGGAGGTTGTTAGTCGGTACGACATGCATAATACCTTATAAAATTATATTTAAACATCTTCGGTGACTATCCGATCATGGGACCCGCAATTTTTAATTTAATTAACAGATGTTTTATTAATGGTCGTAGCACCGGAACTTTAGTTCGAAGAGATGTTAAAATTATGCCTCAATGCAAAGTGAATGAAAAGAATTTGGGACATTATTTTCAAGATTTATATTACAAGTGTAGAAAGTCCATTACTTAATTCAGGGGAACCATTTTATAGGATGAGTGCGGATGTGCCAATAATGATTAACAAAGTAAGTACTACCTTTCTAAATATATTCGGTGATGCAAACCGAAAACTACGCGCCCCAAGCCATGTTCCAAGCACAATAGGGATTAATAATATAGTAGATTGAATGAGAGTTTTTTCATTAATAGCACCTTTATATATCAACACGAATAGGACCATCGGGATTAGGGCACAAACAGCGATAATATTATTAGCTCGTTGAATTGATGGGTGATCTGAGCCGGCCATAAAATAAAGCACAGGTATTGGCCCTCCAATGGCACCAAATCCAGCCAACCAACCGGCTATTCCACCTGTAGTTATTTGTGCCAATCGACCTTTGATACCTGTCCGATCTCCCCGATAACGCCATCCTGATAACAATATAAAAGCGATGATGAGAATAAAAATTCCAATAATCTTGCGGACGCTCTCAGCATCGAGGTCATATAATACCCAAACGCCAAAAGGAGCAATAAACCAAGAGCTAATTATAATTGGGCAGGTTTCATTCCAATTCACATCTTTAATAATTGGTAATACGATTTGTATACTACTAAATAGACCAACCATCCCCATAATGGCAACAGCTTGAACGGGGTCGATTACTGTCACCAAAGCAGGCGCCCAAACGAGATTGGCACCAAATCCCGCAAACCCCCGAATATATGCGCCGATCAATCCGGCTAATGCCGCAACGCCAAATTCAAATGTGAAGTACGACTCTAAATCCATGTGGCTGCAGACTCATTCTTAAAAAAGTATTCCTGGACGTTCGCTGTGCACGTTTAGTAGACACATGGATAGCTTAATGCAAGCTTCAGTAAGTAAAGGGTTAGATAAATGACAAGGAACAATACTGGCAAGGAAATAGCTGCTCCAACCTTTAAAAACAAACCAATTCCCTATCACTCTGTAGCTAGTGGTCTTAAAGAAATTGGTTGATCTGAAGGGCCAGAGCCTAGTCGTTTTGGGAATGAGAAAATAAATAACCGTTGCTTAGACCTCTAATTTTATAGCCAAAAAATAATCCTTTATGACACCAATAGTTTCATCTGTTCATTCTGTCATTAACTAAGTTTTCAACAACACTCGGGTCAGCGAGTGTTGAGATATCACCAAGGTTATTGGCATCATTTTCTGCAATTTTGCGTAAAATACGACGCATGATTTTGCCAGAGCGGGTTTTTGGCAATCCAGGAGCCCATTGCAGTAGGTCTGGCTTTGCAATGGGGCCAATCTCCTTTCGGACCCAGTCACTTAATTCAGCCATAAGGTCTTCTGTAGGCTCCACTCCTTCCATCAAGGTTACATATGCGTATATACCTTGGCCTTTGATATTGTGGGGGTAGCCTACCACAGCTGCTTCCGATACCTCGGGGTGCGCAACGAGAGCACTTTCAACTTCAGCAGTTCCCATGCGATGCCCAGAAACGTTGATTACATCATCCACGCGCCCAGTAATCCAATAATAACCATCTTCATCTCGTCGGCAGCCGTCTCCGGTAAAATACATACCGGGATATGTCTTAAAGTAGGTATCTATAAAGCGGCCGTGGTCCTTGTACACCGTCCGCATCTGACCGGGCCAACTATCTAATAATACGAGATTGCCAGATGTTGCCCCGTCTAAAATTTTTCCATTCGGATCAACTAAAGCAGGCCTAATACCAAAGAAGGGCCGAGTTGCCGAGCCCGGTTTTAGGGCCGTAGCCCCAGGAAGTGGTGTGATCAAAATACCACCTGTTTCTGTTTGCCACCACGTATCGACGATTGGGCATCGGCTGTCACCCGCTGTTTTATAATACCATAACCAAGCTTCTGGATTGATTGGTTCGCCGACAGAACCCAATAAACGGAGTGACTTTCGGCTGGTGTTTCTGACTGGTTCTTCACCTTCCCGCATTAAAGCGCGAATTGCTGTTGGAGCTGTGTAAAGAATATTTATTTTATGCTTATCAACTATTTGCCAAATCCGAGATGAATTTGGCCAGTTTGGCAGTCCTTCAAACATAGTTGTAGTCGCACCATTGGCAAGGGGTCCATAAATAATATAGCTGTGGCCCGTAACCCAACCGACGTCAGCAGCACACCAATATATGTCGCCATCATGGTAATCAAAGACATATTTATGTGTCATAGACGCATAAACCATATAACCTCCGGTAGTATGCATAACACCTTTTGGTTTTCCGGTTGAACCTGAGGTATAAAGAATGAAAAGGGGGTCTTCTGCTTCCATTTCCTCCGGTGGGCAAGTTGGATTGGCGGTTTTGATAGATTCGTGATACCAAACATCAAATTTTTCATTCCATTTGATTTTACCGCCCGTATGTTTTACGACGAAAACTTTCTTGATAGTCGGGCAATTGCTAATAGCGGCATCTGTATTAGCTTTCAGAGGAATCAATTTACCCCCACGGACACCTTCATCAGAAGTAATTATACAATTTGATTCACAATCGTTAATTCTTCCAGCCAAGGCTTCGGGGGAGAAACCGCCAAATACCACTGAGTGAATAGCCCCAATTCTTGCACAAGCAAGCATGGCTGCGGCGGCTTCTGGTATCATCGGCATATAAATCGTTACAACGTCGCCCTTTTTTATCCCTTCATTTTTCAGAGCATTTGATAATTGGCACACTTCTTCATGTAATTCTTTATAAGTTATGGATTTAGAAACTCCTGGGTCATCACTTTCCCAAATGATGGCAGTTTGATCACTGCGGGTTTTTAAGTGCCGGTCTAAACAGTTGTATGATGCATTTAGACTACCATCGTAGAACCATTTAATTCTTACATCATTTGTAAAATCAACGTCTTTGATAGATTTATACGGCTTTATCCAATCTATTCGTGTACCTTGTTCTTTCCAGAATGTTTCAGGGTTTTCGATCGAAGCTCGATACATTTCTTTGTATTTACTGTTATCTACCCAAGCAGTCGCCGCAATCTGCTCAGGCACAGGAAAAACCAATTCTTCTGACATATTATCCGTTGAACCTCCGTATCCATTTAGCTAATTTTCTACATTCCTTTGCAAACAAAAAAGAATGATAACTTTGTGATTCTTTTTTCTGGTTGTATCCCAAATTATTATGCCAAAACAAGAGAAGAGGCAAAATTTATGTGACTTAAAAAATGACATTAATTAGCGATGCTGAACACATCGTTTTCCACTATACGTATAGGCACGGCTTCGAGAAAAGCGTCTTTACATGGGCCGGATATGCATCGGCCAGTATTGATGTTAAATAACGCGCCATGAGTTGAGCAAATGATTTTTTGTTTGTCGTGGTTGAGAAAATACCCCGGCCTTAAATCTAGTGGTGTTCCAATATGGGGACATGAATTCACATAAACAAGAACACGTCCATCGATTTTTACAATAATCAGTGGCTTAATCTTGCCAGCGATTGGAATTGATAAACCCATGCTTTCGCGATTTTTTAGGTCAACAAGGCTGCAGATTCTGGTCACGACTAGTAGTTCCAGTGTATTAATAGCCAATGAAAATAATTATTGTATATCGTAAACTAATTTATTGTAAGAAATTCAGCAGCTTTTTATTTTTTTGCTTCGTAAGTTTCCAAATAAAACTAGACTATTATTAATATTAACGACCCCAGCAATATTTTAGCGGTTTTGGCGCTGATGTTTGCTTATGAGGTGTGGTGGGCTCCAATAAAACTTATTTTTAGAGTTGATTTCTTTTTTTACTTTCCGGGATAGTTAATAAGCAGGGGGTTATTTATCCACCGGTATTACTTTTCGGATTTGCTCTATTTCGACAGTTTCAAAAAGGCCCACTTTCCGATAAGGATCGCCTTTTGAGAATTCTTCGGCAGCTGTCAGATCTTTAAGGTCGATTATGAAAACACTGCCTGAAATAGTCTCGCCTTCATCAATATATGTTGGTCCTGCAAAAAATACAGCATCCCCATATTTGGTGATATAGTTTAAATGAGCAGCACGTGTTGACGCTCGCATATTCATTTGGCTTGGTTTATCTTTACAGCGAATATGAAACAGCATGAATATTATCCATAATTCTAATTTAATTTAACTAATAAATTTAATGTTAGGTATTTTCAGCTTTTAGTGGGCGCGTCAATAGCTTGTTAATGGTAGCATCGATATTGGCAGAATGGTTTAACACGGCGTCAACGGCGGAGCAAATTGGTAAATCTACATTAAGTTGTTGTTTGAGATGTCTTATGGTTGACGCGGTATAAACGCCTTCAGCTACCGAAGTCCGTTTGCGAATTATGCTTTCGAGGTCTTCGCCTTGTCCTAGCGCAAAGCCTAGAGAATAATTACGTGACAGCATATCGTTACATGTAAGAGTAAGATCTCCAAGGCCTGACAATCCGTAAAATGTTTCAGCTTGCGCTCCCTTGGCCAGACCTAATCGGGTTATTTCAGCTAGGCCCCGAGTTATTAGAGCTGACTTGGAGTTTCTACCAAGCCCGTGACCCTCTATAATCCCACATGCAATGGCAAGAACATTTTTTATGGCACCCCCGATCTGGGTGCCAATGATATCGCGGGAGCGGTAAATTCTAAAAAACTGCGCATTTAATGTTTCCATCAAAACTTTAGCTAGAGTTTCGTCCTCAGAGGCAAGAGTTACTGCCGTGGGCAAATTTTTTGCTACTTCAGAGGCAAATGATGGCCCAGACAGAACAGCAATGGATATGCCCGGAAGTACTTCCCCAACAATTTCGCTCATTAAGGCACAAGTCTCTTGTTCAATACCTTTCGAGCAAATTATAGCGGGAACGTTTGTTGGCCAATTAGCAGCGGCGGCCTCACATACAGGGCGCAAAAATTGCGCTGGTGTAACTAAAAGCACGACATCGGAATCGATAACTTTTGATAAATCTGTTGTTGCTTTAATTGTAGAATCGAGTTTGAAATCCTTTAGAAACTCGGCATTTTCATGGATATTATTTATAGAATCAGCCACACTTCGTTCGTGGGCTTGAATTATCACTTCATTACCCGCTCGTTGCGCAACCATTGCCAGGGCAGTACCCCAAGCGCCAGCGCCTATTACACCGATTTTACTCATGAATTATTTATGACGTCATCAAAAGAATATATCAAGATCATCTTATTAATATTGTCAGTTACGCTTTGACCCCAGCCCCTATAGCTTTAGGCGCATTTGGGTCAAGTGGCCAACGTGGCCGGGGTTTGAAGTCGAGTGAATTATAATTGCCGAATTGTAATTGTTCCAATCCAGCCCAGGCAATTATGGCGGCATTATCAGTGCAAAGATTGGTTGGTGGAGCTAACAACTGTATGTTTTCGGAGTTTTCTAATATAGTGAGTCGTTCCCGCAAATTCTTATTTGCTGCAACTCCGCCAGCGATTACCAATGTGTTGCCTTCTGGGTACAAAACTCTAAATTGACTGATTCCATTTTTGCAACGGTCTATTAGCACATCGCCCACAGCTTGTTGAAAGGATGCACATATATCTGCAATATCCTTTTCGCTCATGTCGTCATGACCAAATTTCTCAACTTGACGACGTACAGCTGTTTTTAAACCTGAAAAAGAGAAGTCACAGCCTTTACGCTCCAACATTGGTCGGGGAAATTGAAATCTTGAAATATTTCCATGTCTTGCTTTGGTTTCAATAATTGGCCCGCCAGGATAACCAAGTCCTAGCATTATTGCGCATTTATCAAAAGCTTCACCAAGTGCGTCATCAAGGGTGGTACCTAAACGAATATATTTTCCAACATCTTCAACGATTAGTAGTTGGCAATGCCCACCGGATACAAGCAACAAGAGATACGGAAATTCGATACTTGAAATGAGGCGGGGGGTTAAAGCATGACCTTCTAAATGGTTGATTGCTATGAAAGGTTTTTTATGAACACTCGCGATAGCTTTTGCAGTCATGACCCCGACAATCACTCCTCCAATTAAACCCGGTCCGCCAGTTGCAGCTATACCGTCAATATCATCAAAAGCGACACCAGCATTATCCATGGCTTCAGAAATAAGATGGTCTATGTGTTCAAGGTGGTTGCGTGCGGCTATTTCAGGCACAATACCGCCATAGGGTTGATGCTCGTTAACCTGGGATAGTACAATATTGCTCAAAATGCGTCGATTTGGTTCAGTTGAATCGCAGACTAGAGCGGCAGCAGTTTCATCGCAGCTTGATTCTATACCTAATATCAGCACTGATTTTTTCCTTTAGCATATTAAAAAACCAAAATTCTAGTATTTCTTGTTTCATCGAAGGACTTTACTCTTTATGTTTTTGGAAAGCTATATTGTAATTTTGTTTACGTTTCATATGTTTAAATTTGATGGACAAAAATTGAACACAATTATCAAGTAGAAAAAGAATTATTATGGCAACTGAAAAATTTAGGATAGGTACCCGGGGAAGTCCTTTAGCACTTAAACAAACAGGCCAAGTAATACAAATATTGAAGAAACATCACTCTATTTTGCGCCAACCTGGGGTGACAGAGATGGTTGTTATTAAAACAACTGGTGATCGGGAGCAAAGCCAATTATTAGCCGAAATTGGGGGCAAAGGATTATTCACCAAAGAACTTGATGAAGCAATGCTTCGTGGTGATATAGATTTGGCCATTCATTCAATGAAAGATATGCCCACATTTTTACCCGATGGTATTGTCCTTCATGCTATTAATGAACGGCTTGATTCACGCGATGCTTTTATATCTATTAAAGCTGAGAATATAAGAGAGCTTTCAAAAGGTGCGATTATCGGGACAGCGTCACTGAGACGAAAAGCTCAATTACTCAATATGCGCCCCGATCTCCAAATTATACCACTGAGGGGCAATATAGGCACGAGGTTGGAAAAAGTTACAAGTGGCGAGATTGATGCAACCCTTCTGGCGTATGCTGGTTTAAAGCGTTTGGGAAATGAAGGTGCTATACAATGTGTAATTGGTATAGATGAAATACTTCCTGCCGTGGGGCAAGGTATTTTGGCTGCGACATGTCGAGAAGACGATCTTCGGGCCAACACATTAATCGCAGCACTATCAAATCCCGAGACAACAGCAATCGCGTTAGCTGAACGTGCCATGCTCGCTACTTTGGATGGCTCATGTAATACCCCGATTGCGGGTCAAGCCGAGTTTGGTGTAAAGGGTGAACTAATGTTATGTGGCATGATTATCCACCCAGATGGTGCTGAGAAAGCAGAGATTAGATTAAGTGGAGATAAAAGAGAAGCTGAGCAGCTGGGTATCCGTGTTGCGGAAAAATTGAAATTAGAGGCCGGGCCTTTAATTTTGGAATCCATAAAACAGACTCGACCCGTTTTGATTAAGCCCCATCAAGATGGAAAAACGGACGAGGATAACCGCGGTAATTCTAGGGGGTACAACTAATGAGTTTTCGTGTATTAGTCACACGACCTGGCGAAGATGGAATAATTTTGGCAGAAATTTTAGCTGAACAAAATGTTGAGACTATTATTGCCCCGCTTTTTACCATTAAGAATATAGATGGTCCAACAATAGAACTTGATAAATTTCAAGCTTTACTTTTAACCAGTGCGAATGGGGTTAGAGCCTTATCTAGAAGAACAGATCGTCGTGATTTGCCCGTGTATGCGGTAGGCGATGCAACTGCAATGACCGCCCGGACCGCCGGTTTTGGGCAGGTTCACAGCGCCGCTGGTAATGTAGAAACGCTAGTAGGATTGGTTGAAGAAATACTTAAACCACAGGACGGACCACTATTGCATATTTCAGGGTCTGAAGCGGCTGGTGATCTTATCCGTTTAATTGAACGTGCTGGATTTATGTGTGAACGAGAGATCCTTTATGAAGCTTCTGTCGAACGGAGCCTAAAATCTTCGACTATTGCAGCAATTAAAGATAGTCAAATAGATGCAGTCACTCTTTACTCTCCACGTTCGGCGGAAAGGCTTGTTGAGCTTATCAGAAAAGCGCGTTTGGTGAGGACTTGTCAACAAGTTGTCGCTATTTGTCTAAGTCAGGCTGTTGCTAGAAAGATTGAAGAAGTTCAATGGAAGGACGTAATTATAGCGAGGGAGCCGAATCAGGATTCTTTGTTGGAAATAGTTAGCCAATTAGCTGGTCATCCATTAAAAGAAAAAAAATCTGGTCAAGGGATAACAAGTACGGTTAGTTCAAAAGAACCACAACCAAATAAAGATCCGGTTCATAAATTGGCGCCAAACCGGCCATATAGGGCAGGGACATTTCGTACGGTCGTAATTACATTGTTAGTCGTTGCTGTTTTAATTGGTGCTAGTCTGGCGAGCAAGCCACTTTGGCAGCCTAAGTTTCAAATGCTTAAGTCTACGTTGTTCCAAAATTCAGAGACGAGTGTAAAAATTACAGACTTAAGTGGCCGTTTGGAGGCCTTAGAAAAGAATCAACAAATACCAGATCTTGATCAATTACAACAGGAGCGGGCGCGCCTTCAAGCTAAATTGGATAAAACACTCAACCGTGTTGATACACTCGAAAGTTCTATCAGCAGTATGAAAAAAATTGTTGATGCTGTGAATATTGAGACACGAGGAGATGGAAAAGAGTCGTTAAGACAACTATTTGACCGTATAAAAAAACTAGAAAATGAAAACAGCAACTACCGTAGTATTTATCAATCTGAAGATGGAAAAACTCTAAAGATGCTTGCGGAAGAGGTTGCAGCTCTAGAAAAAAAATTACCCGACTCTGCTGGGAAAAATCGAAATGGCGATGCTCGTGCTTTAGTGCTGTCAATTGGGCAGTTACGAGAAGCTGTTCGCGCTGGCCAATCATTCGAAAGTGAGTTGACTACACTAAAAGCATTAGTCGGATCGAACCCGAACATAAAATCAACAATAGGAGATACGTTGAGCCAAATGGATAAGTTCGCAAAAGTTGGAGCACCAAATTTATCTAAATTGCAGTCTGATTTTGCGCAGAAAGCTGGAAAAATCGTTCAGGCCGGCTTAGTGCCGGCTGATGGTAGTTGGATTCAGCGCACTTTTGCCCGTTTAGTAGAGTCGGTTCGATGGCGGCGAACAGATAATTTTGTGGGTAACGGAGTTGAAGCAGTTGTCGCGCGGGCGGAATGGGCCATTAAGTCACGCGATGTTGTTAAGGCAGTTAAAGAACTTTCTATTCTAAACGGAAAACCAAAAAAGTTAGCGATGGAATGGTTGTATGGAGCTCGTACGTATATTGTTGTTGAAAAGGCTCTGGCACAACTACAGACCCGTGTCGTGGCACAAATAATTGATGGGCAATAATAGCCAATGATAAGGGCTATATCGTTCTTAATTCTTATAGCAGTATTTAGCTTAATAGCTATTTTGGTGAGTGATAATCCGGGCACTGTTTCTTTGAAATGGTTGGGGTATAAGGTTGATACCTCAATGGGAATATTATTGGCCAGTGTTGTATTTGCTTCAATTTTATTAACGATTGTTTATAGAATCTGGCTTTCCATTAGAAATGCTCCAAAGCGACTTGGAAAAGCGCATCGCGATTGGCGGCGTGATCGTGGGTATAAGGCATTAACTCAGGGTATGGTGGCAGTCGCTGCTGGTGACCCGCAAGAGGCAAGACGCCAAGCACGCAAAGCGGAAAACTTATTGGCTGATCCACCGCTAACAATGCTGCTGTCGGCTCAGGCTGCACAATTGTCTGGAGATGAAAAAGCGGCCAGTAAATTTTTTGAAAAAATGTCGGAAAGGAAAGACACAAAATATCTCGGAATTCATGGGATGCTCAATCAGGCAATTCAAGATGGTGATAAAGATGTAGCCCTTGAGCTAGCTGAAAAAGCAAATGATCTCCATCCGAAGACCGATAAGGTCTCAAAAACATTATTTGAACTCCAAGTTCAAAGTGGTAATTGGAATGAGGCGGAAGAGACCGTTAAAAAGGCCATAAAAGATAAGCATTTAGATGTAGAGGTTGGCCGTCGTCGGCGATCTGTTATTTTATATCAGCGCAGTGTTGAAGCCGAATCAGACGGTAAACTAGACGACGCATTGGCGTTGGCCAAGAAGGCTAATAATTTGGCTCCCGGTTTTGTGCCAGCAGCTGTGCGAACAGCAAGACTTTTGCAGGGGGCGGGGAAACGACGAAAAGCGGCATCGGTAATTGAAGAAATTTGGGTGAATAATCCACATCCAATGTTAGTAGAGGTAATTGAGGATCTGTCATCTGGAGTTGGTGAACAGGAAAGAATGCGTACAGTAGAAAAGCTGGCAAGTTACAATAAAGATCATCCTGAAAGTCACCTGGCCATTATAAAATGTGCTTTGGCTGCTAAGATGTGGCAAGAAGCTCGCGAGCATTTGAACGCTGTCACTGGGAAATATGATGAGGAATTGCCGCCTGCTAGAGTTTGTCGCCATATGGCTGAATTAGAAGATGGAGAAAACCATAATCTTGAGGCTTCACGAGAATGGTTAAAGAAAGCTGCTATTGCTAAGCCGGATTCGGCGTGGAATTGTAGTCATTGTGGACAAATAATGGCGGATTGGGAACCACTATGCAAACACTGTGATAGTTTCGATACATTGGAGTGGAAAACACCGCCACGTGTTACCAAGATGCAATACGTTGATTCTGATATTGAAACATCAAGTCCGAGTGTCAATGATGCTCCGGCAGGTGAGTCTGTGCAAACAATCGATATTAAGCCAGATGTCGCCTAAAAACCATTTCTACGAAGCAATAAAACGTCACAAATTCGGTGAATTAACCAAGGCAGCTGAACTTTATCAAAAAACATTGGAGGATAACCCTAAGAATGCGGGTGCGTGGCACTTGATGGGGGTGGTAGCCCATCAGAAAGGAAATAACGAGCTGGCCGTTAAGCTTATAAAAATAGCGATAGAGATTCAGGAGGACAACGCTGATTTTCATAATGACCTGGGTAGAGTTTATTCAACGCTTGGGAAGATTCTAGACGCTGAATCGGAATACCGGCGTGCCATTGAATTGAACTCGCATCACGCAAAGGCCCATAGTAATTTGGCGGGTCTATTGCGTATAACAGGGCAGTTTTTAGCCGCGGCTGAATATGCCAGAATGAGTGTTTTGCATGGACCAGAAGATCCCGAAACCCATAATAATCTTGGGAATGCCCTGAAAGATATAAATTTAACCGAAGAGGCAATATCATCCTATCAACAGGCGATTAAATTGAACCCAGATTATGCGCTAGCTCATTGGAACTTGTCATTAGCCTTACTTTCATTAGAGAGGTTTGAGGAGGGTTTTAAAGAGATGATGTGGCGCTGGAAGTGGGATGGTTTCCCCGCCAAGTTGCGTGAACTTGATAAACCAAGATTAAAAGTGTTTTCGGAAACGAATGACGAATTAAGTGGTAAGCGGATTTTACTTCACGCTGAACAGGGGCTTGGAGACACAATTCATTTTATTCGTTATGCAACACTTTTGCGAGAAAAAGGTGCCCGTGTTATTTTTGAGTGTCCTCTTCAGTTAGAACCTTTGATAAAGGGAACTGGTCTAGTTGATGAGATACTATTTTCTTATAACAATAACTGTGATTTTGATCTACATACGTCCTTGTTGGATTTACCTTATTTGCTTGGAACGAATTCAGATAATCTTCCAAACGAAATACCTTATTTGAGTGTCCCTTTTGGAAGCATTCAAAATTGGCAAAAAAAGACTGAAGCAATAAAAAATTTTAAGATTGGACTTAATTGGCGAGGTAATCGCGACAGTCCGGTTGAGCATCTTAGATGTCTTTCACCAAAAGATTTGCAACCCTTGGCATCATTAGGCACTATTTCTTGGTTTAGTTTACAGAAAGGCACTAACCACGATAATGTGAGTACGCTTTCCCCTGATTTTCAGATCATTGATACAGGACCCGATGCGTTAGTTGAGACAGCTGGTCTAATTAAGAATCTGGATCTTGTAATTACGAGTGATACAGCCGTAGCTCACTTAGCAGGTTCTTTGGGAAAACCGGTTTGGATTTTATTACATCATGCGCCTGATTGGCGTTGGAAAACAACGGGTGATTCTTCTGCTTGGTATCCGTCGGCTCGTTTATTCCGTCAAGTTCAACCGGGTGACTGGGAGACGGTAATTAAGGAAGTTATATCAAGTCTGAAAAATAGTATCTAGCCAAACCTATTCTAGCAGTATATTTAAGTTCCGCTAGGTGTATTGGCCATAAAGATATATGCCGACTTAGCTCAGTTGGTAGAGCACAGCATTCGTAATGCTGGGGTCATCAGTTCAAATCTGATAGTCGGCACCATCTTTTTTACCTATCAGACTAATCATATGGTGATTTGGAAACCAGTATTCTATGCCAAAACAGAATTATTCTACCAATTTAAGCAACTCGTGTTTTTGTAATATATTGATACATTTTATCGTATCGGAAATCGTTATATTACAAGTCTTGGCAATATCAATTACATCGCGAATGCCGTCCGCGTAGGCAAGAATATCCCATAAATTTTTGATTAATTCATCCTTAGATTTATTAGTGCCCATTAACGGATATAATCCTCTTTTACCAAGTTGAGGCTCTCCAAAATTGGTCGCAGCATAACAATCATTGAACTCAATTAATTCAATTACTTTTTTATAAATTTCATAGCTACCGGCTAAACCCTCACCTGTAACCACGTCAAAATTATCCAGTGATGTATGATACTCCGGATAGGTGCCATATTTTGATCGCATAATAGAACAAACCGGAAGATCAATGTTGGGGCTACAATATTGACGTTCGTCACTACCCCTTTCTAGAAATGAATAGTGATCAAAGCTGTCAACATTATTTTCCAAAACGGCCAAAGCTACTTTATCGGCGTATGTATTTCCCTCTCTGGATGGCATGTAAGAATACCTGCGTTCATCTCCGACACAGCTAACCACATAGCCGGCAATTAGATGGTCCTTAAGAGCGTCTAGGTTTCTGCTGAGATAAACAATTGCTCCGATTGTCTCCGGGACAAAAATTATTCGGTAGCTAAATTTTCGTTGCTCCTTTCCGATCCAGCGCGCTAGCGCGGCAGTCAGAACGGGTCCGGATAATTCATTATTTGCCAGCGATGGATGACAAACATAGGTAGAAAATAGAACTTCGGCTTGTTCTCGTCCAGGTATCAGTAGCTCACCATATGTCAGAGATCCCTCAATTTTCTCACTCTCGATAACTACATGATATTCGCCTGGCTCCAGATCTTCCCGCATCGCGTGAGAAATACAAAAAGCCCACCCCTCGTCATAATAGGATGTAACATAGGGTATTGCATCCGGCATATTTGGCAGAGAATAAAAATGCTTGTCCAATTCGTCCAGAGAAAGTTTTTTGTTTACCGCATTAGAATAACCCATGACATGTAAATTATTCTTTTTAAATTCAGCAATCTTTTCGCCATTAGGACAAATTATATAGGCATCCGTAATCCG
Source organism: uncultured Rhodospirillaceae bacterium (assembly GCA_964643045.1). Taxonomy (GTDB): domain Bacteria; phylum Pseudomonadota; class Alphaproteobacteria; order Rhodospirillales; family UBA2165; genus TMED23. Next base: position 14,001 of record CAZXSC010000044.1, read on the forward strand.
CCATTCTTTTGGAACCAACCAGTCGAATGCTATCGTGCCAGACGGCACTTCATTAATCTCTAATTCCGGCAGAATTTCTTTTAAATAGTTCAATGTATCACGTACTCCTTCGCCCATTAAACTTCGGTTTAATGGAAAAAGGTCTTTGGCCCAGGAAACCATTTCCTGACCGATTGGGTGAGGGGGGGGTGAACTTGGATTCTGCATCAATTTAATTGAGTCTCCCAATATTTTTAATAGTCGATTTCAACCAAATTAAACAGATCTAAATCGACACGATGGTTAGAGGTAAACAATTTTGAGTTTACTGAAATTTTACCATCCTCTGAGGAAGTAAATGCCGCATCTTCCAAAAAATTACGAATTGGTAGGTTTCTCTCGGTGGGGCTAAAGTCAATCTTGACCGACTGATTGCATTTTTTCAAAACCCAACACAAAAAAGCATATTCTGCTCGACGCTGAAAAATCCGGCACGACATAACAAGTGATACAATACAACCGCTTGAATCAATCAAACACACTAGAACTTCGCCATGTGACCCTGTATTATCCGAAAGGGTACCTGTAAATAAATTTCCGCCCGATTCAATAACAGAAACTACATCGTCATTAGTAACTCTTTTACCATTTATGTTAAATTGGTTTGTCTTGTTAATGAGTTGGACTGCACGGCTCATACTATCTGCCGTTTGATTTTTAACCTCAAGAGTCATGTTCAATTGGCTTAAGAACGTTTCCAAATCAACAGGTTTTATAGAACTATTAGGTATAGAATTTGCTCTAACTCGGTAAAGTTCCGTTCTGTTTCTATCTTCTTCAGAAAATTCACGTTTACTAAACAAGTTGCTTAATTCATCAAAAAAATAAGGTAGGTCTTTTTCGCTTGGAAATTGAAGGCACTTAACTTCAGGTAAGGCAGAAGATACTTCAGCAATCTCAATAGAGTTATCATCAACAAAAACGAATGAGTCCAATCCCAGATTTAACTGCTCACCCAAGGCACTAATATTAGATGACTTAGTTTCATAATTGGCCACGAAGGCTACGAAATGTTTTTTTGATATTAACATTTTGTTTTTCTCAAATGGTAATGATGCCACCGCCTTATCATTGCGGCTTACCGCTGCAATAAGAACGCCCTGTTCCTTTAATTTTCCCACAAAGCTTTGGTACAGATAATGTGGAAAACCTCGCCCCTCAGGACCATAGAAAATTCCGTCAATTCCGTCTTCAGCAACGACCCCAGACCACAGTACACCATCTAAATCAGTAACCAATACTTTTGCCGATGGCTTATAATTTTTTGTCACCATATTGATCGCAATTTGGGCTATATCTGATATTTGGGTACTGTTTAAAGGATTACCAGAAACTAAATAACCCGCTAAATTAAAACAATTAGAATCCAAAAGGTGGGCGCCAAGGGACTGCGCGATATGAGCTATTTCCAATGATAAAACTTTGTTGTCTTGATGACCTGACATAATCGGCGGAATGGGTGCTGGCAGATAGAGAATTTTGGCATTTGATCGTTGTTTTATAAGCTCTGCAATTCCATTTGCTTTTTGAATAAGAAGTTTAATACTCTGCGAGTTTTTGGGAAATCCCGAACGCCAATCGCATTCTTGTACAAAATCCCACGGCATAAGTACAAAAATCTCAGGGTTTGGTGTTTCTGCTGGAGAATGAAGAGCTTGTGCCAGTGTTCCAAACGGCAATATTTCGATGTTGGCGTTCTTGCCGCCAACAGCCGCAATAGCCCGTAAAAATAAAGTGAGTTGATCTGAGGTGCCGGACATTCCAAGTAAAAAGGCCAGCGGTGATCCGTTGTTGGCCTTTGCCAAAATTTTTTCAGCTTCAATATACTTCACGGAATAGAACCGCCGGTTAGATTAATCATAGCGCCGGAAGCAAGTGTAGACTCATTCTCCAAAACCCATTTGATCTGGCCAGCAACATCCGCCGGTGTTGCGAGTTTACCGGATAGCATTCGATCAGCATTAGATAGTTTGCTAGCCTCGCTCATACCCTCGTTCATTCCGCCGTCAATTATGTCGAGTACCACACCGATGCATTTCATGTTTTTTGCGGCGAGTTCAATTGCAAGAATATGAGTCAATGTGGGAATCATTGATTTTGCTAGACTATATAATGGCGTTCGGAAATGATGACGCCCACTTTCCGCGAAAGTTGAACCGAGTAGAACCAAAGTCGCTCCGTACACACCCCTATCCAGCAAAAGACGAGCCAAGGATTGAACTTGACGCAATGGCGATGCAACGTGAGCCTCAATAGACTGCTTCGGTAGGTCCAGGTCAGAAAATCGGACATTGTCTGGTGTTTCCCAAGCGCAGTGGACAATTCCCCGGAGTGGGAAGTTCGGCAAGTTCGAGTTAATTGTTTCAATATCTGGGACGACAACAAGACCATCTCCATCGCTACGTGACAATCCTACCGCATTATCGCCCAAGAGATTTAGAACGGCTTTTCCGATACCTCCTGTTGCCCCTGTTATTAACATCGTAGGTCCGGACAAGTTTGAATTTGATAAAGATTCCGACGGCAGATTTAAGGTTTGGTGGTGGCCAAATTCGTAAGAGCCTTCGACATATCGAGTGCCTTTGTCTTGGTCTGAAATCACAACCTCAACACGACTGCTGGAGTCATCACTGCGACGTACGACTCCCTTAACAACGAGCTGGGCTGGTGGGATGATAGGCGTTTTGAAACGGAGATTGACAGAATGCAGGAGACAGTCTTTTCCTGGCAAATACATTCCAGCCAGTCTTGAAATCAGTCCAGCAGAAAAGGCGCCATGAAGAACCGGAGCTTTATAAATTGTTTTTGACGCATATTCTGGGTCCGTGTGGAGTGGGTTCCAATCACCCGAAATTTTTGCAAATTCTAGAGCATCTTTTGTTGTGACCTTGATCGTAAAAGAAGCCTCGGTCATTGATCTTGCTCTTTAATCAATAATTCAGCCGCTGCAAAGGAAGTTAAACGTTCATAATCTCCGACGCTAAAAGTAAAATCAAACTCACTTTCCATCGCTGCAATTAGTGACGTATGAGCGAGCGAATCCCATCGAGCCTCGGTTATCTGTCTGACTGCAGAAAAGTTAACATCATCTGGAAGTTCTAAAACAACTCGGAAAATTTCTTCTAACTTTTTATTACTAACTGCCATAAGTCCACCTGGATTAAGATAGATATTAATACGAAATGATGGAAAAAACATTTATTAGAAAATCTTGACCACCGTCATAAATTAGGACATTTTGCTTTGACTAACAAGTCAACGCAACAATATCTAGAAACCGTGAGGGTTATCCATACCGGAGCTTTTATAAAAGGCTTATTTTAGCGGCCTTCTGTACTGTGGGAGTAAAAGTTTTTATATGGATTACTTTCGAATTTGACCAAGATTTCTGTCTCAAAGGTCTCATTTGGGCATGAAATAATAAAATTATTGGATTATTATAGTTAGTATAGAATTATTATAATAAATAGTGTAACTCTATCTTTGTTAGAAATTAAACACTTGTATTAGCTAAAATATGGAAATATGGCTAATTCTATAACAATTATACCTGTACCAGACATGCAGAATTTACCATGCTAAAAGTCGTCGTCGTCGGTCACCGAGTGCCAAATCCTTTGTCGATAGAATTTCCCGACAATCCGATTTATGCTAAACAGGCTCTTCAATTATACAATTACACGCGCGTATTTGATGAAAAATCAAATACACTAATTGATCATGACGAATTCTTCAGAATTAACAATAAACTGGAAGGTCGGTTTAGCGTTTGGGAAATGTATCTGGCGTCAGGCTTAATTCTATCTTCTCATCTGAAAAGAGATAACCATGACGTTATGCTTTTTAATACGATAGACTCCTCGAATGAAGTTTCTTTTATTGAAGAGGTGAATAAATTTAAAGCAGATATTTTAATTTTTTCGACCACATTTATTTTGACAAAAAAACAATTTATCGAATCAATAGAGTTTTTTAAAAAAGAATTTCCTGACATATTTATTTTGGCTGGGGGCCAGTTCGTATTTACATCTCTTCTGGATCTGAATGAGGCCGCGCAAAGCGACTGGCTTCTCGAAACTGGCTGTGACGGCATTGTTAACGATACTCAAGGCGAGGCCGCACTTCTCAAATTTTGCAAAAACTTTCCAGATAATTTGAATGCAGTGAGCAATTTAATTTGGCGAGACCGATCCTCTAACGCAACTGTCAATAAACGCAGCGCCGAGGATAATGATATTAACTCGACGCCTGTAGATTTTAATTTTGTACCTGAGGGTGTGACCGCACATATAAGGACAGCGCGGAGTTGTGGGTTTAAATGCGCCTTTTGCACCTATCCTTCCGTTGCAGGCCCACTAAGTCTCATGGACTTAAATAATGCACTATCCACGCTGCGTCATGCAAAAGAAAAAGGCGTTGGGCAAATTATATTTGCAGATGATACTTTTAATGTACCAAAAGATAGATTTGAAGAATTCTTGGATATAATTATCGCTGAAGATTTAAATATTCCATGGTATTCATTTCTTAGATGCCAATATATCAATCAAAGAATCGTCAAGAAAATGAAAAAAAGTGGCTGCCAAGCAGTATTTCTTGGCATTGAGTCTGGGTCGGACGCTATCCTAAAAAATATGAAAAAAGGTTCCATAGCTAATTTTTATTTACGTGGGATCGAATGGTTGAGATCTGAGGGCATTAAAACAGTAGGCGCCTTCGTTATCGGGTTTCCCGGCGAAACCATTGAGACGGCAAATATTACAAGAAACTTTATTGAAACCGCGGGGTTAGATTATTATTTTCTCCAACCGTTTTTTTATCTACACCACGCCCCAATTCACAACCAAGCAACCAAATATAATTTGAGCGGTGAAGGATTGTTCTGGTCCCATAATACAATGGATTGGCGACAATCTACTGATCTCATTAACAAATATTTTTATGAAATAGAAAATCCAATATTTTTGAATCCGGATTATACTTTGTGGGAACTTGCATATTTTAGAAGCAAGGGCCTCTCGGTAGATGCCTTCAACGAGCACCGAGTTCTCATTAACCGATTAACGAGAGATCAGATGGACAAGTTTTCGATTATACCAACGGCGGCCACGGAACGGGACGCTGCTTTTGGAAAATTAGCTCAGGTTTCATAGACGTAAATTAATTTTTAAGCAAAGCCTTGGTTATTCATTAGACGAAAATAAACTGAGCTTTGCAACTGGCCCAGACAACGGAGACTTTTTTGTTTCGGCTTCGTCCAAAATTACCTCAATATCATAAGATCTAAACGAACACTGATTAGCTTCGAGCATTGAATAGCCAATTTTATTAACATTGCTTATGTTAACGCTTTGGTATGGATGAGAGTTAAATTCAGCTTCATACAGCACTCCTGATTTTCGCAATTGATTTTCAATTGTATTACATTGAGGGGCATGCACGATCGAATGATAACTGACATAGGCTAACCAAGGTCCCGGTACTTCCCTAGAATCGCAAATAACTTTTGTATGAAACACTTTATTATACCGTCCGTTACATCCATAGGTTTGTTCGAGATGGTGAATATAGGTTAAAGATTTGCCGATTGAGGTTCCGAGACAAAGAAATTTACATTCGAAGTCATTGAGTTTGCCGAATACGCTTGTTGCACCAAAGGCAGATTTACCTGTTTCTTCAAGTATTTCTTGAGCTAGAGTGCCTATACCAGCCACTGAGAACAAAGGGTGTTTTGACCGATGCGCTAATGGATGAACGCTCAAAAAACTGGTAAAAGGACCTACTTCAGCGGGGGTTTCTTCCAATATAAACATACTGCCAGGGGCACTACAAGAATAAGTAAAAGCCGGCGCTAATACCGTACCTTCGGGCCCAAGATAATCTAATAAAGCGTGTAGTAAAAATTCACACCATTTTTTTTCACGCTCTCTAATTGCATTGCTGTTTAATTCAGCCGGATAGGTCGGCAAAGGGATGCCGCCCATATCAATCCCAAGATAAACGAGATCTCCCCTTTTTATTTTTAGCTCAGTTAGCACTGATTTTAAAATATGTACGGCCTCAGATTCGGTCATCAATTTTCTCTGTCACTCTAGCCTGTATAATTTGCGTTATATAATAGAAAAAGTCGAAGCATCCACAACAACATCGTTGAACCTGAGTATTTCTACATCAGTTAGGGTATTATTTCCATCGGGTCCATTAACTTGGATACTTTCGTCGCAATTATTAATAAGTGTGTGATCTGAGAATGTCGTCGCCATTTTGCTGGTAAATACGTAGGCTATTTTCATCTTCTCATTTTACTCTTTTAGTTTGTTAGCTGGGATTAAAGAAATTTTTAGTGATAGGGGTACAAGTTTAGATTTCGCTCAAAATAGAAAACTACTTATTCAAAGATAATACTATAATAAATTAAATAGTCGAAGCGTCTACGTCCCCATCATCGAATCGTAAAGTTTCAATCCCGCTGAGTGTGTTATTGCCGTCGGGCCCATTAACTTGAATAGTTCCGTCTCCATTATTAGTAACTGTATAGGGTGAAAACATTGTAAAATAATTACCAGAAAAAATAGCAATATCATTTCCTCCTGAGCCACCATTTATTGTATCGTTACCACCACCTCCGGTTATTGTATCATTACCTGCACCGCCAGTTAGCACATTGGCACTTCCATCTCCGGTGAGGTTGTCGTCACTGCCCGAGCCGGTGACATTCTCAATACTGGAGAGTGTATCGGAGCCATCAGCTCCAGAAGCTGTGTTAGCGGTAAGGTTGACATTTACGGCGCCACTGGCATTTGCATAGGTTGCGGTGTCGGTACCGGATCCACCGGTCAGGGTGTCATCGCCGGTTCCGCCTTCAAGGGTATCGTTGCCGCCACCACCATCGAGGACGTTGTTGCCGGTGTTACCGGTCAGTGTATCGCCACTGCCCGAGCCGGTGACATTCTCAATACTGGAGAGTGTATCGGAGCCATCAGC
>CAZXSC010000045.1:0-20836 GCA_964643045.1 uncultured Rhodospirillaceae bacterium
TCGTGCTCTAGATATTGAGCGTATCAAAAAATCAATGAAGCAACCTGTGATGGTGGACCTTCGGAATATTTATAACCCAGAGGAGATGGTGGCAGCCGGCTTCAATTATCATTGTATTGGGCGAAATTTTTTAAATAAATTGTAGATACTAAATCACATTAGAAGTGGGGTGCTATAGGGTTATGAGTGATGTTCGCAAGCTAAACTCGACAATCCTTCGAGAATATGACATCCGGGGTATTGTGGGTGAAAAGTTTGATGTGAATGATGCTAGATCAATTGGGCGTGGCTTTGGATCCATTGTTAGAGAACGGGTGAAAAAAAATTTATCACCAATGGTGGTTGTCGGTTACGATGGGAGATTAAGCTCGGCAGACTTCGCCGTCGCGATATGTGAAGGATTAATGGCATCTGGGGTCGATGTGACCGATATAGGCTGTGGCCCAACCCCTATGCTTTATTTTGGTACTTACAAACTTTCCGGCGATGGTGGAATGATGATAACCGGCTCGCATAATCCTCCTGAATATAATGGTGTAAAGATGATGCTTTCAGGTAAACCATTTTACGGAAAAGATATTCAAAATCTTGGGCGACGCATAGGAACCGGTAATTTTACGGAGGGGTTAGGGCAACTAAAACGGCATACACTAAATTCAGCTTATGTTGGACGACTTTTGGATGATTTCGATGGGCATAATACCCTAACTGTTGCGTGGGATCCGGGGAATGGCTCCTCCGGTGAGGTGGTTCAAGAATTAATCGCGAGGCTGCCAGGCAAGCATTTGTTAATTAATGAAAAGATTGATGGCAAATTTCCTGCTCATCATCCAGATCCCACGGTCGAAAAAAATCTTTCTCAGCTAAAAGATTTAGTCATTGATAATAATTGTGATCTTGGAATAGGGTTTGATGGAGACGGTGACCGCATAGGAGTAATTGATTCAAAAGGTAGGGTTTTGTGGGGAGATCAAATACTAATTATATTGGCACGTGAGGTTCTCCGGGAATTTCCTGGCAAACCAATTATAGCCGATGTTAAAGCTAGTAAAGTATTTTTCGATGAAATTAGATCTGCAGGCGGAAAGCCTATAATGTCTCCGGCTGGCCACTCTCTAATAAAAACGAGAATGTTGGAATTGAATTCACCTCTCGCGGGAGAAATGAGTGGCCATATTTTTTTTGCTGACAAATACTTTGGTTATGATGATGCTCTTTATGCGGCCATAAGGTTGCTGACTATATTGGGGCAATCTGATCAAAGTCTAGCAGAAATATACGATAATTTACCGCAAATGATAAATACACCAGAGTTGCGTTTTGACTGTCCTGATGAACGAAAATTCCACGTGATTGAAGAAATTAAAGGACGTTTGAATGAAATTCGAGGAATAAACGTGCAGGATATAGATGGCGTACGCGTTGAAACGGAAAATGGTTGGTGGCTTCTGCGTGCATCTAATACACAGGCGGTTTTGGTTGCCCGGTGTGAGGCCGCTAATGAGGAGAGCCTTTCTATTCTTAAGAATCAAGTAAGGCGACAATTGGCTGCAAGCAACATAGATATACCCCTCGATTTTCGTTGAGCAACACATTGACGAGGAGTTATTTTAAAGCGAAGCAACCTCGGTTGTCGCTGGAAGAATTATTTCAAGGCAAGGCTTGCCTTTCTTTTTTAGCAGTTTGCAAATATTGTATGCATTTTTTTTGCCTAAACCAATTATTCGTGCTCGATATAACACTCGACTACGTGATTTTTTCAATGGCATAATTACAATGTTGCTGCCATGAAGCCTTCTCCGATATTTGCTTGAGATTTTTTTTGCTAAACTCAAGGCCGGTTTGCGACTGTAGAATGCACCCACCTGCACTCCCCAAATGCGTTTTCTATTTGTCAAAGAATTTCTGATTTTAACAGAATTCGTGTTTCTATTCTTTGTCTTTCGTACTATTCGGTGTTTAGAAAAGTTTCTTGTTTTGAAGGCGCGCGTCAGAAGCTGCTTCATATGACGATTGCGTTTTCGAGAAGTATTGCTGCCAAAAACCACCCCAATCATGCGTTGTCCATTGCGTTTGGCAGTTGTAATTAGGTTATAGCCTGATGCCCTAATATAGCCTGTTTTCATTCCTTCGGCCCCAGAAAATGATTTTAAAACTTTATTGTGTGTCCGATAAGTCCGTCCTCTAAAAGTAAAAGCTTGACGAGAGAAAAAATGATAAAATTGGGGGAACCGATTAATTATTGCTCGAGTAAGTAGTGCCATATCCTTTGCCGTTGACATTTGCCCACGATGCGGTAGCCCTGATGCATTGCGAAACGTGGTCCGGGACATTCCAAGCTTACGAGCTTTTGAAGTCATAAGAAGTGCGAACCGTCGTTCGTTTCCAGCAATTGACTCGGCTACTACGGAAGCAACATCATTCGCCGATTTTACAATGATTGCCATAATAGCATCATTAACTTTGATTGATTGACCGGCCCTTAGGCCAAGTCTTGATGCAGGCTGGTTTGCTGCTTTACGGGAAACGTTAAGTCGAGTGGAGAAGCTAATTTTTTTTTGCTCGATAGCTTCAAATAATAGATAAAGTGTCATGAGTTTGGTTAACGATGCCGGATAATTCCTCGTATTTTCGTTGACTGCATGGAAAACTTTTCCGGTTCGAGCATCAACAACCAATGAAGCGTATTTTGCATTTAACTGTGTAGTTGAGCAGATTAGGATTGCCGCAAAAATACCAACAAATATCTTTTTGGGCCAAGACAAAACTCTCATGAGATTCTCTGGATTTTAGGGTTGTGAGGATGTACTAATCTGTAGCAGGGCAAGTTAAATTAACCTTTGTCAATTGATCAATATAGAGTATGTAAAGTTTTTCTGGAAGTCCAATGAATTGAATATAAACTAGAATGTGTTCAGATATATCAAAGAAAATATTAAATTGTATAATTTACTAAACATTTAAGCTTTAAGAATAAACAATCGCTGTAAACAAATTATTAATGGCTCAACAATGGTAGAATTGGGTGCAAGCTGCATAAATATCCCTAAAAAGCTTCTATATTGTGTTCTAGTTTTACTGGCGGCTTGTTCGTATAAAGGCGGGAGCGAGCAGCCAGTGGTGAGAAAGTTTACTTGGTTTAGTTATTTGGCAGGTAATGATATTAAAGGACGTTGCGATAGAGAACTAGGCCAACGCTACCGGTTTGTTTATAATGGTATTTATACTGAACAAGTCCGCAGTTATGATATTGTTCCGACTACAAAAGGTCGTTATGAGATTAAGATCAGAGTGAACGAAGAAGCCGATCTGTCGGCCGTCTCAATCAATCTAGAAGATCCTGACATGTTCAAGCCTTGGCGGCCAACTTTGTCATCAAGTAATGTATCCGAAAATGAGATTGATATTTTACGAAAAACTTTGGTCGATATCGGTTTTTTCGATTCTCCGCCCCCTTCTGTAAATTTGTCATCAATTGACTTTTATTGGATTGTTTCCGCCTGTGTTGATGGAAAATTTAGCCAGAATGCTTATTTGTGGCCGCATAAAATATTCAAAACGGCGCAATTTCCAAAACTACTAAGCCTATGGGATTTCACAGATATTCCAATTAATCAGCCGCGCAAAACAACAACATTTAGCATTTATGGCACTGACAACATCGATGACCATAGAAATTATTTTAGTTTGAATTTTGGTGATAATGGCCTGTTAACACACAGCATACTAGAATAGAGGGTATAGATATTTTGAATTTTGGGGGATCACGATAAAAACATAATTACAGTTTGGTCTATACAGAAAAAATTAGTAAAATTGGTTGCTACGCGGATTTGATGCAAATATAAAAGGGTGCTTGCAAATATTCTTATTACTTACTATTTCGTAATGTGGAAAATTGGCTACAAATTTGGTTTGAAAAACAAATAACAAGTGCGAAAATGAAAAGAGATGACGATAACGGTGAAAATGACCGTAACGGAAGGAACAAATTTGACAGTGGCGTTGCCGTAAAAAGTCGGACGAAAACGAAGAAACCCTCAATGTATAAGGTGTTGATGCTTAACGATGACTACACTCCTATGGAATTTGTTATACATGTACTTGAACAGTTTTTCTCGAAGAGCCAGGATGAAGCAACAAAGATTATGTTACATGTGCACCAAAAAGGTGTTGGGGTATGCGGCGTGTTTACCTACGAAGTTGCTGAGACTAAAGTAAATCAAACTATGGATATGGCGCGACAGCATCAACATCCGCTTCAATGCACTATAGAAAAGGATTAGTTTTAACAAACGGCTAATTAGATAATTTATGCTTTCTCGTAATTTGGAACAAAGTCTTCACCGAGCTCTAGCTTTGGCAACAGAGCGTAATCATGAGTATGCGACTCTCGAGCATCTTCTGCTTGCCCTTACTGACGATCAGGATGGAGTTTCTGTTCTCAAGGCTTGTGGTGTTGAAGTAGATAAATTACGCCAAGAACTGTCAAGTTTTATTGATGAGGACTTGGGTGATCTTATTACTGCTAAATTATCTGAACCGAAGCCAACTGCGGGTTTTCAACGTGTTGTTCAACGAGCAGCCATACATGTGCAATCCTCTGGACGTGAGGAAGTCACTGGCGCCAATGTTTTGGTTGCCATTTTCTCTGAACGGGAAGCGCATGCGGTGTATTTTTTACAAATGCATGACATGACGCGGTTGGATGCAGTTAACTATATTTCGCACGGCATAGCAAAAGTGGCGGGGTACTCGGATACAAAAGAAGTTAACGGAGTTGATGATGGGGAGGCTGACGAAAATGCAGTTAAAACTGGCAGTGAGGCTCTTGACGCATACTGTGTTAATCTTAACCAAAAAGCTATCGATGGTAAAATTGATCCGCTAATCGGGCGGGAATCTGAGATTGATCGGACTATCCAAATTCTTTGTCGAAGGACTAAAAATAATCCTCTTTATGTTGGTGATCCTGGTGTTGGAAAAACAGCTTTAGCCGAAGGTTTGGCTCGTCGAATTATTAAAGGTCAAGTGCCCGAGGTGCTTATTGATGACGTTATATTTTCGCTAGATATGGGCACACTGTTAGCTGGTACTCGTTATCGCGGTGATTTTGAGGAACGCATTAAGGCGGTCCTTAGTGAGCTTGAGGAGATGCCAAACTCAATCCTATTTATAGATGAGATTCATACAGTTATCGGAGCAGGCGCGACCAGTGGGGGATCGATGGACGCTTCTAATTTGCTGAAGCCTTCTTTACAGAATGGTTCTCTACGTTGTATAGGTTCGACCACTTATAAAGAGTATAGGGGCTACTTTGAAAAGGATCGAGCTCTGGTTCGGCGTTTCCAGAAAATTGATGTTCACGAACCATCCGTAGAAGATGCTGTAAAAATCTTGCGGGGTCTTAAAACATATTACGAAAGTCATCATAACGTTCGGTATACATCAGAATCTATCCGGCGGGCTGTAGAATTATCAGCGAGATATATTCATGATAGAAAATTACCTGATAAGGCCATAGATGTGGTTGATGAGGTTGGAGCCTCACGTATGCTTTTGCCAGAAAAAAAGAGAAAGAAAACCGTCTCGGTAAAAGATGTTGAGAATGTCATTGCCATGATGGCACGCATACCTCCGAAATCTGTTTCGCGTGATGATAAGAAGGTTCTGGCCAATCTTGAGCGTGATCTTAAGACCATGGTTTTTGGTCAAGATAAAGCTATTGATGAACTATCCGGTGCTATTAAATTGGCGCGCGCGGGTTTGCGCGATCCTGAGAAACCTATCGGGAATTATTTGTTTTCCGGTCCCACCGGCGTAGGAAAGACCGAGGTGGCTCGCCAACTTGCTCGTTCTATGGATATTGATCTTGTGCGTTTTGACATGTCTGAGTATATGGAACGGCATACGGTCTCAAGGTTAATAGGAGCACCTCCTGGATATGTAGGTTTCGATCAGGGTGGACTTTTAACCGATGCGATCGATCAACAGCCCCACGCGGTATTGTTGCTTGACGAGATAGAAAAAGCCCATCCAGACTTGTTCAATATTTTGTTGCAAATAATGGATCATGGGAAACTAACGGATAATAATGGCAAAAGCGTTGATTTTAGAAATGTTGTTTTAATTATGACAACAAACGCGGGAGCAGTAGAATTGGCAAAACCGTCGATTGGTTTTGAGCGTGAAGAGCGTGAGGGTGATGACGAAGAAGCCATTGAGAAAATGTTTTCACCTGAGTTCCGGAATCGTCTCGATGCAGTAGTTTCTTTTGCGAACTTGTCGCCTGAAGTAATGGATAAGGTTGTTGATAAATTTGTCATGGAACTTGAGTCTCAGTTAAGTGACCGGGATGTTACAATTACACTTACAGACAAATCGCGGAACTGGTTGTCGAATAAAGGTTATGACAAAAAATTTGGTGCGAGACCACTAGCAAGAATTATACAAGAATATATAAAGAAGCCGCTCTCAGAAGAGCTATTATTTGGCGATCTGACGAAAGGTGGTAATGTTCAGGTCGACGTCAAAAATAAAGAACTTAGTTTTAAGTATTCAAAAATTCCTCTACCTCCCGCGAAAAATAAAAGAAAACGCCAGCGAAAACACGATGGCGGTGCTGAAGATAAGACATCAGAGCTCGTAGATTAACTCCCCAGAGATTTACTCAGTTTTGTATGTCGGAAAGACAAGAGCATAGTTTTTGTTAGACTCGTTACTGTAGTCTTATTTTTTTTAACCAGCATATTTAAACACTAATTTTATTTTTTTCGGATCCGAATTCCGAAAATTGAGTCGGCTAGATTTACTCCAATTATGGTGCTATTGGGGCTATCCAGCCGACCATTAAGCCGTACGCTACATGCACTTTCAAACTTGTAAACCAGGCAAAAGGATGAATATGTGAGAGCATAAACCCTTCTTTAAGGTATACTGGCACATAAAAAATTCCTGAGACAAACCATAAAATTATCCCCCAAATTGCACCTTTCAAAACTGCTGGAGAGATTGGAATTAGGTTTTCAGCAAATCCAGTAGGAATAAATTGGTGCAAATAAGAAGAGTACAATAGGGCGAAGAATATACCATTGACATAAACAATTGCCATTCCGGGCCAATAAGGTGTATTCGGAGCATCGACGCCTGCACCCGGTGGTACATCTTCTTCAAATGATCTAGCAAAGGTCAAATTAGCCATCGGGCGACTAAAATCTAGACGGGGTAACCCCAAGCTATCAGCCCAACAGGACAACATCATTAATGCATATGTACCCATAAGTCCGGCAAAAGCCGACATCGCAAAAAATTCAATATCCATCTTCTAGAGCTCCTGTAGCCAGTTTTATTTGTATTATTAGTAAGAAGAATCAAATTTGTATACCATGAATACCAAACTATAAAGGTTTGTTTAGATTTTTTCATGGTGTGAAATCTAATTTTCACCGTAATTCTTATAAGGTGAGAATTCCATCAATTTTTTGATCTCGTGATCAACTTCACGACGTTCTTGTTTAATGAACTGCTCAACTGCACTTCGGAAATTCGGATTTTCAATCCAGTGCGCACTATAGACCTCCCGAGGTAAATATCCTCTTTGGATTTTATGTGGGCCCTGCGCACCGGCTTCGACCCACTGTAGGTTCTGTTCAATTGCAAAGTCAATGGCTTGATAATAACAGGCTTCAAAATGAAGAAATTTAAAATCCTCTAAACAACCCCAATTTCTGCCAAATATCGTATCGGATCCTATAAAGTTTAGCGCGCCTGCAATATTTTTTCCTTCATATTCAGCCATGACTAACATTGCGTGCTTGGACATAGTTTCGCCAAGGATTGAAAAAAAATCTCGATTTAAATATGATTGCCCCCATTTACGATCAATCGTATCAAGGTAATAATGATAAAATGAATCCCAGTGATTTTCGTTAAGTTCATCTCCGGTTATCCTTTTAAGTTTGATCCCTTGCTCTTGGACCCGGCGGCGTTCTTTTTTTATGGCTTTCCTCTTGCGAGAAGTTAGCTCATTCAAGAATTCATCAAAGTCACTGTAGCCTATATTTTTCCAATGAAATTGCTTGCTAGTCCTTTTTAAAAATCCAGCGGCGCCTAATTTTTCCCATTGATGTTTTGGTGGAAACGTTACGTGAAGTGACGAGACATTATGTCGTTTTGCTAGTTGCACCATCCCATTTATTAAAATTTGGTAGTATTGATTGGAAGCACCCGCTTTCACTAGCATTCTGGGTCCGGTTGCTGGCGTAAAGGGCACTGCGGCTTGAAGTTTAGGGTAATAGGAACCTCCAGCCCGATTGAAGGCATCTGCCCATCCCCAGTCAAAAATGTATTCGCCATAAGAGTGGTTTTTTAAATAAATTGGCATACATGCAACTACGTTGCTATTCTCGTCTCTCACTAGTAGGTGTTGGGGAAGCCAACCGGTTTCGTTTGTTACTGAACCGCTTTCCTCCAACGCGCTGAGGAAAGCGTGCGAAACAAATGGATTCTCAGTTCCAGCACATATATCCCAGTCTGCGGCTAAGATATCTCTGATGCTAGTTACGACGTTTAAGGTTATTTCTTCTCGACCGTCTGGCATGATTATTGATAAATCTGAAATGGGAGTAGAGCAAGGCTTCAGATTTTTTTAGCCCCTGAGTTCAATTTGCTCACCATCTGGTCCTTTAAAAACCACCCGGCGCCAGCCCACTTCTTTTTCTATCCTAGGGTCTGTTGGATGAGGTTGCTGGAGTATTTCAACATTATCTTTTGCTAATTTGGAAACGGCCTGGTCGAAGTCAGTCGTTTCTATACACCAATGGAAACCATTGATTGGTGATTCATTGCGGCCAACAAGTTCTAGGATAGTATCACCTAATTTAAGGTAGACAATTTTAGTGCCCGCAGGAGTCACTTGTTCGTAGTGTTCTTTAAATTCAAAATGTTTTATATAAAACTCTTTTGAGATGGTAAGATCATTAACATGTAATGCAATATGGTCAATACGTTTGAACATTAGATTTACTTTATCTCAAAAATGCCATCAACTTCAACTGAAGCGCCGAAGGGCAGCGCGATACACCCCACCGCTGCTCGGGCATGTTTACCTCTTTCCTGGAAGATCTCGAACATGAGGTCCGAAGTGCCATTTAGTACCAATGCTTGATCAGTGAATTTAGGTGTTCCATTGACATATCCATTGAGTTTAACGACTTGTTTGACCCGGTCAAGATCCCCATGGCAAGCATTTTGGAGTTGAGCCAGCAAGTTTAATCCGCACAATCTCGATGCTTTTTGCGCATCGTCAATAGATATATTATCGCCTAATTTTCCGGCATATTGTATTTTGCCGTCAACAAATGGGACTTGGCCGGAAATAAAAACAAGATTCCCTGCGATGATATATGGGACATAGTTCGCAACGGGATTTGCAGGTTCCGGGAGGGCTATGCCTAGCTCTTGAATTCTGGCAGTTACTTTGTTGGCCATATTTTGATCCTATTTTATTTTGACATCGACGGAAATTTTATAAATCATATCAACATGATAAAAGCAGTTAAACAATTCTCCATTTACCTTTTACTAAATGATGGAATTTTATTTTAACAGATAGGTTCTGCTAGGTCGATCGTGCACGTGTCACATCACTTGGCAGACTAATAAAATTATTGTTAACTGCGATATAGAAAAAAATGGGGTGCAATCGGCTTAGTAGTTGGCTGGCAGGCCCACACCGTCCGCACCCCAAGTTCACCAGGGAGGAACTTTGGTCCATCCGGCATCTACTGATGATCGGATAGACATGTTTTGTTCTTTAATTACTATTTCAGTACATAACCACATTAATAATGCTAACTAATTTTTGTTAATAAATTCCTACCATTAAAATATTTTACTTTTATGAACATCCACTGGTTGCTCCACATGTATTGCATTTTAGACAAGTGCCATTCCTAACGAGGGTAAAGTTACCGCAATCGCTGCAAGCATCACCTTCATATCCCTTCATCCGTGCTTCTCGAACTTTATCTGTTTGGAAGTTGGGTATTTGGGCTGATTTATTAGAATTAGAAATAGTTTTACTACCTACAGTACTCTTTTCCGCGGTTGCGAGGTCACCATCTGCTAAGTTTAGAGGCATTTCTTTGTATGCTGACATTTTTTTTTCATCAATTGGACGAATTTTGCTATGTGTTACGATTGCCCCTGATCGAATGAATCCTTGGCTTGTCAAACGATCCATAACCTCTTGGGTTTCTGAAGTTAAGACATCTTCTTCGCCCTCTCCCCGTCCTATGCTGTCAGGCATGAGGTCATCCGGTTGAATATGTGCGAGATCGTTACGCCCCAGGTATGAAACGGCTAATTCGCGGAAAAGATAATCAAGGATTGACGTCGACATTTTGATTGAGTCATTTCCTTCAACCATTCCTGAGGGTTCGAAGCGTGTAAAAGTGAAGGCTTCCACAAACTCTTCCATTGGGACACCGTACTGCAGCGCAATCGACACCGCGATTGCGAAATTATTCATTAAGCTACGAAAGGCAGCCCCTTCTTTATGCATATCAATAAATATTTCTCCAACACGGCCGTCTTCGTATTCGCCAGTTCGTAAATATACTTTATGTCCACCGACTGTTGCTTTTTGCGTATAGCCTTTGCGGCGATCAGGTAGTCGCAGGCGTTTTGCCATATATCGTTCGACAACTCGCGCTGCTATTTTTTCAGCTTTAATCGTGTTGGGTTGTTCTAAAATTTCATCCGCCAAGTCCTCGCCATCAAGAAGTTGGGAATTTAGTGGTTGCGATAGTTTGGAGCCATCTCTATATAGTGCGTTGGCCTTCAATCCCAATTTCCACGAGAGCATATAAGCATCTTTGCAGTCATCGATAGTAGTGGCGTTGGCCATGTTTATAGTTTTAGAAATACTTCCTGAAATAAATGGCTGGGATGCAGCTAACATACGAATATGGCTTTCCACAGATAAATAGCGCTTACCTTTTCGCCCACAGGGGTTGGCACAATCAAAGATAGGAAGGTGGGTGTCTTGAAGAGCTGGGGCCCCTTCCAGCGTCATGGACCCACATACATAATTATTTGCTAAGGTAACATCGGCATCTGAAAAACCGAGCTCTGAGAGCATGTCAAAACTTACGTCATCGAGTTGCTCTGGCTTGAAACCCAACGATTGGGTGCAAAAATCAGCTCCTAATGTCCATTTATTGAAAACAAAACGAATGTCAAACGCATCGTTAATAGTTTCTTCCAACGCTGCAATAGCTTCTTCGGTAAAGCCTTTCTCAAATAACTCTTCATGACTGATTGCAGGAGATCCTATGAGGGTCCCGTGTCCAACGGCATACTGAATTATATTCTCTACTTCGTGTTTATTGTATCCCAGTTTCTGCAGTGCAACAGGTACTGTGCGATTTATAATCTTGAAATAACCACCACCGGCAAGTTTTTTATATTTCACCAATGCAAAATCAGGTTCAATACCTGTCGTGTCGCAGTCCATAACTAATCCAATCGTACCAGTTGGAGCGATGACACTCACCTGTGCATTTCGATAACCATGTTTTTCACCTAGCTCCAGAGCGTCGTTCCAAGATTCTCGGGCCATTTGAATTAAGCTTTGCGTTTCTGTGATTTTGCTATCCTTCAAAGGTACTGGTAGTATAGATAGCTCTTCATATTGTTTGGTTTCCCCCATTGCTGCGAGGCGGTGATTTCTAATAACTCTTAGCATGGGTTCTGCATTATTTTTGTAACCTGGGAACGGCCCAAATTGGGAAGCCATTTCGGCTGATGTTTTATAAGACGTACCCGTCATTAGAGCAGTAATCGCGGCGCACAACGTTCGACCTTCTTTGCTGTCGTAAGGGATACCCATTGACATGAGAAGACCACCAATATTAGCATATCCTAGACCTAAGGTACGGTATTCGTACGATAATTTAGCTATTTCTTTCGATGGAAATTGCGCCATTAAAACAGCTATTTCTAGATTAACAGTCCATAGGCGTGTAGCGTGTGTAAACGCTTCACCATCAAAAACCCCGCTCTTATTCTGGAAAGCTTTTAGATTTAATGAGGCTAGATTACATGCGGTATTATCAAGAAACATATACTCTGAACAAGGGTTGGAAGCATTAATCCGATCTGTATTGGGGCATGTATGCCAATCATTGATGGTCGTGTCGTATTGCAGACCGGGATCAGCGCACATCCACGCCGCATTTCCTATTTGCCCCCATAAATCGCGTGCGTTAACCGATCGAGCAACTTTGCCATCTTTACGTTGAATAAGATTCCAATCGGCTCCCTCTTCGACGGCTCGTAAGAATTCATCGGTTACCCTTACTGTATTATTCGAGTTCTGCCCTGCTACGGTCAAATAAGCCTCTGAATCCCAATCGGAATTATATGTATCAAATTGCATTTCAGTGAAGCCCTGCTTTGCATACTCAATTGTTCTTTGAATATAGTTTTCCGGCAGCATTGCTTTTTGGGCTGAGATTATAGCTGTTTTTAACGATCGATTGGCGTAGGGATCAAATCGGTCGCTGCTATTATTTTCTTTGCATGCGGCCATAATTGAATTGAGGTGTCTCTGTATAGTTTTTGAACCTGTAACTAGGGCTGCCACTTTTTGTTCTTCATTGACCTTCCAGTTTATGAAATCTTCGATATCTGGATGGTCGGCATCCAAAATAACCATTTTTGCTGCGCGTCTCGTAGTACCCCCAGATTTGATTGCGCCTGCGGCTCGATCACCAATTTTCAGGAAACTCATTACGCCAGATGATTTTCCTCCTCCTGATAATGGCTCGTTTTCGCCCCTTAGATTTGAAAAGTTAGTGCCGGTCCCCGAACCATACTTGAACAGCCTGGCTTCCCGGACCCAAAGATCCATAATGCCGCCATCATTCACTAGATCGTCGTCTATGCTTTGAATAAAACACGCATGGGGCTGTGGGTGTTCGTAAGAAGATTTAGAACGGACGAGTTCACCGGATCTAAAATCAACATAATGATGCCCTTGCGATGGGCCATCAATTCCATAGGCCCAATTCAGCCCTGTGTTAAACCACTGTGGTGAGTTGGGCGCACACATCTGCTTACATAGCATGTATAACATTTCATCATAAAAAGCCTGGGCATCTTCTTCAGCATTGAAATACCCTGCCTTCCAGCCCCAGTAAGTCCAGGTGCCAGCCAGACGATGGAATACTTCTTTGGCACTGTTTTCACCGCGGAATCGATCTTTTTTCTGAAGTTTGGTTAATTTCTCTTTGTCTGGAATGCTACGCCATAACCACGATGGCACATCGTTTTCTTCAACTTTTTTAGCCGTCGCAGGTACGCCTGCCTTTCTGAAGTATTTTTGAGCTAACACATCGCACGCTACTTGTGACCAATCAGCAGGTACTTCAATATTTTTTTGCGAAAAAACAACAGTACCATCTGGGTTTCGGATTTCACTTTCTGTCGTGCGGAACTCTATCCCTGCGTAGCAATCCGATTTTTCAGCGGTAAAATGACGTGATATCTTCATACGCTCCCCGACGACCCACTCCAGCAAGAACAATTGACAAAACTAAAACAGTCCACCAGCTGGTACTGTAATTACACATACTTCACTAAAACTATATTGAGTAGTGCGTGACTATTATATTACTAAACCTAGACCTGCTTAATAATTGGCGCAAGGAAAATTCGCAATAAGTGGTGCTTTTATTCTATAATCACTACTAGATGGGGTGTTTTAGATGATAAAATAAAAAAGAATCAATGGGTTAGAATTGATTAACTGGTAAGTCAATGGCCTGTGGACAACTTTTTATTTTATTAACAATAACTTATATAGAATTATTTAGCTGATACTTGAATAATGAAATTCTAAATGGGCTGGTTCCGCGACAACAAATTGTCCGAATCTAGGGAATCAACTTGTTTAATTCGGCAATTATCTCATCAATAGGGTCGGTCCAATTCCCAGGTGATTTCTGTATAAATAGCCGAGAAGTTGGATACCAAATATTCTTAGGATCCCTCTCGTTCCAACGCCAATCATGGCTTTTTGCTAGCAAAATCCATACATTTTTGCCTATTGCTCCAGCCAAATGGGCTACCGCAGTATCAATTGTAATTACTAAGTCGAGCTCGGAAATAAGGTCAGCCGTGTCTTTGAACGATTTTATTTTATCACTCAGATCAACGATTTCACCAGCCTTATCTATTTTTCCAATTTCATTTTTCTGGGGACCAGTTTGGAGGCTATATAACTTTATGCCCCGGATATTCATTAATGGCTTAAGAAGGTCAATTGGACAGGACCTATTGCGGTAGGGATCGTTTTCGTGGCGCGGCACACCTGCCCAGGTAATACCAATACTAATTTGGTTTTTTTCTTCTTTTCTAGCGGGAGGACTGCCAGACAAATAGGGTGCATTAGGTATTTTGGCCTTCGTAATTTCCAAAACGCGCGGAAGGCTGAGAAGCGGAATATGTCTATCATACTCTGGCAGATCGCTTTTAATATCTACCACGCCGTTGACACAAGAAAGTGTAGAGAGGAAATCAACAAGCGTTTTATGGCAGGCCAAAATTAGTTTTCCTTCCCCAATATCGATCAACGAAAGAAATCTTACAAATTGGATCACATCACCAAAACCTTGTTCAGTATGGATTAACAATTTCATTTCATTAGATTTTTCGCCATTCCATTGAAGGCCGGGCAGTCTTCGTTTAGTTTGTTGGTTGCTCGGATTATGCCACCTCCATTCATACTCGACCCAAGCCTTTTCGTATTGGCCAAGAGATAGAAGTGCTTGCGCTAAATTTTCGTGTGCCTCAGCAAAGTCTGGCTTATATTCAATCGCCTCAGAAAAATGTCGAATGGCTAGGTTTTTTTTATTAGTGATCTGCGCAGCAACACCAAGACTGTTAGAGGCCGTGGCAAGGATATCTGAAGATATTCCGATTTGATTCTTGACTAATTTGTTGAGTAGGTATGTGGACTGGTTTGGCTGGCCAGCAGAAAGGTGACTATTGGCTAGATTTATAATCACTTCTGTTGCTTTTGGTTTATACTTTAACGCTTGTTCGAGTACTCCGATCGATTCGTTGATTTTGCCTTCAATTTCTAACACTCGTCCTAGGTTGCTCAATACCGCTGTGTAATTTGGACGAAGTTCGAGGGTCCGCATATATGCATCGATGGCTTCGGCGTACTGGCCAATTTTCTCTAACGATATTCCTAGTGAGAATAGAATTACAGGGTTCTCGGGAGCAAGGTTGGCAGCCATTTGCGCATATTTAAGGGCATTTATTTCTTGCCCATCATGGCGCAATGCAATGGCTAAATTATGATGGGCCTCAGGGTAGTTTGGTTTAAACTTCAGCAAGGCTTTATACAAATTTATCGCCTCTGGCCAGTTGCCTTGTTTTTCACAACGTTGAGCTTTGGCAAAAATAATTTCTGGAGCCTGGTTTCTATTTTCAGCCATAGGGCTTATTTAACGACATGCTCAAAAGTAGGCAAGAACCAGTTTGTTGTTAAAAATTTGGCTATTGTTAAATGCTGAGTATTATTGTTGACTTTAGTCTCAGTTAATTTCATTTAATAGGTGTGATTTTGAGCTAAATTAGGTAGTCTCTGTTACCAAGGCAAATTGGCTGATGATTAGGACGGTTGGATATATGAGTTTTGGGACTTGGTTGTATACATTAGTGAAAGGCGATCTTGTCGGTGTTGATCTTTTCGGCAATCAATACTACCGTAGTAAGGGCAAAAAATTAAACAAACGGGAGCGACGATGGGTGGTCTATCACGGCCTTTCAGAAGCTTCAAAGGTTCCGGCTGAATGGCATGCGTGGTTGCACCATACCTTCGACGAGCCTTTAACAGAAGCAGCTGCTAAACCGTTTTTTTGGCAGCAAATTCATACTCCCAATCTAACTGGTACCTTAGGTGCTCATCGCCTAGCCAGGGATGATTACAATGATAGGCAGCGTGCTATAACCGCGGATGATTACGAACCATGGGTTCCCAAATAACACCGAGGGCTACAAATTGCTTGACGAGCAGATCGGACAAATCATATTTCTAGCCAAAAGTGGTAACAAAACAAACCGTGGAATGACCGAAGTAGATGTCGGGAGTAATGTCGTGTTTTAACGCGAACTGGCTCGTATGAAACGTTTTAAGATTATTACTATTGTTTTGCTGGGTATGCTGGCAATTAATCAATCGACGGCAGGTGCCGCGAGCTTTGATATTGCGGTTCTGCAGGGGTTGGACAAAGTCACTGCTAGAGTTTTCACGTTTGAAGCTCCTATAGATTCGATAATTAGATTTGGTACGCTCAAAATAATTGTCAGAAAGTGTGATAAGAGACCTCCCGAGGAAACACCTGAAAGTGCAGCATTTTTAGAAGTTTCCGAGGTGCGGCCTGGTGAATTGATGGTGAACGTTTATACTGGCTGGATGTTTGCCTCAAGTCCGGCCTTAGCTGCTATGGAGCACCCTGTTTATGATGTATGGGTACTGGATTGTGTCAATGGTTAAACTAAATTGCCAAAAAACTGAGTCATTAAGTAAAAAGTTGATCAATGTAATATTGATGAGATATTTCGGAGCCATAAATATTGAATTTTGCGTCAACTAATAATGCCTTCTCGAGCCGTTCTAGGTATTCGGATCGAGGGATTTCAATTGCTCCAAGACGAGCTAAGTGATCGGTAATAAACTGTGTATCAAGCAAGGTAAAGCCATCTTCGTTGAGGCGGGCGATAAGGTGTATTAATGCAATTTTACTAGCGTTCTTTTTAAGTGAGAACATACTTTCACCAAAAAACGCGCCTTTAAGTGATATACCGTATAAGCCACCGACAAGGACTTCATCCATCCAGCATTCTACTGTTTGAACATAGCCTTCATCAAATAATTGTGTGTATAATGCAATGATTTCGTCATTGATCCACGTCTCTTCTCTGCCTATATTTTGTTTGGCACAGCCAGAGATTATGCCATTGAAATTAGTATTATAGCGAATATTTAGGTGACTGTTGCGTACACTTTTTCTTAAACTTCGTGGGACATGGATACCATTCAGCGGTATTATGCCCCGTTTTTCTGGGTCGACCCAAAATATTTCTCTGCCAGAGCGATTCTTCGCCATGGGGAAGATACCCGCTGAGTAAGCCTGGAGAACTATCTTTGGTGTCAGATTAATTTTTTTCGAGGATAAATTCACGAAGTTGGTCACTATATCAATTTTAAATTTATTGAGTTTCCCAAAAATGAGCAAATTTGTACAAAGCTTTGTTGCTGAGAAAAAACTCTATATCAGGAAATTAATTCAGCGGTCGCATTCAGCGCCAGCTCGTAACTGTTGCTCCCAAAACCACAAATAATACCATCGGCTGCTTGGGATACATAGGAGATATGTCTATATTCTTCTCGTTGGAAGATATTAGAAAGATGTACCTCTACGATTGGTATTTTTGATGTGCGTAACGCATCCAAGATTGCGATGGAGGTATGCGTATAAGCTCCGGCGTTCAAAATCATCGCTACATGCTCCTTGTCGGCTTGCTGAATCCAATCGACTAACTCTCCTTCAGCATTACTGCTTCTAAAATCAATAGTGAGCCCCAGATCGTTAGCCCGATCATTGCACATCTTTTTTATATCGTTAAGAGTTTGATCCCCATATAACTCCGGCTCGCGGGTTCCAAGCATATTTAAATTAGGACCGTTAAGTACAAGTACACATTTTGTCATCACCAATATCCCAGGGAACTTACATTTTAATATGGCCACAGTTAAATTAAAATGTAAATTAGACCAATGAAAGAAATATTAATTCCAAGTCTGCATAATCCGGAATCAAATCCGGGTTGAAAGCATCAGCGGCTCGACACATAATATATTTAATATTTTTAGCAAACTTTTATCTAATAGGAAAACTATGAATGTAATTATAAATGGTGATAACCGGACTATCGATGAAGAAATGACAGTTGATCAACTCCTTACCAACCTAAGATTGGATGGCCGGAAAGTAGCAGTAGAAAAAAATATGGAAATTGTTCCAAAATCTCAATACAAAGAAATTTTCCTTGCCGAAGGGGATAAGTTTGAGATAGTGCATTTTATAGGTGGAGGGGCTTCGGATAGCCACGAAAATGTGTTGAGAAAAAGTCCTGATGTTTCTTTTAAGGAGGATAGTTTTGAAGTTGCCGGTCGTAAATTTAGATCTCGTCTTTTGGTGGGTACTGGGAAATATAAGGATTTTGAAGAAACAGCGGCCGCTATTAAGGCGTCTGGAGCGGAAATCGTTACGGTGGCGGTACGTCGTGTTAATATGACTGATCCAAAGGAACCGATGCTTGTAGATTACGTTGATCCGAAGAAATATACATATTTACCTAACACCGCGGGATGCTTTACGGCCGATGATGCAGTTAGAACATTACGGCTTGCTCGGGAAGCCGGTGGCTGGGATTTAGTTAAGCTTGAAATTTTGGGTGATGAAAAGACACTTTACCCTAAAATGATAGAGACACTTGAAGCGGCGGAGATACTTCTACGGGAAAACTTCAAGGTTATGGTTTACTGCAGTGACGATCCTATCATGGCAAAGAGATTGGAAGAAATGGGATGCCATGCCATAATGCCATTGGCTGCGCCTATTGGCTCAGGATTGGGTGTTCAGAATCCTGTCACTATACGTCTGATTAAAGAACAATCAACGGTTCCCGTTTTAGTTGATGCTGGTGTAGGTACCGCCTCAGATGCGGCGATAGCGATGGAATTGGGCTGCGATGGCGTTCTAATGAATACGGCAATCGCAGGAGCTGATGATCCAATAAAAATGGCGGGTGCAATGAAAGCTGGCGTAGAGGCCGGGCGTCTAGCCTATTTAGCCGGTCGAATGAAACCAAAGAGATACGCCGATCCATCGTCGCCTCTTGCCGGGCTAATTTGACTGCACTGTTGAGAGGTTTGTCTTATAATCTATGGGAAAGCCTTCAAAAAATATGGGTGAATTATTTCGAAAAGCGCAAGAATGCCATCATTCAAGACGGTTTGGAGAGGCCGTCAGTTTTTATTCCAAGATATTAGAAGAAAATCCAAGGCATGCAGATACGCTGAATTTATTGGGTACGGCGTTGGCGCAAGATGGTGAACCAGAAAAAGGCCTTGAATTCCTGCGGCGTGCCATTGATGAGATGCCGGATAAGGCCCCTTATAGGGTCAATCTTGGAGTTATACTGCAAGATTTGAGCAAATATGATGAGGCCCAAGGCTGTTACGAAAGCGCCATCAAAATCGATGATACTTTCGGTGATGCCTATTATAACCTCGCCAAATTATATAAAGAAATGGGTTTGTTTGATGCAGCATTACTGACGTACGATAATCTTCTTTCAATTGAACCAAATCATCAAAATGCATTGTTGAATATAGGTAATATTTTTTTCGAATTCGGTTTGATGGATCGGTCAATTGAATATTTTGATAAAGCTTCTAAAATTAAAATTGGATTGGAAAAGTCTGATGATCGGCCACTAATTAATCTTGCTAATGCACATCGTCGAAAAGGTGATGATGAGAAAGCAATTCAGATTTATGGAAAAATTTTAGGTAACCATTTTCATCCGGGCATCCTTTTAAAACAGGCAACAACCTTACCCGTCGTTTACCGCGATCGATCCCATATAAGAATATCTCGCCAGTCAATGATAAACAAAATAAATTCAATTTCGAAAGAGAGCTTGTCACTTTCAGACCCCGCATTGGAAATATCTTCGACAAATTTTTTCTTGGCTTACCAGGCAATGCCTAACCGGGACCTACAAGAAAAATTATCCCAAATAATTCTAAACGCTTGCCCACAAATAGGTTTTACTGCACCACATTGTTACCCATTGAATAATCCGAAAGGGAAAGTAAGAATTGGTTTTTTATCAGCCTATTTTCGGCGGCATTCAATAGGTCGATTAACGCAAGGACTGATTTGCAACATTTCAAAAAACAATTTTGAAGTAATTGTCTTGACGCTGCCAGGGCAGAGGGGGCGTGTTGCAGAAGATATACAGGGCCACGCTGATAAGGTTGTTTTTATCCCTGATGACACATTTGCCGCGCAAAAAATTATAGCCGCTGAGGAACTTGATATTCTTTTTTATACTGATATAGGAATGGATGTGAGGACCTATTTCCTGGCCTTTGCGCGTTTAGCACCGGTGCAGTGTGTTACCTGGGGCCATCCCGATACGACTGGTATACCAAACATCGACTTTTTTATTTCTAGTAATCTGATCGAGCCTAACGGTGCCGATATGCATTATAGCGAGAAACTTCTTCTCCTAGATTCATTGCCCACATATTATTATCCCATTGTCACATCAGGTGAGATGAAATCCAAAGGTGATTTTGGATGTCCGAGCGACATGACGCTATATCTTTGTCCGCAAAGTGCAATTAAATTTCATCCAGATTTAGATTTTGTCTTTGGGGAAATATTGCGCCGTGACGAAAAGGCTTTAATCGTTGTGATTGAAGGGGTCGTCAAAGATTGGACGGTATTGGTTCAGCAGCGTTGGCGTAAAACTATTCCAGACGCAAAAGAAAGAATAAAGGTACTCACGCGGCAGACCCCGGAGAACTTTATTGCCCTTCAAAATGCAGCAGACGTAATTTTAGATACACCACATTTTAGTGGAGGAAACACGTCCTTGGAAGCGTTCGCGCTCGCTAGACCAGTGGTTACTCATGATGGAGAATTTATGCGTGGTAGAGTTACCGCAGGGATGTATCGGA
>CAZXSC010000046.1:0-20528 GCA_964643045.1 uncultured Rhodospirillaceae bacterium
GGACCGGCCAATTGATAGGTGGCTGCCTCATGGCCTTCTCCCATTAATATGTTAGCGGCAGCTTCAGCTAGATCAGCCAAATCAACGATGTTAAACTTGGCGTCGACACTAAAAGGCATGCGATGTTTACCTGTCTCCATTATCTCTTTCCAAATCGGAACGTGGTGCTGCATGTAACGACCCGGCTGCAAAATAGTATAAGTTTGTCCAGAATTAACTAAATATTCTTCAGCCTTCAATTTGAAATGGTGGTGCCGCACATCGGATAACAGGGGATGCAAAACAGAATAAAGTACCAAACGCTCCACTTTAAGTCGGAGACACAGATCAGTCATTTGGATTGCCAACTCTGCCTCACCAGGATGCATGGGTGGACAAATGTGAATTACATGGCTACATCCAGAAACAGCATCCTCTAAACTGTCATAGTTAAAAAAATCACCTAATGCTATTTCATTTGCGCCGAGCTTTAGTAATTCTGCAGACGCTTCTTTTCGGCGAATGAAAGCCCTTGTTGATACATTTTGGCTGTCCAACGCGGAAATAACCGCGCGTCCTGTCCGCCCTGAAGCTCCTGTCACAAGTATAAGACTCTTATCCGGCATCCGCTATCTAATTCCCGATTAACAATTCGCACCTATTTGAAATATTAAAGGCGTAATTTATAAAAGCAATCATATGAGTGGGCATAAGTTATACAAAAATATTTTACTTGATTCATTAAATTTATTTGTTAGATATTTATCGTCTATATGTATATGATCCCGACTATGAGATTGGGAACAATCTAGTAAAACGTTGTTCTATTACATTGCAAATCGCAAAAAGAACAGTTTTCATTGCGATCCAGGGATCTTTGATTTTATTAAAATAAGTCGAGGGTTGATTTTATAACGTCCAGGAGGAAATTAGGATGAAATTAATAAGAATTTTTACAATCGCCGGGATAGCTGCATTTGCGGTAAGCCCCGTCGCCGCTCAAACTGTCGGTATCGGGACTACGGCAAAAGGCGCCACTAGTCAGGTTACAGCCGCGATAGCCAAAGTCACATCAAAGTTTGGGGGTATGCAGATGCGTCCAACACCAATGGCTGGAACTCAGAAATATATTCCGGCCGTCAATGGTGGTTCACTAGAGTTTGGTGCCGCGAATATTATGCAAACAGCTTGGTCCATCAAGGGGCAAGTCTTATCCAAGGGACGTCCTAATCCCAATATTAGATTGGTTTCAACACTTATGAAATTTAGAGTTGGGCCACTCGTTGGAAAGAAAACGAAATTCAAGGCTGTTTCTGACCTCAAGGGATCACGAGCCCCAACAGGCTTTAAAGCCGCTCCTTTATTTAATGAAATTATCAAAACTGCCCTCGCAACGGGTAACTTAACGATTGGTGATACAAAAAATATACCGATTTCTGCCTTGGTTCCGAGCTGGAAAGCCTTGATGGCCGGGAAGATTGATTTTGCTATTGGTGCCTACGGTTCTGGTTTTATGAAGCTAATTGCAAAAAAACTGGGCGGAATTCGCTTTATTTCAATGGACATGTCTCCCGCCACGCAGGCCAAGGTAGCAAAAATGATGCCAGGGGCAGATATTAGAACCGTTAAACCAAATCCGAAAATACCAGGTGTTGAAGTTCCGACCAATCTCTTTCATTTCGACTATATTTTATTTGCAGGTAAACACGTATCAAATGACATTGCTTATCGAGTGGCAAAAGCAATGTTTGAGAATAAGAAGGCATTGGTTGGCGCATCCCCAATGTGGAGGGGCTTTTCGCCAAAAAATATGTCGAAGAAGCAAGGTGACCTAAAATACCACCCAGGTGCTATAAAACTCTTCAAGGAGAAAGGTGTTTGGCGGTAGATCAAACCGTTGATAATCAAGAAAATGCGCCCGTGCCGTCATCAAAAGTGGCACGGGCGTTAACACCTTGGCTGAGTGCCTCCCTGGCAATAATTGGGATTATCTGGGCAAGTGGTTTTATAGTCGATTTGGGGATTGCCCTTATAACCGAACAAGTCATTTGTGGCATCCTTGGTCTAACATTTGCGATTATTTATCTGAACATTCGCGCTAGAAAAGAAAGCTCTGAGGACCTCCCCTGGTACGATGCAATAGCGGCGTTAGTCGGTTTCGTCTTAGGCTGGTATCTTTTTTTCCGTTATCCCTTACTGTTAGATCAAGTTGCCTATATGCCTGTAGAGTCGTCAATCGTCGGTTTCTTGTTAATAACCCTAACCGCCGAAGCCTTGCGACGTACCGCAGGTTTAGGCTTATTATGCGTTCTTCTGATATTTTTCGCCTATGCTTTTTTTGGACACCTTGTGCCCGGCACCCTATCCGGCAGATCCTTAGAATTGAGTAAATTTTTTTCCTATCTGGGCATAGATACAAATGCACTATTAGGAACACCCCTAATCATAATATTTACTGTCGTTGTCGTCTTTATTTTTTTAGGGCAAGTTCTGCTGCGATCTGGGGGATCTGAGTATTTTACTGATTTAGCAGCAGCCCTAATGGGTCATTCTCGTGGTGGCTCGGCAAAGATAGCCGTCGTGGCGTCCGGCTTATTTGGCTCAATTTCAGGAAGTGCTGTATCAAATGTTGCATCGACGGGTGTAATCACTATACCGCTGATGCGGCAAGGGGGGTATTCCCGGAAAGTTGCGGGCGCCATCGAGGCCGTCGCTTCAACCGGCGGTCAAATCATGCCTCCAATCATGGGTGCGGCTGCATTTCTAATGGCGGAATTAGCTGATGTACTTTACCAGGAAGTCATCGTAGCCGCTATCTTACCGGCCCTTCTTTATTATATTTCTGTTTTTCTTCAGGCTGACCTTGAAGCTGGTAAAATTGGTATTGAGCCGATCCCGAGCGATCAAATACCGTCCATTGGAAAAGTGATGAAGACAGGGTGGTACTTTCTCGCACCATTCATTATCTTGTTAGGAGCCTTATTCTGGCTAAATTCTCCTCCCGAAACAGCCGCGCTATTTGGCACGGTTTCAATTTGCATTCTCGGCTCCATTTTTACCTACAATGGTAAAAAGCTTTCCTCCCCAATATTATGGTTATGTCTGAAAAAAACGGGTGAAATTTCGGTAGACATTATTGTCATTGGAGCTGCGGCTGGATTAATAATTGGTGTATTAGAGGCAACAGGTCTTAGCTTTGGTTTAACCTTCATGCTAGTCCAGGTAGGTGAAGGAAATTTATTTCTTCTTCTTGGGCTAACAGCGGTAATATGCATCATTCTTGGTATGGGTATGCCTACTACTGCAATTTATTTTCTTCTCGCCGTACTGGCGACACAACCACTGATTGACCTTGGCGTTGAACCTTTAGCGGCACATTTGTTTGTTCTCTATTTTGGTTTGATGTCAATGATTACACCGCCTGTTGCTTTGGCAGCATTTACGGCTGCAAAGCTCTCAGAATCGGGGCCAATGTCAACTGCTTGGGCAGCTTGCCAATTTGGATGGCCAGCTTTCATTGTCCCTTTCCTCTTCGTCATAGCGCCAAATCTCATTATGGTAGGCGACGGCCTAGATATAGCGATCACATTCTTTACTGCTATTGCCGGCATCTGGTTTGCCTCAGCCGGTATGATAGGTTATTTCAAAAGTCGGCTAAATCCTATACAACGCATAGGATATATAATCGGTGGGTTGTTTCTATTATTACCCTCGGAAGCTTTTGCTCAGGCGTATATTTTGGAATTTATAGGAGGCCTGTTGTGTGGCGCCCTTTTCTTCTTCGAAACAGTCAATTCAAGAAAGAAGACAGTCTGATTGAAAATTTTCAGGAAATTGAGGCAGCCCTCTCAACACCCTCAATCATAGCCACACGCCGCAAATACTTTCTTTGCTTATTGTTATCAGAAACTATATCGCGCAACTCATCGAAAAAATTTTCTCGATCAGCTTGATTTTTGCGCTCTAAATTTTTTTTATTTTCGATCGTCTGGGTTTGCA
The DNA here is from genome assembly GCA_964643045.1 of uncultured Rhodospirillaceae bacterium. GTDB lineage: Bacteria > Pseudomonadota > Alphaproteobacteria > Rhodospirillales > UBA2165 > TMED23. Next base: position 3,979 of record CAZXSC010000046.1, read on the forward strand.
AATATTCAGATGCGACCGTTTTGCGCTGACGTTCATACAAATCGAATAAATCTTCACTGCCACCTTTATACCAAATCTCGTTAAGTTTCTCGGTAAGATTAAATGAATCGTGAAAACCAAAATTCATCCCCATACCACCAAGCGGATTATTAATATGGGCGGCATCACCCGCGATCAATACCCGCTCTTGCCGATACTTGTTTGCAACGCGCTGATGTACTTCATAAAGGTTTCTATGAACAACCTCAAAAGCTGTATTTCGCGGATGGAACCCCTGAAGTCTTTTTTCTATAAATGAGTCATCAAAAATTTCTTGTTCCGTAAGTGAGGAATCAATTGGAAAAACAACACGCCACAAGCCCTGATCGTCGGGACCTTTCACGCAAAATAAAGCACACCATTCTTCCGGATCAGCAATATAATTTGTGATGGCATAGCCATGCTTCCCAAAATCATATGGCGTGCTTACAACAAGGAACCGTTCCTCAAACTGAAAACCTTCGAAATCAACATTAATCGATTTCCGAACATTACTGCGGCCCCCATCACACCCAATCATATATCGTCCACTAAACTCCTTGATTCCGTTAGGCGTTCCCACAGTAGCGACCACGCCATCTTTGTCTTGGCTGACACTTTCGACAGTGTGTTTATTTAAAATTTTATGGCCGGAAAAATCCGATAGTGTATTGGCAATAATTCTGCTGATTTTATGTTGCTCCAGCATAAGACGGTAGGGAAATTCTGTATCATTCTTTAAAACGCCTAAATTAAAATTTGCTATCAAACCTTGCTTACGGTCCCTATAATGATAATTCTGGGTAACAAAACCCCTTTTCATAAATGTCTTGGTCAGACCAATCCTATCAAACATCTCAAGTGTGGGGGGATGAACGGTTGCAGCCCTGGGATCTTCGGCAATGTCCTCTCCGGCTTCAAATAAGATGAACGGAATGCCATAGTTGGCAAGATTGAGGGCCGTTGTATAACCAATAGGCCCACCTCCTGCAATTAACACCCGATCAGCATCACTCATTCTTGATTAGCCTCAATAGTTCACTGTGGACAATATAGTATACGAAATAAATAAGGAATAAATCCTTTACGTCCAATTCACTGTTAACGTATTGGCAAAAATTGAAAATTGTATACAAGTAAAACCTATGACACCGCAAATAAAACAACAACAAATAAGTGCAAATATCCAAGGTGTATTCTGGATGGTCATTGCAGGTGCAGCATTTGCCGCAAGCAACGTAGCCGTTCGTATGGCCGCAGTAGACATGCATCCCTTTGCCATCTTATTTTTCAGGAGCGTCCTAGGCATACTCTTACTCGCACATATTTTTTTGAGCAAAGAATTCTCTTGGAAACCAGGCTCTCAATTTAACTGGCACCTTTTGCGAGGTGTTCTGCAAGTTACCGCACTTTTGTGTCTTTACACAGCAATAACAATTACACCCTTGGCTACCGTTATTGCTTTGGCATTTATTACACCATTGTTTACATCCATTGGAGCTATTGCTTTTATGGGAGAGCCTTCAAAACCAACTCGATGGACTGCCGTTCTTCTCGGCCTTTGTGGGGCTCTGATTATTATAAGGCCGGGCATTGTCGCCGTTAGTATCGGCGTATTGTTAGTAATGGCATATACCATTCAACAGGCAACGTTAAATTTAACAGCAAAAAAACTAGTCAAGCATGAGCCTGTCACAACTATCGTTGCCTGGATGACCCTTTTATCCACGCCTTTAGCTTTAATACCAGCACTTTTTGTTTGGTCATGGCCCAATTCTTGGGGCTGGTATTTGGTTTCGATCAACGCAATATGCTCTACGGTTGCCCATCTTGCTACGGCACAAGCATATAAAATCGCAGACATTACCATTGCTGACCCAATGATTTCCTTCCGCCTAATAGCAGGCGCCCTATTTGGCTATATATTCTTTAATGAAGTACCGGATCTATGGGTGTGGACAGGGAGTGCTGTCATTATCATCGCCGCAACATTTCTCAGCCGTGATAAAAAGACGGACGACTTCTAATTCATTTTCGCTATAACGGTCACATGATCAGGCTAAGAAAATATCAATCGTCATTGCTAGATTTCCATCTTCGGCCTCAGCCCACAGTTGAATTTTTTTTTCGTCACCTGATAGCTCCCCATTAATACTAAATAATGAATTAACAAAAATAGGAGCCCTTGCCACCAAATTCATCTCTTTAACCATAGCATTTGGCATTTCTTGCCGAAACAAATTCAAGAGTAACGTTGCAGTCAATGGTGCATGTACTAGAAGGTCGGGGTAGCCTTCTATATCTCTTGTGTAATCGCGATCATAATGAATACGGTGACTATTAAACGTCAGAGCAGAATAACGGAATAATAATATTGGGTCTGACTCAATTTCTTGCCGCCAATTAGGGTTTTCGGGCGGGCAAGTAAATTTCTCATTTTTGGATCTGTCAGATTTATCACAAAATACAAGCGTTCTCCAATCTACTAAATTACCCCCATTTGTGTCAGTAATATCGCTACGCTCACGAACAAATATTAGAGGCCCAGAGCGACCATCTTTCTCTATAATTTCTTCTATCGTTGTCGATCGCTGTGCTGGACACCCAATAGTTAAGGATTGATCTGTCTTTATTCTGTTGCCCGCCCACATACGACGGGGAAATAAAATTGGTGGCATATATTCACTTCCACCATAGGTTCCATCAATTCTTAAATTTCTAGATTCAATCCCACGATTAAAAAATAACCAGTGCCAACTTGGTGGCAATGGGTCTCCTAATTGTAGTTCATCGGGGTCGCGGCCGAGAGTTGCATTCATTTTTTCCACAACAGACAACGATATCACATCTTCAACTATTTCACTGCGATCAACCCACGCCTGTAACTGTTCGATTGATACGTCACTCATCTATTCTTTCCTAATAAGATCGAGGAAGTTTAAGCTCATGTTCCGCAATGTAAGAAAGTATAAGATTGGTTGAGATTGGCGCAATTTGATAAAGACGGGTTTCCCTGAATTTCCGCTCTATATCATACTCTTCTGCGAAGCCATACCCTCCATGGGTTTGAAGGCACATATCTGCGGCTTCCCAGGAGGCATCTGCCGCCAGCATTTTTGCCATGTTAGCCTCCGTGCCACAAACTTTTCCGGCATCGAATAGATGAGAGGCTTTCTCCACCATCAATTTTGCCGCTTCTGTCGCGGCGAAAGCTCTAGCGATGGGAAATTGAATACCCTGGTTCTCCCCAATGGCCTTGCCAAAAACTTTGCGATCTCTTGCATAGCTAGTTGCTTTTTCTATAAACCAGTAGGCATCACCGATACATTCAGATCCAATTAATATTCGTTCTGCATTCATTCCATCAAGAATATACTTAAAACCCTCTCCCTCCTTGCCGACCAAACTACTCGCCGGGATAGCAAGATCATCAAAAAAAACCTCGGTTGTTGCGTGATTTATCATCGTGGGAATTGGACGAATTGTTAAGCCATTACCTTGAGCCTCCCTTATATCGATAAGAAATACAGACATACCTTTATGCCTCTTCTTATTATCCGCCCGGGGAGCAGTTCGTGCCAAAAGAAGCATAAGGTCACTATGCTCCACTCTTGACGTCCACACTTTTTGACCGTTAATTATGTAATTATCAGCTTTTTTAACAGCTGTTGTTTGAATTCGAGTGGCATCTGTCCCACTCGAAGGTTCGGTTACACCAAAAGCCTGTAGACGCAATTTACCTGAAGCTATTTCTGGCAAATATTGCGATTTCTGACTTTTTCTTCCATGACGCAAAATAGTACCCATAGTGTACATCTGGGCATGACAGGCTGCAGCATTGCAGCCACATTTATGTATTTCTTCCAAAATTACTGAAGCCGCCTCTACACCCATTCCGCTACCACCATAGACCTCCGGAATTAAAACACCCAGAAAACCAGCCTCTGTCATCGCTTTTACAAATGCAGAGGGGTAAGCCTTCTCAGTGTCAAGTTCTCGCCAATATTGACCCGGGAACTTCCCGCATAGCGCCCTCACTGAGGATCTAATTTCCTCAAGAATTTCAATTTCTTGCACCATATTTCAATTTCCATTAAATATAATTATTTTCAACCTATAGGATTGAGTTAAAACGGGCAATTGCTGAGAAAGTATATTATTATTTAGTTTAGTAAAAAAATTAGATATAAATTCAGAAGGAAAAGCCAAAAAGGAACTGACTATGGATCAAGCTGTTGAACTGACAAAACCACAAGAGCCTTGGATCGGTTCGAGGGGCCGTATTGGTGTTGTAATACCTTCAACAAACACTGCCGTGGAATACGATTGCCAACGTTTTATGCCTCAAGGCGTTACCTGGCATTTCGCGCGTTTCTGGGTGAACCAGCCAGATCTAACCAGTGACAATATGTTCTTAGCATTTATTGATGCTATCCGCCCCACGATCCCACTTGCAATGCGCGACATACTAACGGCTGAGATGGATCATATAATGATGGGTATGTCAGCTGAAACATTCTGGGGAGGTCTCGAAGGTAATGCCGAGTTTGAGGATCGATTGCACGAAATTATGGGGCCAGACCTGGGTTTAACTTCTGGTGCAAAAGCTGTACAGGACGCGCTGAATTCGTTTAAAGTCAAGAATGTGGCTGTAATCACACCTTACCAACCAGTTGGTGACGAACAAGTACATCGGTTTTTTTCAGAAACGGGATTCAATGTTATCAAAGTCCATGGTCTCAAATGCGATACTGCAACTTCAATCTCACACACACCGCGTGGCGATGTCGTCGACGTTGTTTTAAATGAACTCGATAGTGATAAGGTTGATGCAATTGTCCAGGTTGGAACCAACTTAAGTACAGTTGAGCAGTTCCCGACTCTCGAAAAACAATTACAGAAACCTGTCATACCAATTAATGTAGCAACAATCTGGCACGCATTTCGTGCCATAGGGATTAATGACAAATTCGTCGGCAAAGGAATGCTGTTCGAACAATTTTAATTTTGAATTCAAAGATGAAGCTGGAAAAAACTAAAGTGATCTCAAATTTTGAAGATCACCTCGATCTCAAGTCAGAACTTCCTAATAGCAGTAGAAGTAAGAGTAAATTATAATGACAACGGAGAAACATGTCATCATCACGGGAGCCGGGCCTGTCGGCTGCGTTTCAACCCTTATTTTAGCAAAAGCAGGTGTACGGGTTACACTTTTAGAAGCTGAGAGTGAACTCCCGCTTGATATGCGCGCCTCCACATTTCATCCGCCAACACTCGATATGCTTGATGAATTAGGCGTTGTGCAAGAAGTCATCAATCAAGGATTGATCACGCCTAAATTTCAATATCGGGATAGAAAAGAAGGATTAATTGCTGAATTTGATATGACAGCCGTATCCGACCATACAAATCACCCTTATCGAGTTCAAACCGAACAATACAAGTTAACCCGAATTATATCAGCGATGTTATCAGCATACCCTCATGTTGAGCAAAGGTTTGAATCACGCGCAATTACTCTAGATCAAGATAACGATAAAGTAACGGTTCACTTTGACACACCAGATGGCTCTCAGTCGGTTACGGGTGACTATTTAATTTCGTGTGATGGATCGAGGAGTTTCGCTCGGAAAACCCTGGATATTGGCTTCCCAGGTTTTACCTATCCAGAACTTTTTATGGTTGTCAGCACGACAGATGAAATTACTGAGGCAGTCCCTGATATGTGTCCTGTAGCGTATATTACAGACCCGGAAGAGTGGTGTGCCATTATACGCGCCCCAGAGATGTGGCGGTTTCTAATTCCTACTGATTCAAATATGACAGAAGAAGAACTTCTCAATGTGGAGTTTCTTGAATCACGCATTCAAGGTTTCGCGCCAAAAGACGGGAAATATACAATCTCCCACTCAACTTTGTACCCGGTTAATCAACGGGTAGCCGAAACATACCGGAAAGGACGCGTATTACTGGCCGGTGACGCCGCTCACGTGAATAACCCATTAGGCGGTATGGGCATGAACGGTGGCGTGCATGATGGCGTTAATGTCTCCCAAAAACTGGTTGAAATATTAAATGAAGGGGCATCAGACGAGTTGCTTGATCTCTATGACCGTCAACGACGTCCAATCGCCATCGAATATGTTCAAGCGCATACAATACGAAATAAAAAAATTATGGAGGAAAAGGACCCTGCTATTCGCAAAAAACGCCAAGATGAAATCAGAGCAGTTCTGGAAGATCAAAAAAAATCTTTTGAACTAATGATGCAGGTTTCTATGATAAATTCGATTAATAAATCGAATGCTATTACTTAGCCTTATTTAGTCCACAAATCACTAAATTGCGTTGCGACGGCATCTTCATAGCTGACTGGCTCTGAGATCAAACCCATTGCCAGAGAAAATTTACTCATACCGTCAATAAAATCTGGCCTAATAGCCGCATTATAAAATGGCAGATCTCGCTGGATGATATCAGCTATTAATTCGGCTTCCTCCTCAGGAAAACGTTTTCGCCCGACTTTAGTTGCGAGAGTGACATCTTCTTTCAATGCTTTATGAGTTTTTACCAGTGCGCGGATTGCTGCTGCACAAATATCGGGACTTTCGTTAACAAGTCGCTCAGAGGTAATTAAAGCTGGCATCGTATAATTAAATGCTGATGAGGGACCATCTCCCCGACGAGCGTCAACGACGAGCGTACCAGCTCCCGACTTAACCGCAACTTCGGCTCCCATACCGTTCGCCCAGAAACCATCGATTTTTCCATCTTGTAATGCCTTTGCCGCTGTCACTCCAAAATTAACATTTTTCCCAGTAAAAGCCCCTGGAACGGGAGCTATGTTGACTTTGTCCTTTTCAAGGTCAATACCATATTCGGTTAACAGGTGCATAAGCCCAAGATCGACCAAGGGCGCTGCCCCGATGTTTAGTCCTTTAACTGCTTCTATATCGCCCTGTTTAGCTCCGAGATCACTTCTTAAGATTAAGAACCAATACATCCCTTGTGCCAATGCGCCAAGCAACTTTCCGCCTTTCCAGCCTGGGAACGCATGTGGGGTTGAATGGGCGGAACCTCCTACGAAATCAATTTCACCATCACGCATTCTCTCTAGTGTATGATCCACTGGGAATATCAACTCCAGTTCTACATCAAGGCCTTCTTCCTTGAAAAAACCAAGATCAACGGCCGCGATGGCTGGAAAGTACGAATTTGAAACTAGATCCGGTATAGCTATTTTCATTATTTTCCCCTCTTTTTTTCAAGCATATAGGGCAGGAAATTATTTTGGAAGCGTTTATTAGTATGATTTTTTATGCTGCTTTCCGAATAAAATCTGCTGCTCGCTCCGCGATCATCAGAACTGGCGCATGTATATTTCCGCTTATAATATCAGGCATGACCGACGCATCAATTACTCTTAGATTATCTATACCCCTAACCTTCAAACGGGCATCGACAACAGCATCATTGTCACTGCCCATACGACAAGTCCCACATGGGTGATGAACAGAAATACCCGTTGCCCTTATATGAGCATCAATTTCATCATCGCTCTTCACATTTTTGCCGGGTAAAAATTCCTCGGATCTAAACTTATCTAATGCAGGTTGCCCGGAGAGTTCACGGCAGATTTTAAACCCCTCCCTTAGAACTCGTCTATCTTTATCTGTAGACAGAAAATTCTGGCGAAGAAGCATTAAACTGCGAGGATTATCTGAAACTAACTCCAAAGAACCGCGGCTCTCTGGATGGAGCAAAACCGCTCGACAGCCAAAACCGTCCTGCCAAGCGGGTTTGATGATCGGAAACCAAGGATACGAGTTGGCTGGTGCTCCATTAAATAATAATTGTGTATCGGGTACATCTGAGGATGTGTCAACTTTGGTAAACCCATTGAGACCTCCTGGAAAATCAGCCGCAACACCAGTGCCAAAAAAATAGGAGCGCACCAAATCAATTGCCAGTCTATCAAATCGCGTTTTTGGCAAAAATGGTCCCGGCGATTTTCTGCGATAACCAACGCTTCCTGAAATATGGTCCTGCAGATTTTGACCTACCCCAGGTATATTCCTCAAAACTTTAATGCCTTGTTTTTCTAACTGATCGGCAGGACCAATTCCCGAGAGCATTAACAGGTGAGGAGATTTGATTGCTCCAGTGGACACTATAACTTCTGACTCTGCTCGCAATACACTTAATTGACCCTTCGGACTAGAAAGTTCAACACCTATTGCTGTTCGTCCTTCAAATACAAGTCGTGTCACAAGTTGTTTCAGCTTAACTGTAAGATTAGACCTCCCGAGGATTGGCCGCAGGAATGCATCGGCCGCGCTAAAACGCCTCCCTTTGAATATATTCTGCTGAGACCGGGCCAAACCTATCTGGTTTTTCCCATTATAATCCTTAGCTAGCCCCATCCCCATTTGCTCGGCAGCTTCTAAATAGGCGTCATATAATGCATCTTGGTATCTGCTGGGGCGAACTTTGAGAGGACCGGAAAGGCCACGAATACCATCAGCATCCGTCTCCCCTTCCCAATTTTCTAATTTCTTAAAATAAGGAAGAATATCATCAAAGCCCCATTCATCTAAACCCATACTCTTCCATCGCTCATAATCATTACGGTTGCCACGCACCACCGTCATCGCATTGATGGAGGAACATCCGCCTAAAACCTTTCCCCTCACGCATTCGATTTCCCTATTATTCATATGTGGTTCAGGCTGAGTTTCATATCCCCAATCGTGGTATTTATTATTTACAAACTGCATCCACAAAAGAGGGATTTTTATCATTGGATTTCGGTCTGCTGGCCCTGCCTCAATTAGCAATACTCGATTATTCGGATCTTCCGTTAGTCGGTTAGCTAACACACACCCTGCCGAACCCGCACCAACAATTATATAATCATATTTTTCTATATTTGAATGCATCTGACGTGAAAAATTATTTGTCGCTAACCTCAATAACAACAGCCATACCAGTATCCCCAGCCGCACAGCCCGTAAACAATCCAAAGCCACCACCACGAATAACCAATTCCTCAATTAACTCTATAACACCACGGACCCCCACTGGGCCATTTGGATGGCCATAAATTAAACTACAGCCGTAATTATTCATTTTCTTTCGATCATAACTGGTTTGTTTAACAAAATAGATATCATTAACAGCAAACGGATTATGAGTTTTAACGGCATCAATATCATCTAAAGTTAACCCGGCCAATTTTAATGCACGCTCGGCAGCAGGAACCGGCGCTTCCGGCATGAAGCCATTTTTTGCGCGAGCTGTTCCAAAACCTCTTATATTAATTGCTATTTTTTTGTCACTGCTTAATTCGTCCGCTTTATCAGGTGTCGTTACTACTAGGCATGCACTTCCATCCGTAGGATGTGTTTGCCCCCCAAAAGTGACCGTTCCTTTTTCTAGGACGGGTTTTAATTTTTTGAGTTTTTCGGGATCAGATTTAAAAACGCCTTCATCTCCATTCAGTTCTGTAACAATTTTCTTGAAATTGGACGAAGGCACCTCAAAGGGTAAGGTCATAAAGCGCCGCAAAAAAGCTGAATTATCAGCCAAAGCCATTTCATATTGTTCCCTGCGGAGAATTACCATTTCATGCTGTTCTTCAGTCGTAATCTGATGCTTTGTTGCAACATTCTCAGCACATTGAAGCATTGAATGTCCGCCAAGGGCATCATTTTGCATATTATACATAACGAGATTCTCATGACGCCCAACACCACCCACGCCAGATGGATCCGGGTAATAGAGTTGAGGTCCATTTGAAAGACGGTCCACTGTTGCTACCAGCGCAACACTAGCCGCATCGCATTCGATATTTTGCACTGCATCTTGTATACATCTGACGCCAGTTGCACAAACCTGTGAAATAGTTGGTCCCGGAACCTGTGGTGCTCCAATCATGCCCGTAAACCACGGTAACCCCTGAAACGATTTATGCTGGGCAACCGTTATTCCAAGAACGCCGTAATCAAAAACTTTTGGCTCAATATTTCGCTTAGCGAGTTCAGATTTCGCAACGTGCGCACCAAATTCTATACTATTCAAATGCGATAAAGAACCCTGCCATTTAGCAAGGGGTGTCGCCCAGTAAGCGCCATAAGGAATTTGCGTGGTAAACTCCATTTAATTCTTCCTTTTGATATTCGATGATTAAGTTACAGCCTTCGATCATCACAAACAATTATTTATTGTCATTAATAAAGATAGGACTGTTAGACAAGTTAATTTTGCGCAGACTAAATCTATAGAAACTAGGCTGGAAAGAACTCGTTATAAACAAACTTCGCCCAACCGCGGGGACTACGTTCGACGCCAACTTCGGTTTCATTTCCGTGAATCCATTGCGATACAGGTATTCCAAATCCTGTCTTTCTTCGATTTATGATACGATCTGGTAACGGAGAATTTGGACTGAGAGCCATATCAGATTTAACATATCCTCGATTGGCAAGTTGCCCAAAAAGGACCGCATCGACTAACGGCGTCCGAATTTCCAAGGAATGCGCCATCCCCGCCCAATCCGCATCTCGTAAAAGTTGATTGCGCATGTACCATGTACTCTCCAAAAGGGAGACCCTGTTAATGGGATTCACCACTCCCCCAATTGAGTTATTCAATTTTTCTCGCAATTCCAAGTCTTGCCAACCTTTTTGCACGAACTCCGCATCTAAAAATTCAATTAATTCCCAAGGTAAAAATAAACCCCTACGTAATAAATAGGCCGAGCCATAATCACACGAATACTCAAACAAAGAGGCGTATTTGGGAGAAATCAAATGTTTTAAAATAGGGCCGCTAAAAACCCTGAAGAAAGCACCAAATTCACCTACGAAAGGGATCCAACCGAGTTTACTGACGAGCAATGGTATTTGCCGAAATGAATTGTACCCCGCAAATAACTCATCACCACCCACGCCGGATAGCGCTACTTTAAGGCCGATGCTTGCCGCCTCTTTTGCTACAAAATATGTATTCACACCATCTATCGTAGGTTGGTCCATCGCCGCAATTAAGTTGTTTTTGTCGTTAACAAAATCAACTCCTTTTATAGTTCGGGTTTGGTGGCGCGTATTGTAGCGTTCAGATATTTCTGTTGCTAATGGCGCTTCATCAAATTTTGTGTTGGAGAATTCTTCGAAACGCAAGGTCACGCTATCTAATTGTTTATTAGCAATTTCAGAAACTAAAGCCATAATACTCGCGGAATCCAAACCAGCCGATAAGAAAACACCAACTGGCACATCGGCAACTAAATGACATTCGGCTGTTTCAATTAAGGCTGCGTGCAGTCCTTCCTTTGAGGATAGGAGGGTATTATTTTCTAAATTAAGCATTTCGACTTGAAAATTGAAATGAGTATCCTGAACCCGATGGCCATCCTTGTCTACCCACAGACTAGTTCCTGCTGGGAGGCATTGAATTTCCCGGTACATCGTATGAGGTTCGGGAACATAACCTAAAGTAAAAAAACCAATATGCCCTGCAGGGTTAGGGGTCGTGGTTATTGCTCCTCCTGCCAGTAAGGCCTTGACCGTCGACGCTATCCTTATAGTACGTCCATCATCACAGTAATAAAGTGGTTTAATTCCATAAGGATCACGCGCCAGTAACAAACCTTGTTTTGCTTCATCCCAAATTACAAATGAATACATCCCGCGTAATCGCGTAAACATACCAGTCCCATATTGGTCGTAAAGATGGAGAAGAACCTCTGTGTCGGAATTTGTTTTGAATATGCGTCCTTCAGAAATTAATTCTGTACGCAATTGTTTATAATTATAAATCTCTCCATTATAAACAATCTGCAAACGTACTTTTCCCGCATTATCTTTTAAAACCATCGGCTGTGAAGCTGAAATGCTAGTATCGATAATCGCTAGCCGGCGGTGAGCCAAACCAACACGATGGTCTTCTGCAATCCAAGTTCCGGCACCATCCGGTCCCCGAGCAATCATAGCTTCACGTATTTGATTTAGCTCAACACCATCAACTGGCGGCGCTCCATTTTCATAACCAAAAATTGCAACTAAACCACACATAATAGCTCCTTACATAACCGGGAAGAGCCATTCCTTAAAGATATTTATTAACTATACACTTAATTTAAATGATAAGCATGGAAATGATATTTTGTTTTCGCTATGGTTAAAAAATTGAAATCTAAACTTATCTAAGGAATTCAATGTGCGCACACGTTATCAAATCAGATTAGGTGGCTACGGTCCGCCAGACACGTCTTTTAGCCAAGCTCTAAAAAAAATTGGCAGCAAATTGGAAGCGCAGTTTGGCCAAGATGTCGATATAAAATACATTTACAATATTATGGATCTTGGTTTCAAAGGCGAAGATATTCTATGGTTAACTGAACACGGTTTTCTAACAGTTTCCTACCAATCATCCAGCTATTTGACGGATCGTGTACCAGAACTAGGTTTTGTGGACTTGCCCTTCTTATTTAAAAACAACGAACAGGCGCGTGACGCAATGGATGGCGCACTCGGGCAATACTTAACAAAGAAAACTGAAAACCGTGTTAATTATAAAATTTTGGGATATTTTGAGAATGGGTTTCGACAAATTTCCAATAAAATTCGCCCCATCCGCGAACCTAAAGATTTTGGTGGAATGAAAATTCGAGTTCTACCGAGCGATGTTCAAGTAAGGACATTTGAATTGTTAGGGGCAACACCAAAACGCCTTGACTTGACAGAGGCGATTGCCGGGATTAAAGATGGTACCCTTGACGCCCAGGAAAATCCACTTGCAAATACCGTAACCTATGGTGTTCATAAGCACCATAAATACCATACACTCTCAAACCATTTCTATATTTCACGCTGTATAATGTGTAACCGATCAACCTATTATACTTGGCCCGAAGAAATAAAAATCGCGATGAACGAAGCCGTCCATGAAGCCGTTTTATGGCAACGAGGGCAAGCAGAGCAGGAAATCAAAATTGCACGAAACGCCATCGAAAAGGAAGGCCATGAGATTATAGAATTGACCGCAAGCCAACGAGAAATGTTTTCATTGGCAATCAAATCCCAATACGATGATGCAAGAAAGAAATTTGGTGAAAAAATGTTTAATTTGAAAAAAATCAAAAACTAGAAATTACAATTGCCCTAAAATCGTTGACGTTGGTATAAGTCGGACCACTAATTACTAGGTCGTCCAATAAACGGAAAAAGTTTGACGTATTATTTCTAGAAAGAGCCTCTTTCGCATCAAGGCCTAAAGCCTCCGCTTTAATTAAAGTATCTGGTCCAATTACTGCACCAGCACTGTTGCCACAACCATCGACCCCATCGGTATCACAAGCTATTGCAAAAACACCTTCAACTCCTTCAAGTTCAATAGCGAGGGAAAGCAAAAACTCTGTGTTAGGACCTCCTTTGCCGGAGCCTTTAACACTAACCGTAAGTTCGCCTCCTGATAAAAGTACACATGGCGCTCTATGTTTATTTGACATTATCACTTCAGCCATTTCCTTCCCCATATCTCGCGCTTCACCTTCAACATCGTCTCCTAAAATAATTGGTGTATAGCCAGCTTCTTCGGCCACCTTAGCTGCTGCTGTTAGCGCATCTCGACCATTAGCAATCGTTTTAACGATATTGTTATTAAAGATCTTGTCGCCAGGTTTAGGGCTTTCGCCTATACTGCTTTCCAGAATTTTCCTCACCGGAGGAGGAAATTTAAGACCAAATTTCTGGATGACTGCTAAAGCATCCGCGCAAGTTGACGGATCAGGGACCGTCGGACCAGACGCTATAACAGAGAGATCATCACCAACCACATCAGAAATAACCAATGTAACCAGACTGGCTGGCCAGCAAGCCTCAGCCAACCTTCCTCCTTTCACCTGGGACAAATGTTTTCGCACGACATTAATTTCATTAACTTTGGCGCCACAACGAATGAGCCTTTCATTGACGCTTTGTTTTTCTTCTAGAGATAATCCCTTACTTGGCAGCGTCAATAAGGCAGATCCACCTCCGGAAATAAGACAAAGAACCAAGTCGTTATTACTTAAATCGTTTACTTTCCCAAGTATTCTTTTTGTAGCTTTCTGTCCTGCAATATCCGGTATGGGATGACTAGCTTCAACAATCTCAATAGTCCGACAATCCACCGCATATCCGTATTGAGTAATTACCAAACCACTTATGCTTGCACCATAATATTCTTCAACAACCGCCGCCATTGCCGCGGCGGCCTTACCGGCACCAATAACAACGATCTTTCCATTGGGTCTATCTGGAAGAAATTTCGGCAAACATAGCTCGGGTTGTGCCGCTTGAACCGCTGTTCCAAATAATTTTAAAAGTAAATCGCCTACGTCACCGGTCATCATGGGGATAATTAGTCATTAATTAGAAAATAATGAAAAATCAATAAACCAATAATCAATCCCTTAATAAAAGAAATCCAAGCGATTCCATAATCAGAAACATTTACTATTACTTTCCACCATTCTACGTATTGTTTATGGCAATTTATCATTGTTTTTCCATTTCCTATCAAACATCTGATCTTCCTGACTTAATGATTTTATACCTACTTCTTAACCACTAGACCGCATCGGCGACATTGAAGAGTTTCAACACTACCGCTCGGGCCGAAAGCAATGGTTTTATCCACCAATCGGTAATCATGAAATCCAAATAGGCAAAGAAACTGATCAATAATCTTTAGCATCTTCTTTCCAACTGCACTTATATTAGAACATACGATTATAAAAAGTAGAACTGATATTTAAGGTGCAATGAAAATCGATTGAGGACTTATAAATTGAAGAGGATAATTGATATGAACTCAATTTACTGTATAACTTTCTGAATTTACGATCAGAATAACTAGATATTGGAGGTTCACTCTGTCTGAAAAGCAAGAATTGACGCTTTATTATTTTCCGAGGGCTTGTTCACTTGCACCTCATATTGCGATTGAGGAATCCGGGTACTCATACGGGCGCAAGCTGGTCGACCTAGGGACAGCCGAAAATAAGGGCGCCGACTATTTAGCTCTTAATCCATTGGGTGCAATTCCTGCTTTATTAGTGGATGATTGGCTTTTGACTGAAACGCATTCCATCCTTACTTACATTGGCGATACAGCGCCCAACGGCCCTATGTTGCCTCCAATTGGTAATCCAGATAGGTATCGTGCTCATCAGTGGATGAATTTTCTGTCGAGCAGCATCCATACTTACGTTCGCTCAATATTTCGCCCGTCCGCGTATGCTCCAGCGGACGACCAATTGGCCCAAACTGCGGTAAGGGAAAAAGGTCAAAAGAATTTAGCCGTCGCGGTCGAGACGTTGGAAACCAGACTTACCGGGAGCGACTGGACGCTGGGCGATACTTACTCAGTTGTCGATGCCTATATGTTCGTCATGTATTTGTGGAGCGACGATATTCGGATTGAAGTGATCCCTGATCGTCCAAAATGGGCCGCCCTTGCCGAAAGAGTATGGCAGCGTCCAGCAGTGAAGGACGTCGTCGCCATAGAACAGCGAGACCGTGGCTTTACCGTCCCCTTTTGAGAATTAGACATGAGCATTTATTACGTACAAAAACTTCTCTACAACCTAAATCGTGACCCCTCCGAGGTAGAAAAATTTGAGAATGACCGGGTTACGGTTCTTGCCACTTACAATTTGACTGAAGACGAAAAACGCGCGATTCTTGAGGCGGATATCGGGCTTTTATATGTTATGGGCGTAAACGGTCAGATATTGATGCATTATGCCGCTATGCGTGGGTTTGAATGGCCGGAATATATTCAAGCCATGCGAGACGGACTCGAGAAACATGGTCCCGTTCGTTCTGGGTTATATGCTACTACGGATAGCAAAGGCGCGATTTGAAGGAGAATACGGATGGGTCTGGTATACGCAGGTATTTGCTGTCACGCTCCAGGAATAACCGCAAGAACTGAAATGGCCGATCCTGAATTGGTCAAAAGATTGTACACCGCCTTTGAACGTCAGCGGGAGGCCATCGAGGATTCGGGTGCCGAAGCAATTGTTCTAGTAGGTTCGGAACATTTTGCTAATTTCTTCATGGACAATATGCCAACCTTCACGATTGGCATTGCTGAAGAATATGAAGGCCCAATCGAAAATGTAGACTGGTTAAGGATAGAATTTACGAAAGTTCCTGCCAATGTTGACCTTTCATTAAGGTTGATAAATGAAGTCATGCAGACGGTTGATGTAGGGTTTGCTCAAGAATGGAAGTTTGATCACGGCACTGCGGTTCCTCTTCATTTTCTCACGCCTCAGTATCAAATGCCCATTGTCCCGGTGAATATTAACTGTCAAGCACCACCATTTAGCCCCCTGCATCGAAATTGGGAATTGGGAAAAGCTATTCGACGGGCGATCGATAAGGTACCGGAAAATATTGCATTGATCGGTACGGGTGGCACATCGCATTGGCCATGCACCCCTGATTCTGGAAAAATCAATGAAGAGTGGGACCGGCGCT
>CAZXSC010000047.1:0-20509 GCA_964643045.1 uncultured Rhodospirillaceae bacterium
AACATCCCATGATTGAGTTGGTGAAAGCCTGCCAAAGTAACAAACTGAAACTTATAACCCATCTCACCTAATTCTTTTTGAAAATTTTCTATTGTCTTTGAATCCAAATTATCTGCCCAATTAAAACTCGGACTGCAATTATATGCTAATAATTTACCAGGAAATTTTGCATGTATAGCTTGAGCAAATTGACGCGCCTCATCCAGGTTAGGTTTTGAAGTCTCCCACCATAGCATATCTGCATAGGGCGCGTATGAAAGCTGGCGGGAGATACATGCTTCAACGCCGCACTTAATGTTGTAAAAGCCTTCAAGGGTTCGCTCCTTTGATTCAATGAAAGGACGGTCACGTTCATCAATATCGCTGGTCAGTAGCTTGGCGCTTTCAGCATCTGTCCGAGAAACTATAAGGGTCGGCACTCCCATAATATCGGCAGCTAATCGCGCCGCTGTTAAATTACGAATGTGTTGACCTGTCGGGATAAGAACCTTGCCACCTAAATGACCACACTTCTTTTCTGAAGCTAACTGGTCTTCAAAATGGACCGCTGCCGTCCCGGCCCCGATAAATGCCTTTGTAAGCTCAAACGCATTTAAAGGTCCCCCAAATCCTGCTTCCGCATCAGCAACAATGGGGGCAAACCAATCACGTTTAACACCACCTTCCGAATGTTCTATCTGATCCGCGCGTTGTAGAGTACGATTGATTTTGGCAACCAATTCCGGTGCTGCATTAGCTGGGTATAAGCTTTGATCAGGGTACATGGCACCGGCGGTATTTGCGTCAGCAGCAACCTGCCAACCTGAAAGATAGATGGCTTTGAGGCCGGCTCTAACCTGCTGCATCGCCTGATTACCTGTCATTGCTCCTAACGTATTGACATATTTTTCAGTATGAAGAAGCTCCCATAATCTATTTGCTCCACGTTCCGCCAAGGTCTGATTGATAATAACTGAACCGCGCAGCCTTTCCACATCTTCTGGCTGATAGGACCGCACGATACCGTCAAATCGGCCGGCAGGGGCACAAGGTATTAAATTATTAAACTTCGCAGAATTTTTCACAGTCTCTTTCCTTATAATTTAAGTTATTAATAATTATTTTACTATTTTTATTGAAATGTCCATATCATATTGAATTTATTTAGTATTATTGATATAATTTTGTTACAAATTTTTTGTAATGTTGTAAATTTTGTAAATATGGTTGGGTTGCGCGTGACTATACGTTCACAAAAAGTATTTGCTGGAAACCGCATTCGTCGCCTCCGCCGAGAGTTAAATCTTACTCAAATGCAAATGGCCGATGATCTAGGTATCTCTACCAGCTATCTAAATCTACTAGAACGTAATCAGCGCCCATTAAGTGCTCAACTATTGCTGCGCCTAGCGGACGCTTTTGACATTAACCTCAAAGAATTCTCAGGTGACGACGATAGCCAAGCTGCTGCATCACTGAAAGAAATATTTTCCGACCCCATATTTGATGGCCTAAAACTCTCGAATCAGGAATTGACGGATCTCGTTGGGGCAAGCCCCTCAGCAGCCCAATCGGTCTTAACCCTTTATCGTGCTTACCGGGAGAGCCTTACAAACAATGCAGCTATAGCGGAACAACTTGCCAATCAAGAAGGTACAACCACAGCAAACACTTTCCGCTTTCCGATTGAGGAAGTCCGCGACTATTTTCATGATTCGAATAATTATTTTCCAGAACTGGAGAATGCCGCTGAAACATTATGGTTAGACGCAAAATTGACCTTAGATAATCTTTACGTTGACCTCAGAAACCACTTAAAATCCGCCCATGATATCTCAGCACGTGTCATGCCGATTGACGTTTTGCCCGATACAACTTGGAGATTAGACCGCCATAGTCGCAGATTATTTATTTCAGAAATCGTCAAAGTTCCGTCTCGAACATTTCAGCTTGCACTGCACGCTGGTCTTCTTGGTTTCAAAAACCTAATCGACGAAATGGTATTGAACACAGGCCTCAAGGGTGACGAAGCTAAACAACTCTGTCGTTTAGGGCTCGCGAACTATTTTGCAGGGGCGGTTATTATGCCTTATGAACAATTCCAAACAGCAGCAAAAAAATTACGGTATGATATCGATTTACTGTGCCAAAGATTTAGCTCTAGCTACGAGCAAACCACCCATCGGCTTACTACCTTGCAGCGACCAGGCTCTAAAGGAGTGCCCTTCTTTTTTCTTCGCGTCGATCATGCTGGCAATATATCCAAGCGTTTTAGTGCTTCTGGTTTTCACTTTGCACGATTTGGCGGAACTTGTCCTCGTTGGAATATACATGAAGCCTTTCGTACACCCGATAAGATCATCCCACAGATTGTAGGAATGGAAGATGGTACTACTTATTTTACAATTTCCCGTACTGTTCGCAACAAGTCCTTAGGTTACAATATGACAGAACAGCAACTTTCTATTGGCATTGGTTGCAAAACAGATTATGCACGCCAATTAGTTTATGCCGATGGTCTCAATCTGACAGAGGAAACAGCTGTCACACCAATTGGCGTTAATTGCCGTCTCTGCATGAGAATGAATTGCTACCAACGTGCTAATCCGCCTCTAAACAGACAAATTTCTGTTGCTGAAAACTACCGGGGAGTATCTCCTTTTACATTTGCTGAACTTTAGCAAATAATAAGTTTTGTTCCAAAAGTAGCTAACTATCAAAATGACATTAAAGTTACTTAGGCCATTCTACCCGATGAATTTTGTATACTGTGGTCAAATTTTGGTAACTCACCGACAAAGCCGTAACTCCAACAGCTATCCCTGCATACATAATAAAATATATTGCTAATTTAGTGAGCAAGTCTTGTGTAAGATTACCCACTACATGAAGAGAATTTGAAGCATGTTCGATCAATCCCGTCGCCATACCATCCAAAATACCCGTAATTAATCCTGTAAGAATTAATATCGCTGCTAATCGTCCGCCATTTCCCTTTGTCAATAATAAAACCTCTCGCAAAGACAACTTCTGATCTAAGGCCGCGGCTGGCAACCACATTGAAAATCTCGCGTAACATATAATCACAAAAAGAATCGTAATAAGCCCAACCAAAGGTGCAAAAATAGCTGAGGTTAATGTAACCATAAAAGCGATCAAGCCAATTGGTACGATGAACAAAAATATTTTTAAATTAGACCATAAGAATTTCCAGTGCCTATTTTTCCAAAGATAGCAGTCCGATATTTTTACACCTTCTTTGGGTACCAAGTAGAAACGATGCCAGGCAACACTGTATAATGAAAATATACAAATCGTAAATATTAACAGCAAAAATGCTGAAAACCCTTGCCACGATGAACCTATAAATAAATAACCCAGGGAATTCTTTGAAAACTGAATGTGTTGGCCAGAAGTTTTAAAACCGAGAGCATGTTGAAATTCTGGCGGCTGAAAGGCCATTACCAACGTTGATAAAATTGCCAATGTAATCACTGCTGGCAAGGCAAGAAAATAAAATTGAGTTCGATGGTTCCAACAGAATTTTAAGGCTATGTTTATTGTTGAAAAAATTTCTATCTTCATCGGGATCCTTTATTGCAGTATCACGTCTAAAGTTTCTGAGATTTTTCACGAGCATATTTTTCAGAATGTTTCCTGGGTTGTTCGCTCGTTGATTTTAATTGCCCACACGCGGCCATAATATCGCGGCCACGAGGCATTCTGATTGGAGCACTTAAGCCACGCTCATTGAGAATTTCTGAAAACTGCTTAATTTTATGCGGAGAAGAACACGCGTATTCTACACCTGGCCAAGTATTAAATGGGATCAGATTGATTTTTGCAGGGATATCTTTTAACAGACGCGCCAATTCTTTAGCATCCGCAGCAGAATCGTTAACACCTTCCAACATAACATATTCAAATGTAATACGCCGAGCATTACTTGAACCCGGATATCGGCGACAAGCTGTGAGCAATTCTTTAATCGGATATTTTTTATTTATAGGAACTAAAACATCACGGAGTTCATCACGCACTGCATGTAATGAAACTGCTAAACCAACACCTAATTCAGCACCACAGCGTTCAATCATAGGGACAATGCCGGAAGTCGACAAAGTAATACGCCGCCTAGAGATTGAAATACCTTCCTCATCCATAATGATTCTAAGGGCTTTTGAGACCTCTTCAAAATTGTATAGGGGCTCACCCATTCCCATCATTACTACATTTGTAAGCTTGCGATCACGGCCATCCGAAGGCCATTCTTCGTACATATCACGAGCAACCATCATTTGACCTACAATCTCCGCCGACGTCAGGTTGCGAACGAGTTTTTGGGTGCCAGTGTGGCAAAATGAACAAGTTAAAGTGCACCCGACTTGTGACGAAACACACAGAGCACCGCGGCCATCTTCTGGAATAAAAACCGCCTCAACTTCGTTGTCATCTTGAGTTTTTAAAAGCCATTTATGGGTGGTATCTTCGGACAATTGGTGGTTAACGATTGTTGGCTTTTCCAGCACGTAATGATCCAACAATTTTGATCGCAAAGGCTTGCCCAACGATGTCATCTTGGAAAAATCAGTCTCCCCTTGATAATAAATCCAGTGCCACAATTGCTTACAACGAAACGGCTTTTCGTTGATTTTAGATAATTCAGCCTCTAATTCTATTCGAGAAAGACCAATTAAGTTTCTTTTTTGCACCATTAAACACCATCTATTTTACACCACAGGCCTTGCCAATGGCCTTATATGCCGAGGAAAAACCTATTAAGGAATACTTGTCTTCCGTTCTGGTACCCCTTGTTGAAACGCCTGTGACCGTCAAAGATTTACCTCGAATCATCATTTTAAGAATTCTTGGCTCAATTTCATCACGCGCCCATGCTGTTCCCCGATCTGTAAATAATTTTATTATTTGGCCGTCTATATTCAGCATAACCTCACTATTTTTTTTATAAATATAACCAGCTCGTAATTCAAAAATATCGCGTTTTTTTTCCCCGGGGCGATGAGTTACAAGAATGTATGTATTCCCTCGCGAAGTGTATTTACCTGTTTCCTTCTTTGGTACACTAGCAATATAACAGATTTTATTTTTACCCTTGCCATCGAAAAAGGCACTCCAGTTTTCAAAACTAGAAATTAACGTTTGCGCTTGACCTAAATTAAGAAAACAGAAAATGCCATTAATTATAATCAGGGCAGAAAAAAATATCGTGGGTGAATAAATCACGAAATCGACAATCCTTAGTGCTTATCTATTGGTGGTGTATCCAAATATTTATCCATTTTCTTACTCATTAGTGGCCCGCCATAAGCGTGTCTAGGCAATGCCTCTGGCTCACCACCCGAAGTAACCGGCCTGCGGGCAAATTTGCCTAACGACCTTATTCTATCATACATTACTATTGCACCGGCGAGACCAACATTGATGCAAAATTTTGTTGGTATTCTTATCGTATAGGCACATCTTTCAATTGACTCTGGTGATAATGTTCCACGCTCCGGTCCTAGTAGATATGCCGCCTGACGGGGATGATGAAAACTAGGGAGATCAATCGCGTCTTCAATAAGTTCAACCCCAACCAAATCACACCCCCGAGGAAGGGTCATGTCGTCTATTTTTGGGAAACTATAAAATGGTACGTGGGAAGGCGCATCGGATGTATCGGAAAGACGACCTTCTCGCTGAGTGTAAGCTGCATTAACCGTGAATAGAAAATCGGCGTCAAAAGCATGAGCGGAGCGAAACAAACTCCCCAAATTCATCGTTTTATGAATTCTTTCCGCACCAATACCGAAAAACCCGCGCAATTCTTCCTCCAACAAGATTATTAAGCCGCAACATTATCAAACAAATTATTTTATTTTAAGTAAACGGTCGATAATACACGATCACTTAGCTACCGTTGCCGATGCAGGAAGTGTGCTCGATTCATTGATCGGCAAATGAAGTAAAGCAGCTAAAATTCCTAAAGCAATGGCCATTTGCCATATCAAATCATAGGAGCCAAATAAATCAAACAAATATCCCCCCAACCAAACCGACGCGAAAGCACCTACTTGATGAGAACAAAAAACAATTCCAGCTAAAGTAGCGAGATATCTAACCCCAAAAAGCTGACCTACCAACGCATTTGTTAAGGGAACCGTGGCTAACCATAAAAACCCAATACAAAAACAGAAAATGAGTACCGAGGCAGGAGATATAGGAATAATAATAAAGACTGTAATTACAATCGCTCTCAGAAAATAGATAGTGCTCAATAAATATTTTTTACTGTATTTGTCACCAAGATATCCCGCCACGATAGTGCCAACTAGGTTTGTTATTCCTATCATGCTAATAGCTGCTCCCGGCAACCAACTAGGCATGTTTTGAGTCTGAAGATATGTCGGCAGGTGAGCCATGATGAACATCACATGAAAACCACAAACGAAAAATCCCGCAGTAAGAAATAGATATCCAGAATGTTTGCGTGCCCGGTCTAATGCTTGGGGCAGCGTTTCAGTATATTGCTCAGATTCATCCGAATTCTTGCCCCTTAGAAAGTAAGCTAAAGGTATTATCAGGAGAAGCATAACCGCGAGAATCGAAAGAGCATCCTGCCAACCATATGTATTAATTGTAAATTGATTGAAAGGTGCCAATAAAATCTGACCGCCGGTACCCGTGCCACTAGCGATGCCAAAAAATAGACTGCGCCGATTGGCTGGAACATTACGTGCAATAACAGACATCAAAACTGCCCATGTGGTCCCCGACCCGGTAATGCCAATTAAAATACCTGCACTCGCGTGGAGTTCCCAAATTTGATCGGCATAAGCAAGCCAAACTAGGCCGAGCGATTGCAGAGCTCCAGCAATGGCGATAACACGCCCAGAACCAAATTTATCTGCCAACGCCCCTACTACCGGCTGCGAAATCCCCCAAATAAGATTTTGCATGGCGAGTGAAAGGGAGAAAGCGACAATGCCAATGCCAAAAGTTTCTGAAATTGGTGTCTGAAATAAACCAAAACTTTGACGGGTACCCATAGAGAGAAGAATGACCAGGCTGGAACAAAATACAACTAAGATAGCTTTTAATGAAACGTTCTCTTTTATAGTTTCGACCATATTTCTCTCCTACAAGCTAAGTAAAATGAATCAATACCATTATGAATCTTAGCCATCAAAAGTTGATAGCGCAAACAAGGGTACATCTTTAGAAACTTCTCCTCCAAACCGGGCTTTCTGGAATTATTTCTTCAATTCAGGTAAATTCTCAAAAAACTTGAGCGCTTCTGCATTTGCCAGTGCCTCAGCATTCTTCACTGGTCGACCCTCAATAATGTTGCGTACCGCAATTTCTGTGATTTTTCCTGATTTAGTCCGCGGAATGTCTGGCACAGCAATGATAATTTCGGGAACATGCCGTATGGTACAGTTTTGTTGAATATGTTTTTGAATCCGATCTCGGAGCTTATCATTTAACTCATAGGGATCTCGCATAACAACAAATAAAATTACCCGTGTATCGCCATTCCACCTTTGACCCACGCACAATCCTTCCATTATTTCATTAAATTGTTCCACTTGGCGATAAATTTCAGCTGTGCCTATTCTTACACCACCAGGGTTTAAAGTAGCATCAGAACGCCCATAAATGATCATGCCACCTCGTTCTGTCAATTCAACCCAATCACCATGACACCAAACATTAGGATAGTTCTCAAAATAAGCAGATTTGTATTTTACACCATCTTCATCTGCCCAGAAACGAACGGGCATTGAAGGAAAAGGCCTAGTACATACCAGATCACCTGCTTCTTCCCGTAAGGAAGTTCCATCCTCATTAAAGACATCAACAGCTAATCCAAGCGCGCGAGTTTGGATTTCGCCCCGCCATACTGGGCCAGTTGGATTTCCGAGAACAAAACAACCTACAATATCTGTGCCCCCCGATATGGATGCTAAATGCAGATCGGATTTGATATTATCATATACATAGTCAAAACTCTCCGGCACGAGAGGAGACCCTGTCGACATCATAGATTTCAGCATAGTCAGGTTATGCGACTTTGCGGGCTTCAGTTCGGATTTTTTTAAGACATCAATATATTTTGCCGAGGTCCCAAAATGGGTCATACATTCAGACTGTGCAAAATCAAATAAAATATTACCATCTGGGTAAAAAGGCGAGCCGTCATACAACAACAGCGTAGCTTCACAGGCAAGCGCTGAGACGAGCCAATTCCACATCATCCAACCACAGGTTGTAAAATAAAATACACGGTCTCCGGGTTTCTCGTCTGAGTGTAGCAAATGTTCCGAAAGGTGTTTCAACAACGTGCCCCCCGCACCGTGGACAATACATTTAGGAACACCAGTCGTACCCGATGAATACATAATATAAAGCGGATGATTAAAAGGTACCGGAGAAAATTCTATATTGGCAGTAGTAAAATCAGCAACAAAGTCGTCCCATGAAATACCGTTTTTTATCTTATCGATCGATGGCTTAGGCTGAGAGTATGGAACAACAACCGTTGTCTCAACAGAGGTGAGCTTGCTAACTATTTGACATGTCTTGTCAGTGATGTCATTTGCTTTACCATTATAAAAATAACCATCTGTTACAAAAAGCATTTTTGGTTCAATCTGGCCAAACCTGTCAAGCACTCCTTGGACACCAAAATCAGGTGAACACGACGACCAAATAGCGCCAATACTAACGGACGCCAACATAGCAATTATTGTTTGGGGCAAATTAGGCATATAACCACCAACTCGATCCCCGGATTTAAGGCCTGAATTACGCATAGACTGTGCTAACCGAGAAACCTCATCATATAATTCTTTATGGCTAAGCTTTGTCTTAACTTTGTCTTCACCCCAAAAAACTATTGCATCTGTTTCATCTTTGCGCCGCAACAAATTCTCTGCGTAGTTTAATTTTGCATCCGGAAACCATATGGCGCCAAGCATTTGATTCGGATTCTCTAGGACTGTTTCACCCCATGTTTTAGCTATTACACCCGCAAAACTAATTAGAGATTTCCAAAACTTTTCTGATTCCTGGACTGAGAAATTATACAGACCCTCAAAATCGCCAATGGTTGTATTCCAATCGGCCTCAACAGCTTTAACAAAGGCCATGATGTTAGATTGTTGCACTTTCTTAAGAGAAGGTTCCCACAAAATCTTTGTATCTTTATTGCGCACTATTGCTCACCTAAAAGCCGTACTCATTTTAAAGGATTATATCTGATAAAGCCCTTGATACCATACCCTGATTAAATCCTATACTCAGAGTATTTAACATGGCTCGTGAGGGTGCTCTCATAAACTTGCTAGAACAAAATTCAAAGTCTCAAAATTCATAATTGCTAGCTTCTGTTATCATTCTTTGAAGGGAGCCCGTTGTCGATTAATTCTTCAACAAATGATGGTATAAGGTTGGTCGCTCGTCCGTAACGGACTTCGTCAAATAATGTTGCCCCTTCAGAGGGCTCTAAGTTTAACTCTATTGCATAGGTGTCCGGTTGCATTCTGACCAATTGAACAAACCCGGCTGCCGGATGTACATTCCCTGAAGTTCCAATTGAAACGAATAAACTACATTTCTTGAGTAATTCATGTATACAATCCAACTCCAAAGGCATTTCACCAAACCAAACAACATGCGGTCGCAACGTATTCACTTGAGCACAAGACGAACAAGCCTCTCCAGCACCTAGATCGAACATACAAGTACTTATGGTAGCACACTGTTCACAACGGGCTTTGAGAATTTCACCGTGCATATGGATAAGATTTTTTGACCCAGCCTTCTCGTGAAGATTATCAATGTTTTGGGTGACAATAGTTACATTTCCCTTCCCTTCTGATATCCACACACTTTCTAAGCGAGCCAATGCCTCATGTGCCCCGTTAGGCCTAATTCGACCTTGGATGAAGGGTTGGCGACGAGCATTATAAAAATCCTGCACCCGTTTTGGATTTTTCTGATAAGCATCAGGTGTAGCCACGTCTTCGATACGGACCTTTGACCAAATACCATCTTCATCACGGAACGTATCGAGCCCAGATTCTTTTGAAATACCGGCCCCGGTTAAAATAATGATATCTTGTTTCAAGCCTTGCATATAAACTATCGGATAGAAGGAGACGTCATTGGTCAAGGTTCTTTTTATTTGTCTGGGCAATATTTGCCGTTCGCCAACAGCGGAGGGTGTATTTAAAAAGCTCGTCCTAAAAGGTAAGCTGAAACATAAAATTAAAATTGATTCTGTTGGAACGGGCTCTTGGCATATTGGAAATCCTCCTGACATACGTTCACAAAAGGCGGCATCTAAAAGGGGTATTAATATATCGGATCAACGATCACGATTAATCACCCAAAAAGATATAATCGAATCGGACTATCTTGTGGCGATGGATATCAAAAATATAACAACACTCAAGAAAATAGTCCCACAAGAAATGCAAAATAAGCTGTTTCGGTTTCTAGAATTTGCACCAAATCCTGACGTGTTAGATATACCTGACCCTTATTATAGTGGCCCCGATGGCTTCAACCTAGTGCTGGACTTAATTCAGGAGGCCGCAAAAGGCTTACTTATTCATATTAAAGCTAATGATATTAAAATATAGCTGATTTTAAGACGTCAAATAAATAAAGTCAGGACCCCTGTATAGCTATAAAGTTGATTATTAGATATCTCCCCATTTGCATACAAGCCAATAATGGGTACATTGCCGAGCACACTTTCAATTATTTTCATCTCGGCATTAGCTTCATCAAACATGTGGGGGCCCCGAGCAACGCATGAAATATAAACACCACCTTTAATATTTGACCCAGAACGTTTTTTCAATCCGGCGACCATTTCAGCAAGATCTTTTTGTGCGGCATTGGAATCTCGGCTAACAAACATCACGCGATCTCCATGTTCAACAGGAGCCGCAATTGCTATGACGCCTTCTTCAGTATCAACGCCAAGCAAGTTTCGGACAACGTAATCACCCGTATCTGATCCGACTACCGGTAATGCTACATGGATAAATCCACTAATTTTTTTTACATCACGAGCGAGGACTTCCCCTATATCTTCTTGAAAAATTTCCATGGCATTATGACCATCTAAGCCAATAATAAAATTTTCAGCACACTCGGTTACTTCATGTATCTTGCCGATAGGCCGGCACCCTTGACTAAGCGACGTTGCCACCGAAATCTCAGGATTAAATATAATACCGGAAACACCTCCACCTGTTACTTCTCCTGCTATATGATGCTTTGGTGTGTCGCTCAGCGTAAGTCCGCCAATTAAATAACCTTCAGATTCAATCGCAATATCATCTACAATTTCAAGAACATCTTCATTTGCGTAATCAGCATGCAGGAGAACTAATGGCGGCCCGGTTAACGCTTCATCATTTTCTGAGCGTTTTTCAAAACTTCCAGGTTTGACAGTATCAATGGTCGGCAAAATATTAAATTCCGTTTCTGGTAAATTTGCCGTCATAATAGCAACTGCAGGTACATTAAAATATTCACAACCGCCAAATGGACCAATCCCACAAACACCCGGCCCCGCGCTTCCAACCCACTTTTCAATTCCCGTACTGCTCTTTAACATCATGAGTATGGACGAAAGATGGGGCGCAATAGCATCGGTGACATAAACAAACCCTAACGTGGCATCTATGTTGTCACTGAGTTTGCCAAGACAATCCTCAAGTGCGGACTGCCAATCAGAATTCTGCGCATGGGCAGCTTGGAACATAAATCTAATTAATCCTCATTTTTTTGCGTCTCTATCTTACTAGCTTCAACACCATGGGCAACATCCGTTTTACAATTACATCAATTCCCTTGGGATTAGGATGAATGCCGTCTGCAAGATTTAGTTCGGGTCTTGTGGCTACATCTTGAAGAAAAAAGGGATAAAACAAAATATTATATTTTTCAGCTAAACTAGAAAAAATTTGATTGAACTTCTGACCGTATGCCAATCCTAAATTAGGGGGAGCTAACATCCCCGCCATTAGAATTCTTATGTTATGCGCTCTAAATTGCTGCAAAATATATTCTAGGTTTCGCCGAGATACCTCTGGGTTAATACCTCGTAGACCATCATTAGCACCAAGTTCCAAAATTACAGCATCTGGCTTATCCGCCAGGGCCCAACTAAGGCGTGCTTTGCCACCACTTGTTGTATCACCGGATACACTCGAAACAATAATTTTTATCCGATAGCCCTTATTTTTTAATGCCTTAGATAATTTTTGTGCGAATGAGTTTTGTTTTGTTAGGCCATAGCCTGCCGTTAAACTATCTCCAAAAATCAAAAGTTTAGCCACCGACCGAGAACCTTCCACAGAAAAAGCTGGTGTGGAATTGGATATTAAAATTATCAAAAGAAAAATCAAAAACTGGCCTACGTGACAAAAACCACTTGATCGGCAGTAAGAAACAATTCTATGAGTTATGTCTACTAAAACCATAGGTTAATATATGCTCGACCTTAAACAAAATTCAAACACCAAACCAAACTCAGAAGTTGCTGTGTATCTAAGGAACGTAAGATTAACTCTGAACAGCAGGGCGGGTGAGGTAAAAATTCTCCGTGGAATCTCCCTAGATATTGAAAATGGCGAAGCTGTGGGAATTGTGGGGCCGTCAGGTGGTGGTAAATCAACTATGATGATGGTTGTGGCTGGAATAGAAAAAGTATCCTCTGGTGTTGTCAAGACGGCGGGTATTGACCTGACATCCCTAAACGAGGATGAGCTTGCCCGCTTCCGCGGTGACAATATAGGAATTGTTTTCCAAGATTTTCATCTGGTTCCAACGATGACAGCCCTGGAAAATGTAACCATGCCACTAGAATTTTCGGGTGTATCAGATGCTAAAGACCGAGCCATACACCATCTTCGTGAGGTTGGACTAGATCATCGGCTAGTACATTATCCAAGTCAACTCTCAGGAGGAGAACAACAAAGAGTTGCCCTTGCACGTGCTTTTGCTGTTCAACCAAAAATTCTTCTTGCCGATGAACCGACCGGTAATCTAGATGGGAAAACCAGTGACGCGGTAATTGACCTATTATTTAAACTTCACTCATCAGCTGACACAACTTTGTTGTTAGTAAGCCATGACCCTGTCCTTGCAAAACGCTGTGACCGAATCATTACTCTGGTTGATGGACGCTTAATGGAAAACTCGTAGTCTAATGCCTATTCCTAAAGTTAATCAAATGTCATTAGCAAATAGGTTTGCTTTTCGGGAG
Organism: uncultured Rhodospirillaceae bacterium; assembly: GCA_964643045.1. Classification (GTDB taxonomy): domain Bacteria; phylum Pseudomonadota; class Alphaproteobacteria; order Rhodospirillales; family UBA2165; genus TMED23. Next base: position 13,271 of record CAZXSC010000047.1, read on the forward strand.
CTCCGCGGCGGCATAATAGGATTCCGAATTTTCCTAGCTTGCCTAGCACTTGGCGTTGGAACCATTGCTGGTGTAGGCACCTTGACTAAATCAATTCAAGCCGGGCTTGAACGCGATGGTAAAAAACTACTTGGCGGCGATGTGTCTCTGAGGCTGTTACACCGTCCCGCAACAAAGGAACAACTCAGGTTCTTTAAATCGACATCAAAATTTTCTGAAATCATCGAAATGCGTGCAATGGCTGCCAATAAAGAAAATAAAGAACGTCGCGCATTGGTTGAATTGAAGGCCGTCGATGATGCTTATCCATTGATAGGAAAAATTAAACTTGAGAAAGAAATAATATTAAAAGACGCCATTGCAATGAAAGATGGTCTATGGGGTGCATTGGCTGATCAAAATTTGTTAGAAAAACTTGGATTAAGAATCGGTGATATATTAAACCTTGGGGCAAGTAAATTTCGCCTTACGGGCATTATTAAGAATGAACCAGATCGAATAGCAAATTTTCTCAGCCTGGGGCCACGCTTAATGATTCCGACTAGCGGGTTAGAGGCCACAAAATTAATTCAACCGGGCAGCCAAATCCGCTATCGTTACCGTATTTTATTAAAAGAAAATATAACCCCAAATTCTTGGGGTGCTGCAGTCAATAAGAAATTTCCAAAAGCGGGCTGGCGTATTCGTTATGCCAAACAAGCCGCACCAGGTCTACTACGTTTTATCGATCGTTTAGCTCTTTTCCTATCATTTGTAGGGTTAACAACCTTATTGATTGGCGGGATTGGAGTAAGTAATGCTGTGTCAAGTTATCTTGAAAATAAAGTTAAAGTCATAGCTACATACAAATCCTTGGGAGCCACCAGCAGCTTAATTTTTCGTATTTATTTTATCCAAATTGCTGCACTGGCCGGATTAGGTATTAGTCTCGGTCTTGTATTCGGCACAATTTTTCCCATTATATTAATCTATGCGCTAGAGCATATTTTACCGGTTAGCCCCGAGATAGGATTTTATCCCTTGCCCTTAATAATTGCGTCAGCTTTTGGGGTTTTAATAACAATAACCTTCCCGTTGTGGCCTCTTGCTAGAGCTCAAAAAACGCCAGTAGCGCATTTATACAGAGACAAAATACAGGCGGCTGTCACAACTCCCGATCGCAAGTTTATTTTCGTCATTATAGCTGGTGGCCTAAGCCTGGCCGGACTAACGGTAGTAACCGCCGTTGAGCAATGGTTTGCTTTTTGGTTTGTCATCGGATCATTGCTAGCTTTATCCTTGCTCAAAGGAGCATCTCAATTGGTCACTTGGGTCGCAAAAAGATGTTTTGAGGTTCGCAATCTAGAAATTCGACTTGCGCTTACTAATCTTTTTCGGCCAGGGGCCATGACATCGAGTATTATTATTTCACTGGGCCTAGGCCTCACTGTTTTAATAACGATAGCATTAATTCAAGCTAATCTAACCCGCCAGATAAATAACCGGCTCCCGGCCATGGCTCCCGCCTTTTTTTTTATTGATATCCAGAAAAATCAAGTGGCCGATTTTGATTATACCATTAAATCTTTTCGCGGAATTGGAGAGTTTAAACGAACAGCCACCTTAAGAGGCCGTATTGTTCGAATTAACGGCATATCGGTCGAAAGCGCTAATATAAAACCGGGTGTTCAATGGGCGGTTCGAGGCGACCGTGTTCTCACTTACGCAACAGTGCCAGCCAAAGGTACACAAATCGTCCGCGGTAAATGGTGGCCTAAAGATTATAACGGTCCACCTTTAATATCCTTAGACGCTGACATCGCAAAAGGTTTTGGTGTTAATATAGGTGATAGCTTGACCATAAATATATTGGGCCGGGAAGTAAAAGCGACAATTTCATCCCTCAGAAAAATAAATTGGCAGTCTTTACGTTTTGATTTTGCAATTATTTTTTCGCCTGGCACACTCGACCTTGCACCGCAAAGTCATATAGCCGCTTTACAAGCTCCTAAGAAACTTGAAAACTCAATAGAACAGTCCATTGGCCAACGTTTTAATAACATAACCATAATCAGAGTGCGTGAGGCACTTGAAGGGGCAGTCAGGATGCTCGACGGTATTGGAGCTGCTATTCGATCAACTGCAATCATTACAATCATAGGTGGGAGTTTGGTCCTCACCGGTGCGGTGGCAGCCGGAATGCGCCGCCGCATATACGACTCAGCCATATTTAAGGTTTTGGGAGCCACACGAACTAAAATCCTGAGAATATTGCTAATCGAATACGGCCTATTAGCCGCAGTGACCGCAATAATAGCAAGCGTAATTGCTACACTTGCGGCCTGGGGGATTGTAGTATTTATGATGAATATGAACTGGCTTTTTATACCAAGTATTATTGTGGAAACTACTCTCGGTTGTTTAATGACGATTATCCTTGTTGGATTGGCAGGAACCTGGCACGCGCTGGGACAAAAACCGGCTCCCCTGCTCCGAAACGAATAATAAATTAAAACCGGCGGCGTTTAATGTAAAATCAAGAAAACTATATTATTTTACTTGATCTTAATTACCAAACTGACATATTAGGGATAGTTAGTTAATTTAATATTAGAGGAAAGATCATGGCTTTTGGACAGGATAACGACCAAATCGCGCGTCTGTCTGGCTTGGCTCAAACCCAAGAAACTCCTTTGGACGTTGGTTTGCGTCAATATATGCTCCGTGTATACAACTACATGGCATCCGGACTGATTCTCACAGGTATCTTTGCGTATGGGGGCACAAAGTTTCCAGCTCTTTTAAATATGATGTACACGGCTGGACCAAGCGGAAGCTATAGCCCAACCTTATTTGCTTGGATTATTATGCTATCACCACTTGCATTTATTCTGGTGCTCAATTTTGGTATTCAAAGAATGCAGGCATCAACGGCTCAGGCTATATTCTGGGTATTTGCGGCTGTTATGGGCCTGTCATTAACTCATATATTTATAGTCTACACGGGCGCAAGTATTACCCGAGTATTTTTTATCACCGCGGGTACGTTTGCTTCAATGAGCCTTTATGGCTATACGACCAAGAGGGATCTCTCCAAGTTTGGATCCTTTCTCTTTATGGGTCTTATCGGCATTATCATAGCTTCCGTGGTCAATATTTTCATGCAGTCTTCCGCGATGGCATTTGTCATTTCAGTTGTTGGTGTCTTAGTTTTCGTAGGCTTAACTGCTCATGACACGCAAAATATTAAAAGGATGTATATTGAGGGTGAGCATTCGGAAACAGCCTCAAAGAAGGCTGTTATGGGTGCACTTAGCCTCTACCTTGATTTCTTAAATTTATTTTTGATGCTTTTACACCTCCTCGGCGACCGCCGATAAGAGCTTACTCATTCTAAAAGCCCGGCTGCTAAATTTGCCGGGCTTTTTTAATAGGTGCTAATGTCTTTTTATGAAAAATAGATAATATTTAGACTAAATTATATCCAAAGCCCTAAAATTAGCAATTTCACTGCCATCAAACCCAAGTTCAACCAAGATTTCTTCATTGTGTTCCCCGCAAGTTGGTGGAGGCAAAGATATTGTACTCGGTGTGCGTGTCATGCTGATCGGCTGACCAACTAATTCAATCTCACCACGTTCTGTTGAAGTTATTTTTTTAGCCATACTTAAATGCTTAATCTGAGGATCGTCAAATACCTCATCTATCGAATTAATTTCACCACAAGGAACACTTCTTTTATTTAGATATTCAACCCAGTGACTTGTGGTTTCCGTGCACGTTTTTTGTTCGATTAAGTTGTTCAAAGCGGCGCGGTTCTTTGACCTATCTTCCGATCTGGCATAATCGGAATGATTAATCAATTCCATTAAATCCAAGGCATCACAAAGACGCTCCCACATTATTTGGCTGCCGCCCGCTATATTCATGTGACCATCGGCGGTTTTGAACACACCCATTGGAATTATGGTTGGGTGATCATTGCCCGCCTGACCCGGCACCTCCCCATCAACCAACCAGCGAGTTGCCTGAAAATCAAGCATAAAGGTCTGGGCTTCAAGCAGCGACGTTTGAATCCATTGCCCCTTGCCAGAAACTTCGCGTTCCAACAACGCTACCATAATTCCCTGGGCACAAAAAAGACCCGCTGTCAAATCGGCAACGGGTATTCCAACCCTCATTGGACCTCCACCAGGCTCGCCCGTTATTGACATTAGGCCACCCATACCTTGTGCGATCTGATCAAAGCCTGGTCGATCTTTATAAGGTCCATCTTGCCCAAAACCTGAGATGCTTGCATACACCAATCGTTTGTTAGTTTGTTTTAAACTTTCATAATCTATTCCGAGACGAAACTTCACATCGGGCCTAAAATTTTCAACGACCACATCAGCTTTAACAACAAGTTTCTTAAAAATAGCAAGCCCTTTCGGGTTCTTTAAATTGATACTTATGCTACGCTTATTACGATGAAGGTTTTGGAAATCCGATCCCGACCGCTGTCCTCCAAAAACCGAGGGGTCAAATTTTTCAGGCATTTCAACTTTGATCACATTAGCACCCCAGTCTGCAAGCTGTCTAACAGCCGTTGGTCCTGAACGAACACGCGTTAAATCTAGAACGGTAAAACGTTCTAGAGCCTCTGTCGACTTAGTCATTGTTTACCTCCTAAAATTAATCTAACCGTTCAAGCCCCCGAGCATAAAGCTTGGCTCTCTCAACATAGAGATCGGCATTATTTTTTAAATCTTCCACCTGACGTGATTCGAGCCCTTTCACCACTTTTCCCGGTGAACCCATAACTAAAGAATTGTCTGGAATTTCTTTACCTTCAGTAATTAATGAATGGGCCCCAATTAAACAATTCTCACCAATTTTGGAACCATTTAAAATTGTGCTGCCAATTCCTATCAACGAGCCATTACCTATTTCACACCCGTGTAGCATAGACATATGTGCTACAGTAACATTGTTGCCAATTTTTATTGGAAATCCGGGGTCCGTATGAAGTACGCAGCCATCTTGGATATTAGTTCGATTACCAATAGTGATTGACTCGTTATCTCCTCTAACCACAGCCCTCCACCAAATGCTAGCCTCCAAGCCAATTATTACCTTACCTATTATGTCGGCACTATCAGCTATCCAATGACTATCACCTTTATAGATTGGCTTTTTCTCTTCCAAGGCATAAATCATTTTTTTTCCTTACTCTAATACATTACAAAAAAATCTTACTAAAGAAACGCTCCAAAGTCCTGACTAAAAAAGGATCTAAACTTGCCCGATCTTTCCATGTGAGCTTGAACAAAGTATACTAATTCCTTTCACTATGATCGAATTAATATTTTCAGCCTCTATCTCATATGACCGAACCTAGCCCCCCCACTCAAATGGGTGATAAAAACCCAACATCTTTTACTGCTCTTCGTCACAAAGGCTTTCGCGCTTATTTCATAGGTGGAGCCCTAGCTATGATGGCCGACAATATAGAACACGTTATCAGTTACTGGGTAATTTTTGACAAATTTGAATCACCAGCATTAGCGGGCTTTGCTGTTATTGCTCACTGGCTTCCATTCCTATTATTTTCAGTCCACGCCGGTGCGCTTGCCGATAAGTTTGACCCTAGAAGAGTAATCCAACTAGGAATGCTTTTGTTCATTATTGTGTCAATGACCTGGGGCTATTTATTTTATACCGATACCCTAGAACAATGGCATGCAGTCGCTCTTCTTATTTTACATGGCCTGGCGGGTGCTCTCTGGGCTCCCGCTGGGGCTATGTTGGTTCATGACATTGTTGGTGGTGAGAGCCTCCAAAGTGGAGTTCGGCTAACAGCAACATCAAGAACACTTGGTGTGTTATTAGGTCCGGCCATTGGTGGTGGTCTCTTACTAATAGTTGGCCCAGCATGGGGTATCATTATTAACGCCGCCATTTACTTGCCTTTTACCATTTGGCTCTGGAAAGCACCTTATGGATCCGTTTTCAATAGAAAAAAATTAAAAATAGATAATAAAAAATTTCAGAATGAACCATTTCCACGCGCTATTAAAGGTTTTACAGATATACTCGAGACCTTCAAAAATGTAGCAGATAATCGCGTTATCATATCTATGACACTTTTAGCTGGCGCGGTATCATTACTTGTTGGGAATGCCTATCAAGCCCAAATGCCTGAATTTGCTAGTGATCTAGGAGCGACTGAAGCCACCTTTCGTTATACTGCCCTTTTAACGGCGGGCGCCGCTGGCGCTTTAGCTGCAGGGGCTATACTTGAAATTAGGAGCCTTATGGTGCCGGAAGCGCGAACTGCCTTCGTCCAAGTGCTTCTATGGTGTTGTTTAATTGTAGGCTTCGCACTAACGGATAGTTTTTATCTCGCATTAGTATTACTGTTTATCGCTGGATTCCTCGAATTATCATTTAATTCAATGACACAAACACTTGTCCAACTGCGAGCACCTGCAGAAATTAGAGGACGGGTTATAGGTCTCTTCACCTCCTCAAGTTCAGGTTTAAAAACCTTTAGTGGTATTACTGTTGGTTTTGGCGGCAGCTATATTGGAATTCATGCATCGCTATCCTATAGCGCAATCGCATTATTCCTGGTAACAATGCTTTTATTCTCGTATTCAACAATAAAGAAACGGAAAGAAAACAAATGAGAATGGCTCATTAGTTTGATGGCGATTGTGTGGCTTATGGCCTCATCTACGAGCCAAACCGACCTTCACCAATACGACTATCCTTTTGCCGGAGCGTTGCCGTCCCGTTTTTCTAAATCATCCAGCATGTCCCACACGCGTTCAATGTGACTGTCTTTGTCATAAGACTTAAACAAAGCTGCTTGAACGCGCATTGGATCACCTGTGTAATATTGTTCATACAAACGTTGCCGACCCGCAAAACTCGATAGAGTCGCATCGTAGGCGAGACGCATAAGCTTTATACGTTTAGATGAATCGGCATTAGCAACTTGGAAATATTTTTCAACGTCTTCTTTGAGGTCACTCGCTATTTCGCTAAAAGATGGAACTGCCACCAATCCTCCGGCCCCTAAGGTCGTAATAATTTCACATTGGCGATTGTACATCTGCCAATAAAAGGTTTGCCAAGATTGTAATGGGAGAATACCTGCAACCCACGTATTATATTCGGTTTGATGGGCATCATTTTCAGCGGTAATGCGACACGACCTCACAAACTCGGTCATTGAAATCATCTCAGCTAATTTAACTTGAACTGGATTATGTT
>CAZXSC010000048.1:0-19753 GCA_964643045.1 uncultured Rhodospirillaceae bacterium
GACCACTTTCCCGTTCCTGTTGCGCCACTCCAGCATGAATGAGGAGATCGCCAATCCCTTCAAATAATTGTCTACGGTTAGAATTGATTTGATCCAGTCCACCGGCCAAAATTAAATTCTCAAGCTGGCGTTTGTTGATCGTCTTAATATCCAACCTTTTAACAAAATCCTCTAAATTCTTGAATGGTCCATTCTTTTCACGCTCAGCTACCAACGACGCCATTGCTACCTCACCAACATTCTTAATGGCAGCTAAAGCATAGCGCACTGCTTTTCCTTCTTTGTACTCCTCAACGTGAAACGCTACACCAGACTTATTGATATCTGGAGGTAGTAAAGTAATACCCAGATTTTCAAGATCTTGCTTAAAAATGTAAAGTTTATCGGTATTATGCATATCTAGAGCCATTGAAGCCGCCATAAATTCAAACGGGAAATTAGCTTTCAAATACGCTGTCTGATAAGCTACCAACGCATAAGCTGCCGCGTGCGATTTATTGAACCCATAGCCTGCAAATTTAGCTACTTGATCAAAGATTTCAGAAGCTTTTGCCTCTGGCACACTTTTAGCTACCGCCCCTTCGACAAAACTTTTTCGTTGCGCGTTCATCTCAGCTTTAATTTTTTTTCCCATCGCGCGCCGAAGAAGATCGGCGCTGCCAAGCGAATAGCCTGCTAATTCTTGAGCAATCTGCATAACTTGCTCTTGGTAAATCATGATGCCATAAGTTTCCTTGAGTATTGGCTCCAAACTAGGATAATAATAATCAAGCTCTTCTTGACCGTGTTTACGTTGAATATAACTCGGAATATTGTCCATAGGACCGGGGCGATAAAGAGCCACAATCGCAATTATATCTTCGAAAGTATCTGGTTTCATATTTCTTAAAATTTCTCGCATACCGGAACTTTCCAACTGAAAAACCCCTGTAGTTTCACCTCTGCATAACATGGCAAATGTAGCAGCATCATCAAGTGGTAATCTCTCTATCTGAATTTTAAGATCCCTTCTTCGGAGGAGCTCCAAAGTTTTGGCTATGACCGTTAGAGTTTTTAAACCTAAGAAGTCAAATTTTACTAAACCAGCTAACTCAACATATTTCATTGAAAATTGAGTCACCGGCATATTAGATCTTGGATCACGATATAGAGGTACTAATTTATTCAATGGCCGGTCGCCAATTACTAAACCTGCAGCATGGGTAGAAGCATGCCGATATAGTCCCTCAAGGCGTTTTGCGATGTCCACAAGTTTAGCTACGCGTGTCTCTTTCTTTATTTCATCTTGCAATACAGGTTCGCGATCGACTGCCTCTTGTAATGTTACTGTCGCCGTCGGATCATTCGGGACCAATTTACAAATTTTATCAACTTGCGGGTAAGGCATTTGTAATACTCGACCTACATCTCTCAAAGCGGCACGTGGCTGAAGAGTTCCGAATGTAATTATCTGGGCTACCCGGTCATATCCATATTTCCCTTGAACATAACTAATGACTTCATCCCGCCTTTCTTGGCAAAAATCTATATCAAAATCAGGCATTGATACCCGTTCAGGATTCAAGAACCGCTCAAATAGCAAGCCAAAACGAAGTGGATCGAGATCTGTGATAGTAAGAGCCCAAGCTACAACTGAACCAGCACCTGATCCTCGGCCCGGTCCTACTGGAATATCCCGCTGTTTTGCCCAGCGAATAAAATCAGCGACAATTAGGAAATAACCAGAAAAGCCCATCTCATTTATAACGCCCAACTCATAGTTCAAACGCTCCTTATAGGGTTTGGCCACGACAGATTTGGATTTTTCCTCCATTTCATTTTTGAAGACTTGGTCGTCAAGGCGATATCTCAAGCCTTCAGTTGCAAGTGTTCGTAAAACTTCATCATCAGATAATTTTCCGTTTTCTTTCTCCTTTGGTGCATTCGGTAATAACGGTTCACGGATCTCGGCCATTACAGAACAGCGCTTGGCGACTACGATCGTATTTTCAACCGCTTCAGGAAGATCAGCGAAAAGAGTACGCATTTCTGACGGTGATTTAAAGCGATGATCGACAGTTAATCGCTGTCTTTCGGGCTGATCTACATATGCACCGTCAGAAATGCAAATTAGAGCATCATGAGCTTCATACATCTCTTCAGTATCAAAATAGCATTCATTTGTTGCTATCAACGGAAGATCATGTTTATAGGCTAAATTAATCAAGCGTTCTTCAATTTTTATCTCTATTGGTAAATTATGACGTTGGATTTCCACGTAGAGCCTATCACTAAATATGGTCTTTAATTCAATCAAAAGCTCCTCAGCTAACTCATCTCGATTTCCAGCTAATAAACGCCCAATACCGCCCTTGGAGCCACCGGTAAAAGCGATTATCCCCTCATTAAAATTTTTCAAATCTTGAATTGAAATAAGTGGCTCATCTTGGCTGTCAGGGGTTAGGTGAAAGTCGCTTACCAGCCTCAATATATTAGAATATCCAACTTTATTCTTTGCCAGCAGAACAATTTGATCTCGGTTTGACGAGGCCTTTTGATTGCCACCGTCTACCCAATTATTGTTAGTCTTGTTCACTTTAAAGTCTGCAACATCTAACTGCACACCTAATATGGGTTTTATACCCTCGTTAATACAAGTTTTTGAAAATTCCAATGCTCCGAATAAATTACCCGTATCGGTGATAGCCACCGCAGGCATTTGAAGGTCTTTCGAACGATTAACAAGCTCATCGATCTTCAATGCACCCTCCAATAGGGAATAACTGGAATGCACTCGAAGATGAACAAAATCGGAATGTGACATGATTATGAGTTTTTCACGATTCGTTAATCATTGCTAGTCAATAAATCAAGGAAAAAACAGGCTAGCCTTTTTTGCTTTTTTACCACCCAATAGTATTGCAAACACGGCATTTAATCATAAGTATTAGAATGAGAACTCCACACCAATCTAATCCGTAAGCAATACTCCTTCAGCTAAATGCACAATTCGATCCATCCGTTTCGCTAGTCTAAGATTGTGTGTAGCAATCAATACTCCCACGCCAAAATTTTGCGCTAATTCAGTCAATAATAGAAAAACTTCGTCCGCAGTAACTGGATCGAGATTACCAGTCGGTTCATCAGCTAAAAGTATTCTCGGGTCATTCGCTAGCGCTCGCGCAATAGCAACCCGTTGTTGCTCACCACCTGACAACCTCGCAGGACGATGATCCGCCCGTTCTGCTAGACCCATAATACTTAAAAGATCATCAGCCCTGTTCCTAGCAGTACCTTTATCCGTCTGAGCAATCAGTTGCGGAATAATTATATTCTCACGAGCAGTGAATTCTGCCAGTAAATGGTGATATTGATATACGAACCCGAGTTGTTGCCGTCGTATCTCGGTTAGCCGATCATCATCTAGGTCATTGGTAATTATTCCGTTCACGAAGATATTTCCAGAAAGCGGCTTCTCTAATAAGCCTGCAATTTGCAATAATGTGGATTTTCCCGAACCCGACGGTCCAACTAAAGCCACCATTTCTCCGACACTTAATTTGAAATTTACCCCTCTTAGCACCTCCAAAGTCATCTGGCCTTGGTGAAACGTCTGTACTATTTCACGTAATTCTAAGACCGATTCATTCATATCGCAAAGCTTCCACCGGATCCAAACGAGCCGCCTTCCAAGATGGATAGATTGTCGCCAAAAATGACAATCCGAGCCCCATCAAAACAACAGTAATTACTTCTATTGGATCAATAACAGCAGGCAGCTTAGAAAGAAAATAAATCTCTGCGGCAAACAGCTCTGTATTTGTCAAACCTTGCAAAAGTTGTCTAATTGTTTCGATATTCATCGTGAAAGAAATGCCAAGGCAAAATCCTGCTATGGTTCCGATTACCCCGATGCTTGTTCCCGATATCAAAAACATCTTCATGATCATGGAACGCGAAGCCCCCATTGTGCGGAGAATAGCTATATCACGACCTTTATCTTTAACTAGCATGATTAGACTTGATATTATATTAAATGCAGCGACAACAATTATTAAGGTCAGAATCAAAAACATCACGTTGCGTTCAACTTGAATTGCATTAAAAAAGCTAGAATTCGTGTGCTGCCAATCGTAGACACGGCCTTTATTACCGATGGCATCCCAAATTTTACCTGCCATCTCTGAAGCTCGGTCTGGCTGCTGAATTATAATATCCAAATAGCTAACAGTTTCAGGAAATTTAAAATACTTCTGTGCTGCTTGCAACGGCATGAAAATAAAACCACTATCATATTCATGCATCCCTACATTAAATACTCCCACAACTTTATATGATTTCATTCGAGGTAAAGTGCCAAAGGCCGTAATATTCCCCTTGGGAGAAATCAACAATATTTTATCATTGATCTTTAGCTTTAATTTTCGAGCCATACGATAACCAAGAATTATTGAATTGTTTCCTTTAAATTTTTCAAGTGAGCCTTGGTGAATATTTTCAGCCAATATTTTACGATCCTTTATATCCGCTAAACGCAGTCCCCTCACTACAGCTCCACTGGCTTGATTATTCGCACTAGCCATCACTTGACCCTCAATCATAGGGGTCACCTTAACAACGCCTTCAAACTTGGTGATGCGGTTCGTTAACTCATCAAAATTACCTAGATTTGAGTTATCGCTATAGACATTTAAATGACCATTAATGCCGAGGATACGTGTAAGTAATTCTTCTCTAAATCCATTCATTACCGACATGACAATTATAAGCGTCGCGACGCCCAGCATAATACCAAGCAAGGAAAACCAAGCAATAACTGAAATAAAACCCTCTTGCCGACGGGATCGCAAGTATCTAAAGGCAATCATCCACTCAAATGAAGAAAACAAAAAAAATACTCCTACGCGCCGATCTTATTCAGCGCATCTTTTGTGGCAAGTTCTTCCTTAAAACAAGACAACCGGTTTTTGATTTCAACTTTACCTTGTTTCAAACCACGAGGGCCAACTATCAATTGCCATGGAAGTCCAATCAAATCCATATTGCCAAACTTGCTCCCGGCGCTTTCATTACGATCATCATAAAGAACATCAACGCCCTTTTTTTGCATTCCATTATAAATTTCTTCGCAAGCTAAATCACAGGTATCGTCACCAGCACGAAGATTAATAAGGCCTACTTTAAAAGGAGCAACGGCCTCAGGCCATATTATTCCATTATCATCATGGCTAGCCTCAATTATAGCACCGACAAGCCGAGAAACCCCTATCCCATAAGAACCCATTTCCAAATCAATATCTTTACCGTCGGAGCCCGCAACGGTAGCACCCATTGCTTTTGAATATTTGTCGCCAAAATAAAAAATATGGCCAACCTCGATTCCTCGTGCGATGATGAGGTTATCCCCAAGTTTCGCATGTTGGCTTTCACTGGCTTTCTCATCGGTCGCAGCATAAAGCGACGTCCATTTGTCAACTATTGGTTGGAGATCAATATTATAATCCGTATCAACACTTGGCTCATCAAATTCGAGAATGTCTTTATGGCAAAAAACTTTGGATTCCCCAGTCTCGGCTAGAACTAAAAATTCGTGACTTAAATCTCCCCCTATTGGACCTGTATCCGCTTGCATTGGTATGGCTTTGAGACCCATTCGCGCGAACACTCTGAGATACGCCACAAACATTTTGTTATACGAGTTGATCGCTCCTTTTTTACTGAGGTCGAAAGAATACGCGTCTTTCATCAAGAACTCCTTACCCCGCATAACGCCAAACCTTGGTCGTATCTCATCACGAAATTTCCATTGTTGATGAAAGAGGTTCTTGGGTAGATCCCTATAACTGTCTATAGAACCGCGAACAATGTCTGTGATCATCTCTTCATTGGTCGGACCATACAACATGTCACGATTGTGACGATCTGCAATACGTAACATTTCTTTGCCGTAATCATCATAACGTCCGCTTTCACGCCAAATTTCAGCAGGTTGTATTGTCGGCATGAGAAGTTCTTGACAACCCGCACGAGTCATTTCCTCTCGAATAATGTGTTCAATCTTTTTAAGTACCCGAAAACCTAATGGTAACCACGAATAAATTCCAGCGCTAGACTGTCTTATCATCCCTGCGCGTAACATAAATTTGTGGGAAGCGATCTGAGCTTCCTTGGGATTTTCTTTTAAGGTCGGTAGGAAAAATTCACTTAGCCGCATGAGATACCCTAAAGTTAAATATTTTGGCAAAGATTAGGGGGTTACTTTCAATAAGGTAATTAAAAGATAGCAACCCCTATCACCTATCAATTAATATTTCTTGACATCGAGCCATCAACTCAGACTGATCTTTCCTTTCTAACAAAAGATCATTAATAAAGATTTGTCCATTATTAAGTTTCACTTTTCCTACAATTATATTGGAAGCAATATGTTTTTCTATTAAATTGTACTTACGAGCTATATCAATATTGATATCGAAAACCACTTCTCCTCTAAACTTCAACCTAAAATCGTTATTGTAATCGGCTGATTTAACTTTTCTTCCTCGCACATCTAAGCCCGGTCTATATTTGACATTGGACTTCTCACCGTAATCTACCAATTGCTTGCAATCACCTAAACCCATTATTACTGAACTACCATTAGAGTCCGATATATAGAAGATGCAATTAACAAATATGATTAGAAAAACTATTCGATACACTTCACATATCCTCATCAAACTGCAGTTAATCAAATTATCTCATCAGTTTTCTTATTGGAAGATACTTAAGGATTTATTAGCAGAAATCTAAGCACCAGAAGATATTGAAATTCTCTTTCTGTCCCAAGCCGGACCAAGTGCCTTAATTCTTTTATATATGGGACAACCTTTCTGATGGGCCCCTTTTAAATAGCCGATGCTTATTAAAAACTCACCTACAATTTCACCTCCTATAAACTTAAAATTCTTTTTAAATAACTTGCACCACTCGGCCTTACTCAAAGGGTGCTGTTGCGCCAACCAATTGGCAAAATCTCCATGAGATTTTCGCAACGAAGCAATTGATCTTGCATTATAAATAGTGGCTTCAATTTTTAATCTATTGCGAATAATAGACGTATCTTTTTTCAAACGTTTAATATCATCACGGTCAAAATTTACGACGCGATCCACATTAAATTTTTCAAATGCGCTTTGAAGTCCAGGGCGTTTTTTTAAAACAATTAACCAAGATAAACCCGCCTGAAAAATCTCCAAGGTCAAGCGTTCAAACAATTCAGACTCATTTTCAACGGGAAAGCCATATTCATTATCATGATATGGTCCATGATATGGATGCCCTTTTGCTATCTCACAGTAATTTGCCATACGTAACCTCAGGTTCCGGTTTATGGAAAAGCGTGAAGCCCTCAATACCTAGTGTGATAATTTTCGATTAATCCTGCGACTAAACAAATTTAAACTATTGTATTTGACTATCTATCTTTGCCTCTGTTTTATCTAAACGAACTACATGGATGGTAGTTAATGGCCGTTTCCTACAGATGTCTCGAAATTTTCGCCGAACAATAATTCGTGCTATCTCTTTAACCTTCAAATTATCGGCAACATCTGAATCTGACATTTCAAAAAGTTCATCTTTAATTTCCCTTAAAATGGTTTTCAGTAATTCTTCCAATCTTTCTTCTTCAATCAAACCATGGGTCGTTAATTGTGGCGTAATTAGTATATTTCCATATCGATCTAGCACCAATGTCATGACAGCAACCCCATTGTAAAGAATGCGATTGCGATCTTTAATCACTTTACTTTCAAGAGACACTATTTGAGAACCATCAACTCCGTATCGTCCTGCTTGGACCTCCTCAACGATGCAAGCCTTATCAGGAGCCAATCTAACAACCGAGCCATTCTTGACCAAAACAGTTTCCGGAACTTGACAATTTCGTATAATTTCCGCATGTCGTTTAAGGTGTCGTGCTTCACCGTGAACGGGAATAACTATTTTAGGACGTATATACTGATACATTTCTACTAATTCATCTTCAGCAGGATGGCCTGAAACATGAATATTGCCACCATCATCATTAATAACGGATACACCATTTTGGGCAAATTTGTTTTGAAGTCGTGAAATAGCTAATTCATTGCCTGGAATGACACGTGAAGAAAATATAACAGTGTCTCCTGACCCGAGTTTTAAATTACTATGATTATTCAAAGCAATTCGCGCCAGAGATGCCTTGGGTTCGCCTTGGCTGCCAGTGCATACATAAAGAATTTGATCTTTCGGGATTTGTTCCGTCTCTTCAATTTCAAGAAAAGGTGGCAAATCAGAAAGATACCCCGTTTGTCTAGCCGCCTCGTTGACTCGCCATAATGCCCTGCCAACCAAACAGACGGCTCGACCATTAGCCAAAGCGGCCGTAAAAATAGTTTTTAATCGTGCTACGTTGGATGCAAAACATGCAACGGCTACATATCCCGAACAATTGCTAATTAATTCTGAAAGATTATTTAAAATACTTGATTCAGAACCAGAAACACCGGAGACAAAAACATTTGTTGAATCGCTAATAGCAGCCAAAACACCTTCATCCCCAAGGGTCTTTAATGAATCTAAATCAGATGTTTGGCCAATTACGGGATCGGGATCAAATTTCCAATCGCCGGTATGAAAAATAATTCCTAGCGGTGATCGTATGACACAGGCATTTGGTTCTGGCAAAGAATGAGTGAGCGTAATAAGTTCGATTGAAAACGGGCCTAAATCAAATTTACCCATCAGCGGCACTTCGATTATATCTATACTCTTAACATTTTCCGTAAATTCAATTTTAGAGCGAAGCAAAGCGGCGGTGAACGGGGTAGCATAGACTGGACAGCGTAACTTATCCCACAAATAAGGCACAGCACCCAAGTGATCTTCATGACCGTGGGTCAAAACTATTCCCGCAAGTCTATCTTTGCGATCTACAATAAAGTTAGGGTCCGGAAGAATTACCTCAATTCCTGGCGTTGTATGATCACCGAACGTTATACCAAGATCAATAATAACCCAATCATGATCTCCGGGCTTACCGTAACCATATAGATTAAAATTCATACCGATTTCTTCGGTACCACCGAGGGGCACAAAAAGAAGCTCACATCCTTCGGTAGAATTCTTAACCATTAAGTTTGGTTTCGTTTATAAATTGATAGCAGACCCATTAACGTAAGATTCTCTTCCCAATAATCTATGATATCAGTTGCATCGGCAAAAATTGGAGCTAGACCTCCAGTAGCAATAACACTCAACTCTTGGCCGAATTCTAGCTTAACTCTCTTTGTTACCCCTTCTATCATACCAACATAGCCCCAAAAAATACCCGACTGCATGGCAGAGACTGTCCCGGTTCCAATGACATGTTTAGGGCGCTCAATAGCCACCCGCGGTAATTGAGCCGCTCCCATATGAAGTGCTTCGAGAGATAAATTAATGCCTGGCGATATAATACCTCCACGATAGTTTCCATCCCCATCAACAATATCAAATGATGTAGCTGTTCCAAAATCTATAACCGCAACTGGGGCTTTAATAAGATCATACGCCGCAATGGCATTACATAAACGATCAGCCCCTACTTCTTTTGGATTTTCAATGAGGATCTTTATACCTAATTTAACCGTTGGATGACCTACTACAAGAGGGTCACAGTCAAAATATCGCTGACAAAGACTTTGCAAATGAATCAAATTAGCAGGAACAACAGTTGCCAATATGGCTGCTTTAATTTCGTTACGGTTAATTTCATCTTGTTCCATTAATTGACCCAACCAAACACCAAATTCGTCCGCAGTACGATTAGCGTTTGACGCAGCACGCCACTCTCCAAATAATTCACCACTATCATTGAAAACAGCAAAAACAATGTTAGTGTTTCCTGAATCGATCACTAAAAGCACTTATCGTTCTCCATTTTCATGTGTAAAATAGACATCCCCTGCCGCAATTCGCCGGAGGCCGTCACCAGTTTCAACAATAAGAGTTCCGTCCTCATCCAAATCCCGGAAGAGACCAGAAATTCTACTGGTCCCAATCATAATACTCAAAGGCTTATTAAGACCATATGCGGAAGCAAGCCAAGATTTACGTATAGGCTTAAACCCCTCTTCTTGCCAGTTAACATATAAATTCGCCAAATTCCTGAGATACAATTGAACTATCTCTTTGATCTCTATATCCTCATCTAATTCATCTTTGATACTTGTAGCTGGAAATCGTACATTGTCTGGAGAGTGTTCTAGATTTAAACCAAATCCTACTACCACCCATTCAGTTATTGTTTTTCTCTTAGTTCCAGCTTCAAGAAGAGTGCCTCCAACTTTCTTGGAGTTAAGCAAAAGGTCATTTGGCCATTTGTAACTGAGTGTTTTCGATTTTTTGATCATATGTTCCAGCGTTTCAAACGCGGCAATTACCGGAAAAAATCCCAACTGGGCTGCATTGCGCAAAAAACAATTAGGACGAAATAAAACCGATACATACATATTCCCTCGTTTCGATACCCAGTGCCTTTTCTCTCGACCCTTACCAGCCGTTTGTTTTGATGCCCAAACAACGGTGCCTTCAGGTGCAGCCTCATTTACAGCTCGTCGCTTAAGTTCATCATTTGTGCTTCCTACAGTATCCAGAAATACTAGATCAAACCACGAAGGTAAATTAATGTGATTTTGCATATTTAATTAGAAAAAAGAGCGGCCGTAGCGTGGTCAGCACTTTCTATTAATGGGATAGGATAAAAAATCAAAAAAACAATCACAAACCCAGAAATAACCAAAACGCTTTTTATCTCGAGACCGATTTTTATATCAAGAGGTTCGACTGAAGGATCAGAATACATTACCTTAATTATGCGTATATAATAAAATGCGCCAATAACACTTGCCAGCACGCCAATAATAGCTAACGCATATAATTCAGCCTGTATCGCAGCTTCGAATATGTAAAATTTACCAAGAAAACCTGCCATTGGAGGGATACCCGCCATTGAGAACATAAAAATTGACAATGTCAGAGCCAATCCAGGATTATTTTTTGAGAGTCCCGCTAAATCATCGATACCCTCTACCATGCGTCCGTCCCTTTTCATTAATAGAACACAAGCGAAAGTGCCAATATTCATAAAAATATAAATGCCAAGGTAGACAAGCATCGCGCGAACCCCATTGGTTTGAATAGCAACATCTGGAGATCCAGCAACTGATAGTCCTATTAGGGCATATCCCATATGACCGATAGAACTATAAGCCAGCATTCGCTTAATGTTTTTCTGATTAATCGCAGCAAACGCCCCAAGTATCATTGACGAAACAGACATAAAAATAATTATTTGTTGCCACTGATCACTTAGGCTGGAAAAAGGTCCAACCATGGTTCGAACAAATAATCCCATTGCTGCAATCTTTGGAGCTGCTGAAAAAAACGCTGTCGCAGGTGTTGGTGCTCCCTCATAAACATCGGGGGTCCACATATGGAATGGCACGGAAGAAACTTTAAAGGCAAATCCGGCTACTATAAAGACGATACCGACAATAACACCAAAAAACACCGGCCCTTCATTCAACCCGCTGAATATCCGAGCCAATTCATCAAAGCCTGTGGAACCAGCAAAACCGTATATCATTGACATGCCATATAACATTAGGCCCGAAGATAATGCCCCCAAAACAAAATACTTTAAACCTGCTTCTGCGGAACGCGAACTATTTTTTTGAAACGCCGCTATTATATATAGAGACAAACTTTGCAACTCTATTCCAAGATAAAGACCCAACAAATCATTCGCAGAAATCATCATCATCATGCCAAGCGCGGCTAAAATAATTAAGATAGGAAATTCAAATAGATTTATCACCTGAATCCTGAGATATTCCTTAGATATTAAAATTATAGCTGCTGCCGATAACAGGACTAGAACTTTAATATAAGCCGAAAATTCATCAGCAATAAATAGGCCTCCAAATGTCGTCATTCGTTCTTCACTCACACTTATAACCAGCGGAATAGCAAGTATAAGAACGGCTATACAGAAAAATGGGATTGTCCGAGAGTCATTGGCACGTTTGAAAAATACACCAACCATCAATAGTGTTAGCGCAGATATAGCGAGAAATATCTCTGGCAAAACTATTTCTAAATCAGGAGCGGTTTCAACCGGCAAGATTTAAATCCTCTTACTTTGCAAGTGGCAAGAATTGTTGCGAAGATGCAAGCGCGTCTTGATAACGATCAACAACATTTTCAACCGAAACATGCATAACATCCAAGAATAATGAAGGATAAATTCCCATAACAAGTGTAGCCATAACCAACGGAGTAAAAATCATAACTTCGCGCACATTAAGGTCTAAAATAGCCTCCAATTTTTTTTTACTCAGCTCTCCAAAAATTATACGCCGATAAAGATACAACATGTAAATTGCTCCGAGTATCAATCCCGTCGCTGAAAAAGCCGCTACCCACGAATTTACTTTAAACACTCCAATTAATATTAAAAACTCCCCAACAAATCCACTTGTACCCGGCAATCCAATCGAAGCCATCATAAAAACCATGAAAACTAGAGCATATTTAGGCATACGCTGCACGAGGCCACCATAAGAACTGATTTCTCGACTATGGATACGATCATAAATAACACCAACAACCAGAAAAAGAGATGCAGAAACAATTCCATGACTGAGCATTTGAAAAATGGCCCCCTCAATACTTTCCCGATTAGCCGCAAAAGCTCCAGCCGTCACAAAGCCCATATGCGCGACAGAAGAATAAGCTATTAGTTTCTTCATATCTTCCTGAGCAAGAGCTACTAAGGATGTATAGATTACGGCGACGATACTTAACACAAATATTAAAGGAGTAAAATCAGCTGAAGCGATTGGAAAGATTGGTAGTGAAAATCTTAAAAACCCATAGCCTCCAAACTTTAATAATACTCCCGCTAGAATAACCGAACCTGCCGTCGGCGCCTCTACGTGTGCGTCTGGCAACCAGGTATGCAACGGCCACATTGGTATCTTGACAGCAAAAGAACTGAAAAATGCCAGCCACAGCCAGGTCTGTAACGTTGGTTCAAAATTATATTTCAATAACAAGGTTATATCAGAGGTCCCAGACTCGGACATCATTGTCAATATTGCAATGAGCATGAGAACTGATCCTGTTAAAGTATATAAAAAAAGCTTATAGGCAGCATAATTGCGACGTGGTCCACCCCAGACACCAATTATTATAAACATTGGTATTAGCACACCTTCGAAAAATACATAAAACAGTAATAAATCGAGAGCCGAGAACATGCCTACCATCAAGGTTTCCAAGACCAAAAAAGCAATCATATATTCTTTGACACGGTTGGTAATGGCCACCCAACTCGCCAATATACAGACAAGGGTCAGAAATGTAGAAAGGATGATGAAAAATATAGAGATGCCATCGATGCCAAGATGGTAAGACACATTAAGCCCTGGTATCCATAATATTTTTTCGACAAACTGGAACCCTTCCGCTGAGTTATCAAAATTAATCCAAAGACCCAACGAAACCATGAAAGTCACTAATGAAGTCCAAAGAGCTATTCCTCGGGCATTCCGCGCGATTGTTTCACTATCACCTCTGATAAGTAAGATAAAAAAAACACCTACAAGTGGCGCAAATATCACGACCGACAGCCAAGAAAAATCGCTCATCAGTTATAGTCCTTAACTAAGAACCACGTAATTACCACGGCAATTCCCAACAGCATTATGAATGCGTAATGATAAAGATACCCACTTTGTAATACCCCGGCGCGGCGAGCGATTGCGCGTACCGCTTCAGCGATCCCGTCGGGACCAACACCATCAATTAACGACCCATCCACCGATTTCCATAAGCCACGAGCAAGAACAATCGTTGGGCCAACAAAAACCTTTTGATACAGTTCATCAAAATACCATTTATGCATGAGAAACCTGTAAGTTCGCTTAAACCCTGATGCAAGCGCATTTGGCAACTCTGGGGCTAGCATATACATGAGATAAGCTAATCCTATTCCAGCAACGCCTGCACATAGTGGCAATACTTTTACCCAAATTGGAACTTGAAATGCGTTTTCAAGTGCTTGATGAGTATCTAAAACCAGGATAGAATTTCCCCAAAATCCCTTAGCATTTTCCCCTACAAAGTAGTCCACAGAAAATATTCCCACAAATAAAGCACCCAAAGCTAAAAAAGCTAATGGCAATAACATGATTTTAGGCGACTCATGTACATGAGCCATGGTTTGTTCATCTGCTCTCGATGTACCGTGAAAGGTCAAAATTATAAGGCGCCAGGAGTAGAACGCAGTTAGAAATGCAGCGGTTGCTCCAAGCCAAAAGGCATATTGACCAACACCCGTATTTGATCCCCAAGCAGCTTCCAATATGATATCCTTAGAGAAGAAACCGGAGAAAGGCCAAATTCCAACGAGAGCTAGGCTGCCAATCCACATAAACACATAAGTAACGGGGATTAGTTTATAAAGACCGCCCATTTTGCGCATATCCTGCTCATCTGACATCGCGTGAATAATCGACCCTGCACCCAAGAATAATAAAGCTTTAAAAAATGCGTGGGTGATTAGATGAAACATCCCGGCCGAGTAAGCTGACACGCCGAGGGCAAAAAACATATATCCAAGCTGAGAACAAGTGGAATATGCGATGACACGTTTTATATCATTTTGCACACAACCAACAGTGGCACCAAAAATCGCTGTTGAAGCGCCCACTATAGTAATCACCGTCAATGCTGTTTCCGAATATTCAAACAACGGGGAAAGTCGAACAACCATGAAAATCCCAGCGGTCACCATCGTTGCAGCATGAATAAGCGCAGAAACTGGGGTTGGGCCTTCCATAGCATCCGGCAGCCACACATGAAGGCCAAGTTGAGCCGATTTCCCCATAGCGCCAAGAAATAATAATAAGCAAATAACTGTAAGCGAATGAAATTTATTAGAAAATATTTCAATAGTTGCCTCAGACTTACTTGCTGACAAGCTAAAAATTACATCAAAGCTTACACTGTCAAATACTAAAAATATTAAGAATATACCTAAGGCAAAACCAAAATCTCCAACACGGTTGACAATGAAGGCTTTGATAGCTGCTGCATTCGCCGATGCCCTATCATACCAAAATCCAATCAGTAAATATGAAGCCAGGCCAACGCCTTCCCAACCAAAAAACATTTGCACAAGATTATTTGACGACACGAGCATCAGCATGAAAAATGTAAATAAGCTTAGATACGACATGAACCGCGGAATAGATCTGTCGTGAGACATATAACCAATAGAATATATATGGATCATTGAGGAGACAACCGTCACCATTGTTACCATCAAAATAGCAAGCGGATCCCCCCGGAGTTCCCATGAGAAATCCAACGATCCAACATTGAGCCACGTAAAGAGTTTTACAGAAACTTCGTCTCCATTAAAAAAAATGACAGAAATGAAAACCACAACAGAAGCCAAAGAAGCTAATAACATTGCTCCACAGGTTACCAGTATTGATATTAAATCGAGACGTTTTTTTAATTTCCTATCATCATTTTGAATCGCACTTCGGGCTTTAAAAGCCAGTAT
Source organism: uncultured Rhodospirillaceae bacterium (assembly GCA_964643045.1). GTDB lineage: Bacteria > Pseudomonadota > Alphaproteobacteria > Rhodospirillales > UBA2165 > TMED23. The sequence goes on from CAZXSC010000048.1 coordinate 15,620, forward strand.
CCCAGCAATGAGGCTTCCGGCTAGGGGTAAGAAAACGGCTGCTAGATACATTCCTGCTTAGCCCTTCAAAGCGCTGATGTCTTCAACAGCAATACTGCCACGATTCCTAAAATAAACGATCATTATAGCCAAGCCGATCGCAGCTTCGCTAGCCGCGACGGTTAAAACAAACATAGCAAACACTTGGCCAAAAATATCACCAAGATATGACGAAAAGGCAACGAAGTTTAGGTTAACAGCAAGTAATATAAGCTCGATCGACATCAAAATAATGATGACATTCTTTCGATTAAGGAAAATACCAAATATACCCAAAGTGAAAATAATGGCAGAAAGAATCAAATAGTGAGAAAGGCCTATTTCAAGCATTATATCCCACTCCCAGAAGATACGTTTTTTATTTCAATTGTGTTGCCAGGATTTCTTGCGAGCTGGTCAGCTACCTTTTGTTTGCGCACGCCCTCCCTGGTTCGATGTGTTAATACAATAGCTCCAACCATAGCCACCAAAAGAATAATTCCAGCCGTTTGGAAATAGTAAGCATATTGAGTGTAGATAACACTCCCTAGGGCCTCAGTATTTGTAACCTTTATTTCCAGGGATTTTAGAACAACGTTTTTTTCTATTTCGGTCGCAAAAGTCCAACCCCCAGCGATTATGCCTAGTTCCATTGCTAGAACAAAACCTACGAAAGCACCTAAGGGTAAATATTGCAAAAATCCTTCGCGTATTTCAACTATGCTTATATCAAGCATCATTACTACAAACATGAATAATACTGCAACGGCACCAACATACACAACTACTAAAATCATCGCTAAAAACTCTGCCCCCAACAATAAAAACAGCCCTGCTGAATTAAAAAATGCGAGTATTAAGAAGAGCACAGAATGGACCGGATTACGGGAAGAAATGACCATGACTGCAGCGATCACTGTGATAGATGCAAACATATAGAAGGCCAATCCCTGAAAAATCATTTTACAATCTCCTTACCGATATGGTGCAGTTGCATCCAGCCTTGCCGCCAGTTCAGTTTCCCACCTATCACCGTTATCAAGAAGTTTCTCTTTATTATAAATTAGTTCTTCTCGAGTTTCCTTGGTGAACTCAAAATTTGGTCCTTCAACAATTGCTTCAACGGGGCAAGCTTCCTCGCAATATCCGCAATAAATACATTTAACCATATCTATATCGTAGCGTGTTGCACGCCTACTTCCATCCTCGCGTGGCTCAGCTTCAATGATAATCGCTTGAGCTGGACAGATAGCTTCACAAAGCTTACAAGCTATGCAACGCTCTTCTCCATTAGGATAACGTCGTAATGCATGCTCTCCTCTAAATCGAGGGCTCATTGGTCCTTTTTCATATGGATAATTAATTGTTACTTTAGGTCGAAAAAAGTACCTTAAAGTCAAGCTCATCGCCGAAATGAGTTCGGCCAAAAATAAATTCTTCAAACCGCGGATTAGAACGCCCATAATTGTACCTTGTACTTCTAGTTAGTCCTTAATTCATTTAGTGGAGAAATATCAAATACTAAAACAGTTCCTGCCACTAAAACGACGGCTACCAGTGAAATCGGCAGAAAAATCTTCCAGCCTAGACGCATGAGTTGATCATATCTATACCTAGGAAAAGTTGCACGCACCCAAAGAAATATAAAGAGTATAATACAAACTTTGAGAATAAACCAAATCGGTCCGGGTATCCAATTAAAAGGGGCTACGTCAATAGGGGGCAACCATCCTCCTAAAAATAAAATAGTTGTCATAGCACTCATCAAAATCATATTGGCGTATTCACCTAAGAAAAATAGAGCAAAAGTCATTGCTGAGTATTCAACATTATAACCAGCTACTAGTTCTGCTTCAGCTTCAGGTAAATCAAACGGAAGCCTATTAGTTTCAGCCAGTGCAGAAATAAAGAAAATAATAAACATCGGAAACATTGGAATTATAAACCAAATACTTTCTTTTTGTGCTTTCACTATATCTGAAAGGTTTAATGAACCAGCAACCAATAAAACGGTGATAATAATAAATCCCATCGAAACTTCATAAGACACCATTTGAGCAGCGGACCGTATTGCTCCCAAAAAAGCATACTTAGAATTGCTTGCCCAACCTGCCATTAAAATACCGTAAACACCGAGTGATGAAATGGCAAAAAGAAACAGTACTCCAACGTTGATATCGGCAAGAACCAAATCATTACCGACAGGGATGACGGCCCAAGCCACAAGAGCCAATGAGAATGTAATCATTGGAGCCATAACAAAAACAATTCGGCTTGCACCTGATGGAATAATGGTTTCCTTAAAGAAAAGTTTTATACCATCAGCGAGCGGTTGTAATAAACCAAAGGGACCCACAACATTTGGCCCGCGCCGCAAATGCATCGCAGCTATCACTTTGCGTTCAGCATAAGTGAGATAAGCTACCCCTAATAACAAAGCTAGAATAATACAAAAAATATGAATTATGATTAAAACAAAATGCCCAATATGCGTTGACCAAAAATCAATCATTGTTATTGGCCTTTGCAAGAATTTCTTTATTTTGCGTATGTGTGCAGGCTGCCATGGTCAAAGATGCCCGACTTATGGGATCCGTCATGAAGAAATTGTTAATAGGATTTACGAAAGCACCACCCCCCATTGATTTACTGACTTCAAAATCTCCCCATGCAGTGGGCGTAATCTCATCAATATTACCAAGAGAGGGGGTATCCTTAATCATTTGGTTCCTCAATTCCTCCAAATTATCAAAAGGTAGAGTGGCATTAAGTTCACCTGATAATGCTCGAACGATTGACCAGTCCTCTTTAGCTTCTCCGACCGGGAGTGTCGCCAACTGGGTCCTTTGGGTTCGTCCTTCTAAATTCACATAGGTAGCACTCTTCTCCGTATATGCGGCACTTGGCAATATTACATCTGCCCGATGTGCACCAGCGTCTCCATGATGTCCAATATAGATAACAAATGATTTATTGAGACGCCTCATATCGAATTCGTCGGCACCAAGTAGAAAGAAAACCTCAATATCATCAAATGAAATTTCTTTTTTTGGCAAAAACCCCAGATCAAGTCCGCCTACTCGAGAAGCCGCGGTATGCAGAACATTAAAGCCATTCCAATCTTTCAAAATCATGCCATGATCTTCAGCTATTTTTCGAGCCGCCCCTAAAACAGAAGCGCCATCACTTCGAGCCACTGCTCCCGACCCCAAAATAATCATTGGTCTGCTAGCCTTCTTTAGAATTTTGCTGAAACTACTTGAACCAGATACAATTCTGGATAAGGCTTCAGGTCCTTCGCCGAGATACTTATACTTATAAGTTAAATCAGTTTCTTCACCAATCAACGCCACATTCAAGCCTCCCGCCAAAAATCTTTTCAGAATACGGGCATTTAAGACGGGACTTTCTAGACGAGGGTTAGAGCCAACAATCAAAATAGCATCGGACTTTTCAATGCCTACTATAGTTGAATTAAACAGATAACTGGATCTTGGGCTATTGCCAACTTTTGATCCATCCTGACGACACTCAACATTGCTGGATCCGAGTAAGGACAAAAGTAACTTTAATGCATACATAGATTCGCAATCTGCCTGATCACCGGCAATAGCGGCTATCTGATGCTTATTTATCGCCTTTATTTTTCGAGCTATAGATTTAAAAGCTTTCTCCCAACTGCAGGCTTCCAGTTTACCAGATTTTCTCACAAAGGGGCGGTCCAATCGGTTGAGACGAAGACCATCACACGCAAAGCGGGTTTTATCTGAAATCCACTCTTCATTAACATCGTCATTGTTACGAGGAATAATTCTTAAGACTTCTGATCCTCGAGTGTCTACACGAATGTTAGCGCCAAGAGCATCCATTACATCGATACTCTCTGTTTTCTTGAGCTCCCACGAACGGGCATTAAACGCATAAGGCTTAGATGTTAATGCACCCACCGGACATAAATCAATTATATTTGATGATAATTCTGAAGTGAGGGCTTTTGTAATATATGTCCCAACTTCAATATTTTCGCCACGCCCCGTAGCTCCAAGTACAGGAACTCCGGCGACCTCAGTGAAAAATCGAATACAACGAGTACAATGGATACAGCGGGTCATCACT
>CAZXSC010000049.1:0-19412 GCA_964643045.1 uncultured Rhodospirillaceae bacterium
GGGTCTACCATCGCCATTAACACCATGCTGGAGCGAACCGGTGCTAAGACTGCCTTGGTAATCACTGAAGGATTTAAAGACATTTACGAGATCGGCCGGGTCAACCGACCCGATGCCTATAATCTTTATTTCAAAAAACATAAGCCGTTGGTCGAGCGCGCTCTGCGTTTTGAAGTCACGGAACGGATGTATGCCGAGGGCAAAATTTATAAGCCTTTGGCAGAAAACGAGGTCATTGCCTTGGCCCAGACCTTTAAAGCGCAAAATATAGAAAGTATTGCGGTTGTTTTTCTCCACTCTTACCGTAATCCGATTCACGAATCGCGTGCCAAGGAGCTACTGGAAGAACACTGCCCTGAAATGTTTGTCTCCGTATCGCATGAATTATCACAGGAATACCGTGAATTTGAGCGATGTTCGACAGTAGTTGCCAATGCCTATATTGGCCCCAAAGTACGTAATTATTTAACAGGCATCGAAACCCACATGACGGAAACTGGATTTGACGGCTCATTCTTAGTAGTCCAGTCAACCGGCGGCCTCTACGAGGCAGACCAAGCAAAATCCGAATGTGTACGCATGTTAGAATCCGGCCCGGCAGCGGGCGTCATTGGCACGAAGGCGCTGTGTGATGTGCTCGCCATAGAAAATGCTATTTCATTTGATATGGGTGGTACGACGGCTAAATCCGGCGTGATTTACAAAGGCAAGCCGTTAACCACAGGCAGCGCTCTAATTGGCGGCTATGATCGGGCGCTTCCTGTTCAAGTGTCGATGATGGATATCTTTGAAGTCGGAACAGGTGGCGGCAGCATAGCTAAGATTGGCGACGGCGGCTCGCTTTACGTTGGCCCTGAAAGCGCAGGTGCCGCACCGGGACCGGTTTGTTATAACCTTGGCGGACAAGAGCCAACTGTCACAGACGCAAACTTGGTGTTAGGACGTCTGACGGCTGATAGGTTTTTGAGCGGTGAGATGAACCTTGATATCAAAGCGGCGGAAAAAGCTATCAAAGAGAAAATCGGAGACCCGCTTGGTTTGACGGTCACTGAAGCCGCCGACGGTATTCTGCGCATTGCAGCAACGACAATGTCATATGCAGTTAAAGGCGTTTCGACCGAGCGGGGTCTCGACGCGGCAAATTTTACCATGGTGGCAATGGGAGGCGCCGGACCGCTGCACGCCGGTCAAGTTGCCCGAGAGATTGGCATAAAAAAAATCGTCGTGCCCGAATCTCCGGGTCATTTCTCAGCCTTCGGCATGCTATTCTCAGACCTGCGTTATGATTATGTAAAGACCTACCCTACTCGGCTCGCCGATGCCGCTTTCAGAGATTTAGAAGAAATCTATCAAAGCATGGAAGCTACCGGCCACACTGCCATCGAGCGAACTTCTATAAATGTCAGCGAAAATGTCATAACCCGTGCCGCCGATATGCGTTATATCGGCCAGGAACACGCTGTTACTGTCGATCTTTCAATGCATTATTTCACAAAACAAGATCACGATGGCATCAAAACCGAATTCGACCGGGTCCATAAAATTCGCTACGGTACTTCAGCACCTTCTGAACAGGCTGAAATTGTCAGCCTGCGCAGTTCGGTCACGGGTTTGATGCAAAAACCACCTTTGGAAAAACATCTCAAAAATGGTAATAAAATTCCTGGAACTGCAGAATCCGGTACGGGGAAGATATACTTTTCAAGCGAAGACGGCTTTATCAAGACACCCTCTTTTGCCCGCAACGCTTTGCTAGCAGGCAATAAAATTACGGGCCCGGCCGTGATTGAGGAACACGCCTCAACCACCGTGTTGTTCCCTGGTGATGCTTTGGAAGTTGACGGCTTTGGTAATTTACTAATTTCAGTTGGAAGTATATTAAAATGAGTAAAACCCCAGAAAATTCAGCGACAGATCCGATCACGACTGAAATCATCCGCAACGGCGTGCTCGCTGTGACCGAAGAAATGAAAACCAACCTCACCCGCACCGCTTACAACATTATTATTTATGAGGCGCTCGATTTCACGGTAGGTATTTTTACCCCAGAAGGCGACACTGTTTCCATTGGTATTGGTTTGCCAATGTTTATCCGTGGTATGTCGGAAACAGTGAAAGCAAAAATTGGGCATTTCGGCTATGACGGTATTAAGCCCGGCGACATATATGTTACCAATGACGCCTATATCACTGGCAGTCACCTGAACCACATGACTTTCACATTGCCGATTTTTGCCGAAGGCGAGCTTGTTGGATTTGCTTGCTGTATGGCCCATTGGATTGATATTGGAGGCACACTGGGTGGGATGACAACAGATATTTATTCCGAGGGTCTTCAACTACCTATCCTCAAATATCAATCTGAAGGCGTGGTGAATACTGACCTTGAAGAAATCATCAAAATGAATGTACGTATGCCGGACCGCGCCATGGGTGATCTGCGGGCTCAGGTAACAGCAGTCAAAACCGGAAAAAACAGATTTTCAGAATTGATTGAACGCTACGGCAAAGAAACCGTCAAACAAAGTATTGAAGCAATTTTAGATCATGCTGAGGCAGCGTCACGTGCCCGTACACTTTCTATCCCAGATGGAATCTATGAAGCGGAATCCTTCATGGATGATGACGGTATAGATATCGGCAAACCAGTCCCCATACGCGTCAAAGTGATCGTCGAAGGTGATGAGATGACCATTGACTTAACTGATGTTTCGGATCAAGTGCGAGGATTTTATAATTCCGGCATCACTACTGGACATGCCTGCGCGCAAGTCGCCTTTAAATGCATCACTTCACCTACTGATTATCCAATTAATGACGGTTGCTTTCGAAATCTCAAATCAATCGTCCCGCCAGGGAAAGTCATCAGCGCCCAACGCCCAGCTCCGATGCGTTGGTGGATGACGTTCCCCATGACGGTTGTAGATACCGTGTTCAAAGCCCTTGAACCAGCGATCCCGGATCGAGTTATTGCCGGTCATCATGCTGATCTGATTGTTGTGATGTTCCATGGTATAAATCCTAAGACCAAAGAATTCTTCATCGGAAATTTCGGCCCGCTCGGCGGAGGCTGGGGTGCTAAATTGACCGAGGATGGTCAAAACGGCGTAGTATGTATCAATGATGGCGATACTCACAACAGTCCAAATGAGCAGATAGAATCCAAGTTTCCGGTTCTCGTGGAAAGCAACTCATTGATAATGGATTCCGGCGGCCCTGGTAAACATCGGGGCGGTTTGGGTATCGAGCAAGTTGTTCAAGCCCGCAGCGACATCACTCTGAACACTCAGATCGACCGCGTTCACTGCAAACCCTGGGGATTAAATGGCGGTGATGATGCCGCTGGTAATTCAGTCGCTCTCCGACTTGAAGGTGAGTGGAAAGAGGATTTCCCCAATGCAAAAGTTTTGACCGCCCAATTGAACGAAGGTGAAGCTTTTCGGCTTAGATCAGGCGGCGGCGGCGGCTTTGGCCCAGCACTTGAACGTCCTGTCGAGAAAGTTGCCGCTGATGTCCAACAAGGTTACGTCTCTGCCAAATTAGCGGAGCAGGCTTATGGTGTTATCGTTGACCAGGACACACTTGAATTGGACCAAACCAAAACGCAAAAGCGAAGAGATGAAAAGAGCTAGGTATAATCGCTAAGCTTTACGGTGAAGGAAGCCCCATTGCCCCCACAACAAGGGCAAATTATATTGGTAAGAATTTTCTGGCGATCCTCTTCACTAAGTTTTGATTCTGCCATGAGATTTTGCACTTGGTGTAAAAAGTTTGTATGGATGGAGCCTCCAATGACAACACGCTCTTCTAGCGCTTTCTCAGCTGACGTTTTAGGATTTGAATTATTGCTCACAAAGACAACCTAAGTTTGAGTGGGTCCTAGATAATACTACTAGATTATATTCCTATATGTCCATGAACGCATGTTGAATTTGTGTTTTTAGCTATAATTTCCAGATTTAAAAATGATCTGAACAACTGTATTTATATGTTGCATAGCCATCTCGGTAGGTTTGCATAGAATTACTTAAATGTGCGGAACCACTCTCCCCTGTGGTTTTTTTCAAGAGATTGGATTAAGTTTTCAACGCGTTGCCCATTGTCTCCAAGGCGGACAATTAGCACAGCTACTAAAATACCTAATCCAAAGATAGGCCAAGTTTGATACTTCATAACGACCGCCTTATAATTTTTCTTTATGCTTAAGTTTCCAATAAATCGTTTTGGCTCCAAAAAATTGCTTTGCTTTTGGATCACTTGGTTGGCCATTGACAAAATGCCACGTCGCACCGGCGTCCTGTCCTTTTCTGACTCTATCAAAATAATCAACCTGGGTTACGGTAATCAATGTTACGAATAAAAAAACAAACGGCATAATTTTTCCTTATATCTAAAATCAAAAAAACGATTCAGCTCCTAAGCTGGTTTACGGTTTAGGAGAAATACAAGGTTTTATTTTGGCCTGATTGTGTTATTTTTTAGGCAAGAGAAAAAAATGATAGATCTTAAAAGAAACTCCAGAAAGGAACTCGTCCCCGCAACAGGCAAACGCGTCCGAGCATCTTCAATCTATACACCCAACCAAACCGAGACCTTCAAGATTAGTCGGGGCAAATTTTCTAACTTTTTGACCTGCCAACGCTGTTTTTATTTTGACAGGGTTATAGGTCTCGACGAGCCGGGAACGCCTGGTTGGTCTTTAAATGAAACAACGGACATTCTGTTAAAAAAAGAATTTGATATATGTCGTGAACAGCAAACCGCTCACCGCCTTTTTTTAGAATATAAACTGGATCATCTCGTCCCATTTAAGCATCCCGATATAAATAAATGGAGAGATGCCCTCCACAATGGTCTGATGTACCAATTCGACAATTCAAATATAATTTTAACCGGTGGCATTGACGATATTTGGCAAGATACTAGAGATAAAAGTCTCATTGTTGTCGACTATAAGTCCCAAGCAAATAACAAAACTCTTAATGCCCCGACATATTTATCAGATGCCTATCATGACGGCTACAGAACCCAGATGGATTTTTATGCTTTTTTACTGCAGAGAATGGGTTTTGATGTATCAGATACCTCCTATTTTCTGGTATGCAATGCCGACCGCTCCGCCAAAGGCTTTTATGGGGAGATGAAATTCAGCGAAACTTTAATCCCTTATAAGTGGAACGCAGCATGGATACCGGGTAAGGTATCAGAAATGATTAACCTGATGAATAGTTCCCAAATTCCCGACGCTCACTCAAGTTGCAAGAATTGCGCGTATGCGGCCCAGCGGGAAGAAATAAATAGTGTGGATGCATAAACAAAAATTGTCGAGGGCGAGTTTAATTGTGGGTTTTACGTTTATATGTCTTTTTGCAACTATTGTAGACTTCGGAATGCCCTAAAAGAGAATAAAATGATAAAATATGGCCGTTCAAAAAGGAAGAGTATAAAGAGGTGGGTGTTATACAGAAAGAGATCCTGAAGGTCGATGGTGTGAACCTGACTGTTCGCCGCGCCGGTGAAGGTGAACCATTGCTTTTGCTGCATGGTGCCAACGGCAACGCCTCCTGGCTCCCAGTCATCGATGAACTGGCCAAGAAATTTGAAGTGATCCTTCCCGATCATCCGGGGTTCGGAGATACCAGCCCTCCCGATTGGATGGATAGTATCTCTGATATGGCCTATTTCTATCTCGATGTCGCAGAGACACTTAACCTGCACAGCTTTCATATAGCCGGACACTCGATGGGTGGATGGATCGCCGCCGAGATCGGCGTTCGCGATGGCCGGAAAATTAAAAGTATGACCCTAGTTTCCGCCGCCGGCATCTGGGTCAACGGCACACCGATGGGGGATTTATTCTCTTGGTCGCCTCAGGAAACAACCCTCCAAGTATTCGCTCAAAAGGACGTAATCGATGAAATGCTCGCCCGTGAACTCACCGAAGAAGAAGTGGATCTCATGCTCAAAAACCGGCAGATGGCTGCCCGCTTATGCTGGGCGCCAAGACTTCACAATCCGGATCTTCGAAAATGGCTGCATCGCCTTAAAATGCCAACTTTGATTGTCTGGGGTGACAGCGATGGTATTTTCCCGAAACCTTACGCCCACGCCTATCATGAATTAATCCCAGGCTCTGAGCTTGAAATCTACGAAAACTGTGGCCATGTACCCATGATCGAAGCGCGTGACGCCTTCCTAAAGAAATTAACTTCATTTACCGAGGGCGCATCGTAATGGATTTCTTTTTCTTTAATCTCATGCCCTACGGCGCACTAGACCTCGATTACGATAAGAAGTTCGCATCGGCCAACCTGATTCTACCGAACAGCTATTATGACCCGGAAGAAGGTCACAAACTTTACACCCGTTATATTGATGAATTGGAATATGCTGACGAATTGGGCTTCGATGGTGTCTGTGTAAATGAGCACCACCAGACCGCCTACGGTTTGATGCCGACACCTGGTGTGATTGCCGGCGCATTGGCGCGCAACACAAAAAATGCCAAAGTTTGTATTCTGGGTCGCGCCTTGCCCCTTATCAACAATCCGTTGATGATTGCTGAGGAATTTTCGATGATCGACAACATTACCAAGGGCCGCTTTGTTGCCGGCTTTGTGCGCGGTCTCGGGGTTGAATATCATGCCATGGGCATCAATCCGGCTTTTTCGCTCGAACGTTTCCACGAAGCTCACGATCTGATTATCCGCGCCTGGACCGAGACAGGTCCCTTCACATTTGAAGGAAAGCATTATCATTTGCAATATGTAAACCTCTGGCCACGTCCCTATTCAAAACCACATCCGGAAGTCTGGATCCCTTCGCAAGGTTCTGAAGAAACCATTCGCTGGGCGGCTCATCCCGATAGAAAATATACTTATCTCAATGTTTATTCACCGTTTTCGGCCGTTGAGACATTTATGTCCATGTATCGCCAGATATGTGAAGACGAATACGACTACGAAGCCGAAGATCAGCAATTGGGACTTGCGGTCCCCATCTACGTTGGTGAAACCGACAAAATTGCGGCCAAAGAAGCAAAGCTTCATATAGAAGCTTTCTTTAACAAGTTCCTGCGTATACCGAATGAACTGCTCCTGCCACCCGGTTATGCCACCATTAAATCACTGAAAGCCATTGCCCTCGCCAAACGCGAAATGCTGGGCGGCGGCAAAACAATGGAACGAATGATGGATCTTGGCATGTTTTTATGTGGCAGTCCTGACACCGTCCGAAGTCGTCTCGAGAAATTCCAGGATCGCATTGGGCTTGGACACGTCTGCACTATTCTTCAGTTTGGCACCCTCCCCCACGAACTGACCAAAAAAAACATGGAGCTCTTTGCCTCCGAGGTCATGCCTCATTTCAAAGACCGGCTGCGCCAGCAACACAGCCAAGCGGCGGAATAGGTGAAAGATTCCGATAAAGGTTTTAAGCAACAGTGAGATTTACCCCAACCACATTCTCAACGGCCGGAAGCAAGCCATAAAACTGAATTTTAAGCTCAATAAACAAAAATCAATTGAAAATCTGTTGACCATCATTAAAAGAGTTTTCAGCAACAAAGCCTGACTTAAATAAAGAAAAAGCTTGTTCTACAGCGACTTTTTTTCAGCTTCCGGGTAGTGGAATTGATATATTCTTGCCCCAACACCAATCGATCAACTCCAAGGCAAGTTCTTCTTCCGAAGTGATATATACGCGTTTTCCATCGCTTGGTAGCATTTAAATTTTCGCTCTTGATCATTCATTTCACTATCCGAACATCTCCCATAATATGAAGGAACAAATCAGGATGACTACTAAAAGGTATGTTCCAGTGCCATTTGTGCTTGTAGCGAAAGTTTTCTTCAATGGATCTTCCATAGAAAAGTCATCGAAAAGCATAAGAGATTCCTCCTTTCAAATAACATTTCATTGGATTAATCTTTGGTCATTGATTTGGATCAATTATTATCAATTTTTTGAGATATCTAAGCATACGAACGTAAGATTTGGTGTCAACTTACGATTAATTTTTCATGTGTGATCCCCATCCTCTTCAACAGAACAGAACACGTATCAACAATAAAATCTTAGAAAACTTTGATAACACAGTTGCCGCCAACCTACACGTGGACCTTGTCTCGATATCGCTTTTCCCGGGCGCCCATATAAGTTATACCGCTAACATTCACCCCCAAATTGACCATAAATTTGGCCAGCTCAATAGCTGCCGTGTAGCCCTCAAGGACAGGTATATCCCAACCTCGCTCTCTGAGACTAGACCGGATAAAGGGCTGTAGCCAAAATGTCATTGAACAGCCAAGCGTAATAACTTCTGCTCCATCTTCGGTAATTGCCAACTCGGCCTGATCAACGGCGCGGTCAACTGCAATCGAATAGTCCCCGCGCTCCGCACCTTCATATTGCTTGGTCAAGGTATCGGGATCTTCATCACCCGGCCTCGGCAAACTATAGCCAATATTGCGAATAGATCGGCACCTGTGTTGCAGCTGGTGAACACGAATGAGATCGCGATAATAGACATTGTGGACGCCTTCTATATCGATAATCGAGAAGCTATCTCCCAACATCGTTGCCAAATACATCTGACTAAAGGCGTTCGCAGTCACAACAACACCGTGCCTTCTGCCAATTTCTCTTGATTCCATAAAACCGGGCTCACCGCCGCCCAGAAGGATCACGCCGTTATATTTTCCGGATTCACAGGCCTCACGAACCAAGGCCATCCGTGCGGTAGCGGCGTAAGCAAATTCTTCCCTAGTCTCGACGGACCAATTGCCGTAAGGAGGCTCGGCGCCCGGATGGAGGTCCCAATCAACATCCTCAAGATGAGGTAAAACCAACTTGCTATTTAGTAAACGTTCGACTTTTGGAGCGTCCGCCGGTTTGGAGTGAGCAGGCACTGTAAATTTGTCCGGATCAGGCAGCCGAAAAGGGGGGATTAATATAAACCGGTGTTTGGACTTTTCTGCCATCTCTAACTCCATAGTCTGAGTTTAATAAAAGATAATCGCTGGTGAATGGTTTCAGGATACATTAAAAATGGCAAGTAAAAATCCATTTCAGACGATGACTGGCATGTGATTATTATAGAACAACGCATAAGTCGGGAGAATTAATGCTATATTTTACCTGGGGCATCAATAAACCGGATGTTAAAGACCAGCGAATAGCTCTTATAAGAACCCATTGGGATTTTATTGCCGCATATGATAAATACCTCATCGCCCGGGGCCCGGTAATGCACCCGAACGATCTGAGTGTTGTGATCGGATCTATTCATATCATCGAACTGCCCGGTTTGGCCGAAGCCGAGGATTTTGTATACAATGAACCTTTCGCTAAGGCTGGTCTCTTCGGGTCTATTATTTTAAGCCGGTTCGAACTAGAGCTGGAACGAACCCAGTTTGAGTTTGTTAGCAACCCTGATTTTCCACGTTTTTTTGTCTATTGCCCTTCTACGCTAGGCCATAAGGACAAAACCCCGGAACTAACAGAAGCTCACAAAAAATATTGCAAAGATTTCGATAAAGCCTTTATTTGCTGCGGATCCATTCTATCCAATAAAGGTCAGTGGCAGGGACAAATCTATTTTTTTGAGTTTCCAGATAAAAGGAATGTCGATTCATTTTTTAGAAATGAGCCTTATGCTAGGTCAAACCTTTACGACCATATTGATATATCTCGGTGGACAATGGGAGGGCCAGAGAATCTAGACGCAAAAGGCGCTTTGAGTTAGTTAGAGACATGCATCTTTCTGTTCTTCAAAATATCATGATACGTTGCAGTTCGCCCATCAACGATACGGCTATTTGGTGCCTATCAGGATTTGGCGACAGCAGCCTGGCTTTTTCGGCCCTTTTTGAGGCAGAAATCACCGCATCGGCACAAATCATCGCTCCTGACTTACCCGGGTTTGGTGCAAGTCCAGTAAACAATCACGAATGTACAATAGCAGCATATGTTGACACACTACTTGAACTTATTGCGGACCTTACACCTGACGCAAAGATTGGGCTCGTTGGTCACTCGGCGGGATCCGTCATTGCTGTCGAAGCAGCCCTTAAACTAGGTAACCGCTGTTGGGGTGTCTTTTCTGTAGAAGGAAATCTAACGGAAGAAGACGCTTATTTTTCAGGTCAAGCCGCAGACTTTGACGACGCACAGGTATTTAAAAACGCATTCATCGAAAAAATTTGGAAAAAAGGAAAAACCGATAATATCTTTCGTTCATATTTCACCAGTTTAAATCAGGCCGATGCAATTGCAATGTGGCGCTTTGGTAAAGATATGCGCAGCTATAGCAAGGAGGATTTGCCCGGTAAAAAGATTACCGAACTGGTTTGTCCATTTCTTTATTTTTGGTGTCCCGATAATACGCCCGCCGCCGCTCAAGAGTTTCTTTCAGCAAATAAACTTAAGAACGTTAAAATAGCAAGAACGAGCCATTGGCCAATGATTGATGCCCCCAAATTAATAGAAAATCATCTCTCCAATTTTTTCAGGAAGACACGTAGCACCTGGTCCTAATCAGTTCCTGTAGAATAGAAGCTATTGAAACTATCATGTCACAGATATGTATTTCTTAAGGAGTGCCATTTGTGCAACCAGAAATATAATCGTCAGTATCAAAATACCAAACACTTTAAAATTCACCCAGAAATCGGTCGACTGCGTTCGCCAAATCAGTTCATTCAGTAAAGCCATAGAAAAAAAGAAAAACGCCAGCCGCCGCGTCAGTATAGCCCAACCCTTACGTTCCATTTTCAAAGATCCACCCATTAATTTTTCCAAAAACAAATGCTTTGTGTACAGTCCCCCCAACAAAACAACGCCAAACACGGCTTGAATAATAGTCGGCTTCATTTTGATGAAGGTTTCATCTTTAAGCCACAAGGTTAAGCCGCCAAAAAATACAATTATCACCCCTGTCACGAGGGGCATAACTGGAACCCTTCTTTCGACAATTACGGAAAATATAAAAACCAGGAGTGTTGCGATGATTATAGCTGCCGTAGCTGTAAATAGATCTGACAGCGAATATGTTATAAAAAAAACGGCTAGCGGACCATATTCCACCAATATTTTCAGTCCTTTAACCTTCTCCCCGACCTTTGCTTTATTCCCTTCATCCACAAACTTTCTCCTTACGTAATAAGATTTCTGCCGGCTAAAATAACGAATAACGCGAAAATGAAAAGTTCGTATTTACTTTAAGATAAATGCCAACGATTATAACCACTTAATGCACTAATAAATGAGGTCAGTTATGTTTGCTCCTTTTTTCTTGAACCGTAACTGGGTACTTTGGTCCTGGGTAGGCGGTGCCTTTATCTTGTTGTCAACCTGGTATCAGGTGCAGCTTGACGTTCAAATTACGGAATGGTTTCGAACTTTTTATGACACATTACAAAAAGCATTGAGCAAGCCAAATTCCGTGACTTTTGACGAATTTCTCATGTCCCTCATCCAATTCGGTAAAATCGCCGGGCTTTGGATTCTAATCATGATAGTTACAGGTTTCTTCGTATCTCACTGGGTATTTAGGTGGCGTACAGCAATGACAAATCGTTACCAAAAACTCTGGAACGAAGTAAACCATATCGAAGGAGCTGCTCAGAGAATTCAGGAAGATACATTGAAATTTGCAAGAATTATGGAGACTTTGGGCGTCGGTCTCCTGGATTCAGTCATGACCTTGATCGCTTTTGTCCCAATACTCTGGGGTCTTTCAAAACAAATTACCGAATTACCATGGATAGGCCCCGTCACTCATGGCCTGGTTTGGGTCGCTATTTTAGCAGCTCTAGGTGGAACCCTTTTACTCGCCTTGATAGGGATTAAATTGCCAGGGATAGAGTTTGACATTCAAAAGGAAGAGGCCGCTTACCGCAAGGAACTCGTATTAGGAGAAGATGATGCAGAGAGGGCTAAATTAAATATCCTGGAAGACCTTTATATTCAGGTTCAACGCATACACTTTAGATCGTACTTTCATTATCTTTATTTTAATGCCTGCAAGTGGAGCTATTTCCAAGGCATGGTTATAGTTCCCTATATAGCCCTTGCACCTACAATTGTTACGGGCGTCGTAACATTAGGTTTTATTCAGCAAATCGTTCGCGTTTTTGGCCGGGTTGAGAGTTCACTTCAATACCTTGTACGTTCCTGGTCAACAATAGTGGAGTTAATTTCGGTATTTAAAAGACTGCAGGCATTTGAAAGGGCCATAGAACCACCATCTGCGGTTCCGGAACTTACCTAAATTAAAAGGTTAAGAAAGTTATTTTTAATATGTTGTAGCCGGACGTAAAGGTTCACCGATTCAACAAAGACCAGGCAAACCAAAAGATGCCCCCGCACACTAAAACGGCAAAAATGACAAGTATTATTCCCAACATAAATTCAGGGTAACGCAGGTTAGGCTCTAATTCAACCTCCCTACCGGGGAAGCTTAGAGATCGAGTTGGTATGGTTATGCTGATTTATTTCAACCGCTTAGAAAGATTATCAAACATAATCTCTTCAGCTTCTTTCGCTATATTGCGCACAATATCACCAACTGGTAAAATATTGTTTATAAGGCCCGCATCCTGACCATAACTTAAGGGTGCATTTTCAATATCACCTTCGTTCCTCGCGGTTATGATAGCCGCTTCAGCCTCTGCCTGATATTGCCGAAGTTCCCATTCACGCCCCATCCATCTCTCCACAAACGCGTTTCGTTGCGCACGCGACATGGCGCCAGGCCAAACAATATCCATAGCCAGGTCAGGAATTTCTGTCAGAACCGTATCATGTCCATCGCTTTCGATTATGGCTTGCTTAAAATTTGGGTGGAGTTTTGACTCTGTACTTGCCAGAAAGCGAGTACCCAATAATACCCCATCCGCCCCCAAGGCAAGAGCCGCCGCCAGCCCCCGGCCGTCAGCAAAACCCCCAGCGGCCAGAACGGGAACAGGAGCCACAGCGTCCACCACCATCGGCGTTAAAACCATTGAGCCCATCCAACTCACATGACCTCCGCCTTCCGAACCTTGGGCGACAATCACATCGGCACCAGCATCTACACCGCGCACTGCCTCTCTAACACTACCTGCCATTAACGTCACCTTACAACCGGCATCGTGAGCACGATGAATATAGGGCTTTATATCCTGATCACCTTCAGGCCACGCCAGAGCTATTGCAGCAGGCTTTTCAGCCAATGCCGCAAAATAAACCTCCTCAGCCACCAGAAACAAAAGAAAATTCAATGCAAACGGCTTACTAGTGATTTTTCTAATTGCCGCGGACGCCGCCGTCACCTCTTTAGCTGATAATCCATGACACCCCAACGCACCTAAACCGCCCGCCTCACTAACACCGGCGACCATTTCTGGTTGCGTAAATCCTCCACCGAGCCCACCTAATGCAATTGGATATTCTATACTAAGGAGGTCGCAAATTGGACTTCGAATCATTCTTGTCTCCTGTCAATTCTGGAAAAAATGGCGAGGCAGCATAATAACGAACAGATTGGATTGGACAACAATTAGTGGAAAGCCATCCATTCAGGCATTAAAGACAGGTAGACAACTCATATTTCAGTAGTTATTTTTGAAAATCTTAGCGCGGGGTTTAATATGTTTTTGAAAAACTATTGGTATTGTGCGGCTATGCCAAACGAATTGAATAACAAACCGCTTCGCCGGATAATTTGCAATGAACCTATCGTTTTCTATCGGGATACAAATGGCGATCCGGTAGCGTTGGAAGATCGATGCTCCCACCGTCAGGCTCCTCTTTCGACGGGAGAAATACGCGGTGATGAAATCCAGTGCGCTTATCATGGGTTTGTTTTTAACGGAGTAGGAAATTGTGTTTACATTCCCCATCAAAAAAATATTCCGCAGCGTGCTCATATCCGTTCCTATCCTATCAAAGAGAAATGGGGATTTATCTGGATTTGGCATGGAGATGACAAACTGGCGGATGAAGCAAGAATTCCTCACCTCCCATGGACGACAGACCTTGGACGGAGCCCCGTCTACCTTTATTTTTATGTGAAAGCCAATCATCAATTGGTAGCTGATAATCTGTTAGATATTTCTCATGCTGACTATCTGCATTCGGATACAATAGGTTCTAAATCGGGAGTTATGGATGGCCCACAACCAGATAAAGTCGAATTCAAGACATGGCAGGAGGGCGACGAATTACATAGCTTTAGAAAGCTCACCAATGTTGAAGTTGCAAGTTATCCAAAAAAATGGGGAAATTTCACTCGTAAGGTAGACCGAACAAATATTCAAATGTGGGAAGCCCCAAATACCGTTCATGTTCATCTTGAATTTGAGAATGATGAGAATAAAATACTGATTAATCATGATCATATAATGACGCCCGAAACTGAGACAACGACGCATTATTTCATGGATTTTACCCGAAATTTTGGCCTGGACGGTAAATCCTATCCGACCGACGAAGATATCTATCACGAACAAAATTCTGTCATTGGCGGCGATGATCTTCCCATGGTGGAATCGCAGCAAGAAAATATCAATCTTTGCGGTAATTTAATAGACGTGCCTGTCAAAGCTGACAAATTGATCAGTGGAGTGCATAAACATGTGGCAACAATTTATTCGGACCAAAAGCTCCCGATCCCGTCCTACGTGCAAATAAAAAGATAAAGAAAGCGAATAATGCTCGAACTTTATTACCTAGAAGAAGCGGATTCAATTTGTTCTAACCGCGTTTTGATGACCCTGATGGAAAAAGGCATCGATAATTGGGTGCCGCGAAAAATGGTTCTGTTAAACCGAGATCAGTTTGAACCTGAATACCTTAAGCTTAACCCCAAAGGCCAAGTGCCTACGCTCGTACACGACGGAAAAGTTATTCGAGAGTCGTCGATTATTTGTGATTATCTTGATGATCTGAAGACTGACCCACTACTCAAACCCACGGACCCAGCCGAACGAGCACAAATGAGAGAATGGATCAAAGAAGCCGATGAATCTGGTTACCAGGCGACAGCCTCACTGAATTTTGTTACAAAGTTTCGCCTCGAAATTCCTCGCGAAAAAATGGAAAATCGTTGGAAGGAGGTACCGGATATTGACCGCCTTCATCGCCAACAGTCATGCGTCTATGAGGGCCTCTCCTCTCCTTACGTGCTGCGCGCGATTGGGGCCTGGGAGCGTATTTTCAGAAGAATGGAACAAACTCTCTCAGACGACCGGCCCTGGATTATGGGCGATCATCTAACATTGGTAGAAAGCGCCACCGCACCGTTCATAAAAGTATTGGACATGCTGCGTCTGTTGCATCTGTGGCTCGATGAACGCCCTAACGTTCAACGATGGTGGAATAATGTAACAAGCCGGGAAAGCTTCAAAAGCCTCGAAGAATATCCTGGTCAGGATCAAGATGATAGCGCCCCTCACGCGAAAGCCGGTGCCAAAGTTGAACCTGAAATCCAGAATCTACTAGAAAAATATCGGTCGACTATTCCCCAGTTGTGACGCAGTAATCCTGTGCTTAATCTGGAGCATATTTACCGGTTAATTGCGGCGCATGAGGCGGTTCAAGACCCTTCTTCTTCCTCTCTAATCTCGTCGTCCTCTCCCATGTCCTCTTCAGATCATCGCGAATATTAATCTTCAGGCGTCCCATTCCTTCACATTCCAACTCAACCGTATCACCGTCATGAAAAGGATTCAGTCCACCATGGTTAGTTCCTGTAGCAATGATGTCACCGGGCTCCAAAGTATGAACATGACTTACAAACTCTATGCACCGCCTGATATTATGAGCCATATCATTGGTATTGAAATCCTGCATAATTTGGCCATTGACCCATAACTTGATCGATAATTCCTGCGGGTCATCAATTTCATCTTTAGTAACGAGATAAGGGCCAATAGGTGTGAAAGATTCCCGACCTTTCATCTGAAAGAAAACGTTAGACGCAGGTGGCAATCCTCGGGCAGACCCATCAATAAAATTAACATATCCGAAGACATAATCCATCGCATCTGCCTGACTTACCTGATAACACTTTTTTCCGATGACAACACCTAATTCTGCCTCCCCCTCAAATACGGTAGCTGGAATATCTTGAAGAACCATCGTATCATCGGGCCCAATGATACTGTTCGAAGCTTTGGTAAATGCATTGATGGGAGGCGTTTCAGCGAGTGTGCCATCCTCCATATAATTGACAGCCATACAATCAATATTAACCGGCCTTGGCAAAGGTGGCCGCACCCGCACGCTATTAACAGGAACCCCTTCACCGCTTTTTATACTTTCTCCGAGTGCATCTCGGTACTGATCGAAGTTTTCAATTAAGCCGTTAATTAGATCATGCGGCCCAACCATCGGTATGTCGCGCACTTCATCAGTCACGTCTACAACGCTATCTCCATTCAAAATGCCGAGTTTAAAATCACCAAAAAATAGAAGTCTCAAAACAGTCCTCCCTTATTTACGATAGTACTAACCTGGTTCCTCTAAGCTTCCAAGTAGCGCCAATGTGAAAATACTGCAACCACAAAACGCATATCAGCCATACGACTATAGCACTACTCTATTTATTGAATAAGATTATATATGCCTCACTTTTCAACTGAGAAACTTGCTATGAATTTTCTATCTAAATCAAGTGCCTTGCACACTATCTCCAAAACCGTCACATAGATCAAATATGTCGCCAAACCCCTGCCTGACGCTGTCAACAAAAAACCAGAACCACTTGCATCCGCAAATGGTTTAATTCTTTGACATAGAATGGTTATGAAGCCTGGAAGAAAGCTGGTCAATACTGCTACTTCTAATTTGGTTGGCCTAAAATTGATCCAAATCATCGACTAACGGCTGAGTCGATGGATACTGCTTGAGAAGGAGGACTTTACTATGAATGCTATACCCAAAAAAAGTACTCTAAATATTGTTTCCGGCGTTTATTCCGAGATAAAATATCTCGCTGAACCGATGCCAACTGTCGTAAACAAACCCACCAAGTCTAGTTCAATGTGGGATCTTATCATGCCACGGACCCAAAAATACTATGAAGCCTGGGAAACAGAAGGTCGTAACGGCTGGAGCTAAAATCGACCATTTGCCAAGTGAGGCTCGTCCTTGTGGTACTCTGACGGATGATACCGCACATGCTTGCGACTGTATTAATTGGTGCTGATAAAGAAAATCTATTTGTAAAGACGTGCCCTGAGCCCACAGGTTGGAGTTTACGAGCCGTATTTGACTGAACATCCATAAGGCTGGGAACTCGCCTTCGATATTTTTTGGCCAGCTTTAAGTTCCGCCAAAGCATCAAGCACATAATGCTTGGTATTTTTCTCAATATCCCCATATGAGGTTGGGTTATCGTCAATACCTCCCTTATAAACCAGGGTTCCTGCGGCATTTATAATATACATATGGGGTGTTGTACGGGCGCCATAAGCTTTACCAATTTCTCCACCAGGATCGAGTATCACCCGCGTGGGAGCAGCATTCCGAGATTTGGTTAATTTATTAGCTTCCTTCCCGTCGACGTGGCCTTGCGTTCCAGGGGCCGACGAAATTATAGATAACCATACAATTCCATCAGCAGCGGTTTTTTTTTGCTGCCGCTGCATATTTCCTATTTCATAGTGACGTGCAACATAAGGGCAGCCGTGATTAGTCCACTCCAGAACTACTATTTTACCCTGGTAATCTGAAAGTTTTAGCCGATGGCCATTGCTGTCGGTACCCATGAACTGAGGCGCCTTTTTACCTATGGATGGAGACGCCTTGGCAGGCGGCAGGTAAGAAAATACGAGAATAAGACTTATGCCAAAAATTCCACACAGCGATTTAATCACCATACGCTCTCTCTTTACTTTTTACGTGCTCTATTAAACAACGGAATATTCAATAGATCAAATGCCTTTCGTTGGTATTTCTTTTTGTGTTCACTCTTTATAACTAACGTACCATCCAACTTTCTAAGTCCATCATCTAATGCATACCCAGCAGTCATCTGAACTTCAAGACCGCTCCCTGCACCCAAACGGATTTTCCATTCTTGTGTTTTGGAATTTTCAACCAGTCCATCTGACATTGGCAGAAACGTTACAGAACGGAGTGAATTTAACAGGTCTTCAGGCATTTTGAGGTTTAATATTATTTTTTTTAAATCAAAGTATGCATCCGCCTTCCACGGCAGAATTAACGGAACATATGACCGGGTGCGGTCAAATAATTTGGCCACCAAGTTGTTTACTCTTCCATCACCCACTGGAATTTTAATTTCTACTTTAGAGCGCTGGGGTATACAAATCTTTCGGCAGACGAGCCAATCAATTGTTGCCGCTAGTTCAATTGCCTCCTTTCGTTGCACCGTGACTGGAATCAGCAATAGCACTTGTTTTTCATAACCATAAGTCACTAAAGGACCAGATTTAAATATAGTTGGCACAGGCCAGTTGATGTCACCAACGACTGCATTCACAATTTTTGTCCAATGCACTTTAATGGGAAGCCCAGAATCTCCCGGGTAGCGCCAGTAAGTATGCCATCCTTGTTCAAGTTTATGATAAATCCCCAGCCAAACCAAATCTGTATTTTCGGCAATACTGGCGTTTTCACTCAACAAATAGATCTTGCCAGGGGCACTTTTTGTGGACGTCGCATTAGCTAATCCGGTGACCCCAAGTAATAAAACAAATATGAAGCCAAGAGCACGGAATATATTGGTCATATCATTTAACAGGCTTAAGCCAATGCTCAAAAATTTCAATTTCGAGTACATCAACATCAGATCCCTGATAGCTTGACCAGATATCAACTTGCCTGAATGCCACTCTATACAGAATTTTTCTTGGCAGACCGTCAAATCCATATGCAAGTTCTTCTGGATTTCGAAATGCACCACAGATTCGCTCAATGACTCCTATTTTGCCCCGAATATAGGCTGGCGTCCGCCGATGGCCAGATGAAACATTCTGGTGTATTTCAACTTGGTCCCCAACATTAAAACGATTGTTCGGCGCCGGGGTATATGAAGATATATCAGGATTTTTCATCTGATTCTCAAAAACTCTCGTTAATACTTGGTATACTGACGCCGACGAGTGCATCCCTGGAAATTATCGATTCCAATTTGTCGTCATCCCAACTCTCCGTCCCAGACGGCCGTTTGGGCAGAACCATATATCTCATATCTGCATTTGAATCATGTATCCTGACAATAATCGAACTTGGTAATTCTGTTCCGAATTCCTTGAGAACACCCCTCGGATCCTTAACTACCCTGGATCGATAACTTCTTGATTTGTACCAGGTCGGCGGCTGGCCCATGAGCACCCTTGGGTAGCAAGAACATAAAGTGCAAACAACAACATTATGAACTTTATCTGTATTCTCGACGACAA
>CAZXSC010000050.1:0-18512 GCA_964643045.1 uncultured Rhodospirillaceae bacterium
ATATTCCCTAAAAAGCCAATCATCTAACCTGTCGTAATAAACTATTCCACCGTGACGGATTTTGCCAAATTGCGAGGTTGGTCTATATCAGTGCCTTTAGCAACTGCTACATGATACGCAAGTAACTGAACTGGCATTGCGTGGAGTATTGGTGCCACAAACGGGTCTACCTCTGGAAGCACGATCGTGTGGGCTGCCAAAGCTCCCAGTTTCTTTTCACCAGAACCATCGGACAAGAAAAAAACTCTTCCACCCCGAGCTATAACTTCCTGCATGTTAGAGGCTGTTTTCTCAAGCAACTCATCAGATGGGGCAATCACAATAACAGGGACACCGTCGTCTATTAGGGCAATCGGGCCATGTTTCATTTCTCCCGCTGCATAACCTTCCGCGTGTATATAGGAAATTTCTTTTAACTTTAGTGCTCCTTCGAGTGCGATTGCATAACTTGTACCTCGACCCAGAAACAAAACATCTCGTGCCAAAGAAATTTCCTGAGAAAGTGATCTTATATGCTTGTCTTGGTTAAGAACTTCAGCCGCCCGTGCCGGAATTTCGGTTAGCGCATCAGCTAACTCTGCTTCACGTTCATGTCCAATACTTCCTTGTACGCGAGCTAATACAATTGCTAAACATGCCAATACTGTCAGCTGCGTTGTGAAAGCTTTAGTCGAAGCAACGCCAATCTCCGGTCCCGCGTAAGTCGGCAATACCGCATCCGATTCACGAGCGATGGTGCTCTCTGGAACATTGACGATGGAAAGTATCTTTTGGCCCTGCCGCCGACAATATCTTAAAGCCGCTAGAGTGTCCGCCGTCTCACCCGATTGCGAAATAAAGATAGCAAGACCCCCTTCTGGTAAGATCATATCCCGATACCGGAGCTCAGAAGCAATGTCGACCTCCACCGGCACCTTGGCAACTTTTTCAAACCAATATTTTGCTGTGAGGGCCGCGTAAAAAGCCGTGCCACAAGCCGATATGGTGATTTTTGGCAAATTTACCAAATCAAAGGGCAGGCCTGGAAGGGTGATGGTCTGATCTGAAGGGTTAATAAAACTGTGAAGCGTATCACCGATCACCCTGGGCTGCTCAAAAATTTCTTTGAGCATGAAGTGTGCATACCCCTCTTTACCCGACAATGCTCCAGAGATTTCGGTTGTTTGGATTGGTCGTCGAATAACCGTACCGTTTTTATCTCGCACAATAACATTGTCACTGCTTATCACCGCCCAGTCGCCATCTTCAAGATACGTGATCCGCTGTGTCATTGGGGCAAGAGCTATAGCATCTGAACCAAGATACATTTCACCGTCTCCATAGCCTACCACAATGGGTGACCCTTGACGGGCAGCAATCATTAAATCATGCTGCCTTGCAAAAATTATTCCCAAGGCAAAAGCCCCTTCGAGACGATTAAGCGTTGCCGCTGTTGCGTCCTCCGGAGTTTGGCCTATTTCCATATAGTGAGTAATAAGATGGGCTATTACCTCGGTATCAGTCTCTGAAGCCAACGTATGACCCGTCTGTTCAAGTTCATCTCTCAAATCCTGAAAGTTCTCTATGATCCCATTATGGACAACAGCTACTTTACCTGTCGCATGAGGATGAGCATTCACCTCATTGGGGACACCGTGGGTAGCCCATCGGGTGTGGCCAATGCCTATATTTCCAGGTATTGGGTTTTCATTTAACCGTGCCTCTAAATTTTTTAATTTACCTTCCGCTCGACGCCGCTCAATAGAACCATTTTCTACCGTTGCAATACCAGCTGAATCATAGCCTCTATATTCGAGACGTCTGAGACAATCGATCAAATGTGGTGCAACATCATTCTTCCCAATGATACCAATAATACCGCACATTATTTTTTTGCCTTCGGGTTTCTTGATTTTGCGGCGTAGTCCTTAACAATTTTTTGGTCTGCACGCGTTAACGCAAGTGCACCAGCCTCAACATTCTTCGTTATCACACTACCTGCACCGATGATAGCGTTGTCTCCGACTTTAACAGGCGCCACCAACGCCGTATTTGAACCGATGAACGCACCGGCACCAATGTCAGTCATCGATTTCTTATAGCCATCATAATTACACGTTATTGTACCGGCACCAATATTCGTTTTTTCGCCGACTTTTGTATCTCCTATATAAGTGAGGTGGTTGGCCTTAACACCCGTCGCAAGAGTTGCATTTTTTACTTCAACAAAGTTACCGATATGAACTCCCTCGCCAATATCGGCACCGGGACGCAACCGAGCGAAAGGGCCTATAATCGCATTATTCTCAATAAATGCACCCTCAATATGAGAAAAAGCACGAATTTCAGCACCGTCACAGATTTCTACACCCGGGCCAAAAAAAACGTTAGGACCAATTATTACATCTCGACCAATTTGCGTATCATATGAAAAATAAATGCTACTGGGATCAATTAATGTTGCCCCATTTTCCATGGCAGTTTCCCTCAAACGATCCTGGAAAATAGTTTCAGCGAGAGCTAGCTCCGCTCTTGAGTTAATACCTATTAGCTCTTCCTCATCTCCTTCAACAACACTGCACCGGCGGCCACCCAGGCAAGCAAATTTTATAATATCTGTTAGATAGAACTCACCCTTGGCATTTTGGTCGGACAATTGTGCTATTAAATCAAAAAGAACTTTTCCATCAACAACCATCACACCCGAATTACAAAAATTATCTGAAAGCTCTTCTTCGTTTGCATCTCTAGCCTCGACGATGGCCTCCAAGTTACCTGATGCGTCCAAAATCAATCTGCCATAATCAGCTGCGTCAAGTGGCCGGAACCCCAGGACCACTGCCGCAGGCTCGGTTTTATCAGATCGCGCTTTTAACATGTTAAGCAAAGTCTTTGGTGTAATAAGTGGGCTGTCGCCGTAAAGAATTAAGACATTACCAGTGTAGCTCGAAAGCAGTTGTTCGGTCTGCTGCACCGCATGCCCGGTACCAAGTCGGTCTTCTTGTATTACAACCTCTACTTCATAACCAGCCGCTTTAATCGCCTCGCCAACAGTTCCCATATCTGGGCCTGTTACCAAAACAATCCTCCGTGGATTAATTTCCGACAAGTTATCCAACAACTGCAGTATCATTGCACGTCCAGCTATTGGGTGAAGGACTTTCGGCAAAGAAGAATTCATACGTTTGCCAAACCCAGCAGCAAGTACAACAGCGACAGTCTCTTTATTAGCCATTCTTACTCAGTTCCACACTTGTTTTATACGTGTAGTGCCACATAGAAAGTCACAGGCCAAGTCAAAGATTATTACGTATTTTTTCAGGCAACTCAGCAGTCTCACTGCCGTTATTATTTATTCTACTGAGACCTCATTGATTAAGGTATCCAGTTTTTTAGTAGAGCTTTCCTGAATTGCCGATCTCGTTTAAGATGCCATTCTCTACTCATGGCATCACTTCGCGAAAAATATATCTCAACGTATAGCAAATGCCATTTACGACCGCGGGTAGACTTAGCCCCTGTACCTTCATTGTGTTTGGCAATACGCTTTTCAAGGTCATTACTCCAGCCAACGTAAGTACTCATATTTTCTGGGGTCCCTGACCACAGGGTTCCTATAACATAAACAAAACAAGCGCTCGAACTCACGTCTTCCTCTAAATAGTTATTTGAGTATTCAGCGGTTATCAAATATTATCCTGTCCAAGTAATATCCGATAATTGCCAAATAAGTCATAAAATTATAAGGATCTTTAATTATTCTATCCGATATCGGTAAAATGAGGAAATACGAAACCTATTATTAATGCCGTATTGATATCCTTGGTTTAATCTTCTCAACTGGAAAATTTATGGGCAGTTGTTCGCTTCGATTTTTTGTTAACTCAGGCAGTATGATTCCAATTATTATAT
Source organism: uncultured Rhodospirillaceae bacterium (assembly GCA_964643045.1). Taxonomy (GTDB): domain Bacteria; phylum Pseudomonadota; class Alphaproteobacteria; order Rhodospirillales; family UBA2165; genus TMED23. Next base: position 3,892 of record CAZXSC010000050.1, read on the forward strand.
GTGGGATTGTTTTCAACATTATGCCTGCCTCATATGCCAACGAGCCAAAACTATCGGGTTCCATGGCAACATTCCAGTTAACGCAGGTAAAAAAAACAAATAAAAGGAATTATAAAGACATTTTTTGGAAGAATGCCGACAGCAATGATGTGAGTTTAACTGATTTTAAAGGTAAGGTCATTTTATTGAATTTCTGGGCCAGTTGGTGCCTTCCCTGTATTCGCGAGTTGCCTTCAATGGACCGATTGCAATCCAAGCTTGGGGGAAAGAATTTTACGGTAGTTGCAGTTAGCTTGGATCGGGGCGGCAAAAAAGTAGCCGCTCGATTACTGAAACGATTAAAAATCAATAATTTAAAACTTTACATTGATAGAGAAAGCAAATCAGCACGAAAATTAGGTGTACGCTTTATGCCAACAACCTTTATCTTTGACCGCAAAGGCCGTGAATTAGGTAAATTACAGAAAGGTGCAGAATGGGACGATGCAAATGCGATCGCTTTGGTGAAATTTTTTATTAAAAACCCCACTTTTGCTGATACAGAAACTCAAGAAAATGACTGAATATAATTTCTTTTCTTTCTTGAACTGCCCAATTTATTTTAAACGTTTAAATCGCGCCGCTAAGGGAAAATTCAATTGGATTTAAGAAAATGACCTCTAAACCGCTATCTGATTTTGCACGTTTTTGCTACTTACTCTTGCCTGTCACCGCAATGAGTCTAGTCATCGCGGTTTCAAATGAACTCGTCAACCACCCTATAAATGATTGGCTAACTTGGGGAGCATTTAGTTATCCACTATGCTTTCTGGTTACGGACATAACAAACCGTTTATTCAAAGCGAAAGCCGCCCGCAAAGTCGTTTACGTTGGATTTGCTCTTGGTGTTGCCTTGTCTTTGATGTTTGATGTTCGAATTGCTGCCGCATCAGGATCAGCTTTTCTGGTAGCACAACTGCTCGACATCCATATTTTTAATAAACTAAGAAATCTTATTTGGTGGAAAGCACCTTTAGCATCCTCCATTATTGGATCGGCGATTGATACGGTTCTTTTCTTTTCGATTGCTTTTTTAAACACCAATTTACCTTGGATTACATGGGCAATCGGCGACTTCAGTGCAAAACTTCTTATGGCAGCTTTACTTTTGCCGGTATTCAGGATTTTGGTAAACCTTTATCCACCATCCTTACAAAAAGCTAACGCCTAAAATTCGCATCACCCTCTGATTAAATTCCGGTGGGTATCAGTTTAAAAGGCATCTTATGACACAATAATCATGGGTGAGGATTTACAGGTGCCATCAAGGTTGCAATACCGGTGATTACTATTCTATCTCGCACGGTTGCAACCGTCTCAAACTCCGCCATTTCCTTTTCTGTTATCAGTTTTTTTACACTGACATTTACTTTAACTTCTTCAGCGATAAATACAGGGGCCCTAAACTGAAGCGTCTGATTTACATATATCCAGCCAAGGCCTGGGAAATTTGAACCAAGAGCTGCTGAAATTAACCCCGCAACTAGCATGCCATGACTAACGCGCTGACCGAATATAGAGCCTTTGGCATACTCGGCATTGAGATGAATTAAATTTCTATCGCCTGTGAGATCAGCATAAGCTATAACATCCTTTTCAGTTAAAACTTTTCTAATTTCACCGGACATACCTTCAGTAATTTCGTCAAAATAGCGTGTAACGGGTTTGATCACAGGCATCCCCAATTTGCTTAAAAATTTTAAAGAATAAATTAGTTTCAAGCTTAATTATTTCACAGCGTAAAAGAAACTGAATTGTTTCATAAATTTCCTTAACCTTATTGCAGATATTAATACCGCACAGTCATCGTTATTCTTTGTTGAACTTTAAAAACAATCAGCTAATTTCGGATAACCCCTTAAATATTCACTATGGTTTGTTCCAGTTGCCAAACACGCGCTTGCCATCACAATATTGGAAAGGTATTTTAGGAACGAAACATTACCCAATACCTAAGGAAATACTGGACTTTTAATGCTGTCACTTCTTTTCTTGATCGACCAAGTTATTGGATTATATATGTGGTGTCTCATTATTGCTGTAGTGATGAGCTGGCTGACAGCATTTAACATAATCAACACGCAAAATAGAGTTGTTTACCAGATTTGCGATTTCATATACCGCATAACTGAGCCGGCTCTGCACCCCATCCGGCGATGGATTCCCAATTTTGGCGGTATAGATATTTCTCCAGTTATTTTAATCCTGGTCCTAATATTTTTACGTAATTTATTGAGAGAATATGGCGGAAATTTTAACTAGATAAGAGGTTGGGCGCTTTTATAATAAAACACCCCTAACTAACCAGAAATTGAAATAAACAAAAAAAATCAATTGAGTTCGTTGGTAAAATCAATAATCTTACACTCTTGCATTAATATAATTAGATTGAATTAGAATTCTTCGACGGTAGAGGAGTAGTCATGGCTGAAGCCAGAATTATAGATGGGAAGACAATTGCCACCGGCCTGAGAAACAAGGTTGCCGATCAAGTCCGTCACCTGAAAGAAAGTGATAACTTAACACCAGGCCTAGCTGTTGTTTTGGTTGGTGAAGACCCTGCGAGCCAGATTTATGTTCGCAGCAAAAAAAAGATGACACAGGAAGCCGGTATGAAAAGCTTCGAGCACAATCTTCCTTCAGACACCTCAGAAAAAGAACTGCTAACACTTATAGAAGGACTCAATAATGATCCCGAGGTTCATGGTATCTTGGTACAACTCCCTCTCCCGAAACAAATTAATGAGCAAAATGTTTTAGCTACGATCGATCCTGATAAAGACGTAGATGGCTTCCATGTCGTAAATGCCGGGAAACTCACCAACGGCTCCGATGGATTAGTACCGTGTACACCACTTGGATGCATCACGATGATTAAAGAACAATTAGGCAACGACCTCTCTGGCAAACACGCTTTGGTGATAGGCCGATCTAATATAGTTGGCAAACCTATGGCTGCCTTATTATTGAAAGAAAATTGCACCGTCACAATTGCCCACTCAAAAACATCTGACCTGCCATCAGAAACAAAACGGGCCGATATCTTAGTAGCCGCTGTCGGCCGTGCGAGAATGGTCAAACAGGATTGGGTTAAGGAAGGCGCCATTGTGATTGACGTAGGTATGAACCGTTTGCCAAAGAATAAAGAAGGAAAATCTGCCCTTTGCGGTGATATTGATTTTGACGAAGTAAGAAAGGTTGCAGGGGCCATTACCCCGGTGCCCGGAGGTGTTGGCCCAATGACTATTGCCTGCCTCCTTCAGAATACCGTTACTGCAGCCTGTGCACAGAATAACTTAGATGTTCCTGAAGCATAAATACCTAGAAAAATTAAGCTTACTCCAGAATCTCAATGTAATTTGATTAACTTTCCCATGAGTGATAGAAACTCGACCATATTCTGGTTTTAACGGTACAATATGACCAATCTCTCTCACAAACGTAATTTCTCTATTGTTGCCCATATAGATCATGGCAAATCGACCCTGGCCGACCGTCTAATTGAATTTTGTGGCGGCCTGTCGGATCGAGAAATGCAGGAACAAGTTCTTGATTCGATGGATATTGAACGAGAGCGGGGCATAACAATTAAGGCCCAGACGGTTTGCCTTGCCTACAAAGCCCAAAATGGTGAAACCTATGAATTAAACTTGATGGACACACCTGGCCACGTAGATTTTTCCTATGAGGTCAGCCGATCTTTAGCTGCCTGCGAGGGATCACTTCTCGTCGTGGACTCGACACAAGGCGTTGAAGCACAAACACTTGCCAATGTCTATCTAGCATTAGAAGCCGACCACGAGATTATCCCCGTCCTGAACAAAATTGATCTCCCTGCATCTGAACCCGACCGTATCAAACAACAAATCGAAGACGTGATAGGCTTGGACGCATCAGAAGCAATTAATATTTCGGCCAAAACAGGTGTAGGTGTGAAGGATGTCTTAGAAACCATTGTTCACCGATTACCCAGTCCGCAGGGAAATATTAGCTCGCCATTAAAAGCGCTGCTGGTTGATAGTTGGTATGACTCTTACTTAGGTGTCATGATCTTGGTTCGTATTGAAGACGGCGTTCTTAATCGCGGCATGAAAATTAAACTTATGTCGTCGGGAAAAACTCACCAAATTGACCACGTAGGAAAATTTTTACCTAAAGCCACGAAAGTAGAAAATCTTGAGCCTGGGGATATTGGTTACTTTACGGCTTCGGTGAAAACTGTTGCGGAAACAAACGTTGGTGACACCATTACCGAAGAAAAAAATCCCGCAGACAAACCACTTTCTGGGTTTAAGCCTTCGGTACCAGTGGTTTTCTCAAGTCTTTTTCCAGTTGATGCAGCTGCATTTGAAGAACTTAGGGATAGTCTTGCAAAACTTCGCCTTAACGATGCCAGTTTTGCTTATGAACCAGAGAGTTCTGCTGCACTGGGTTTTGGTTTTCGATGCGGCTTTCTTGGACTTTTACACTTGGAGATAATTCAGGAACGTTTGGAGCGGGAATTTGATCTTGACCTCATTACAACGGCACCGAGTGTTGTCTATCGTCTCCATATGACAGATGGCACAAGTCGAGAACTTCATAACCCATCAGATATGCCTGAACCTACTCAGATTGACTATGTTGAAGAGCCATGGATCAAAGCAACCATCTTGGTGCCCGACGAACATCTTGGGGGTATCTTGTCACTGTGCACCGACCGTCGCGGAGTTCAAGTGGAACTCACCTATGTTGGTAATCGAGCAATGGTAGTCTACCGGTTACCACTTAACGAAATTGTTTTTGATTTTTATGACCGCCTGAAATCAACTTCTAAAGGCTATGCGAGCTTTGATTACCAAATGGATGGTTATCAAGAATCAGATTTAGTAAAAGTATCTATTTTAGTTAATGCAGAGGTCGTCGATGCTCTATCATTTATGTCACATAAAAGCCAGTCTGAAACACGCGGCCGGGCAATTTGCGATCGCCTGAAAGATTTGATCCCAAGGCAACTCTTCAAAATTGCTATACAAGCCGCAATCGGAGGTAAAGTTATAGCGCGTTCTACTGTCTCTGCGTTGCGCAAAGATGTAACCGCAAAATGTTATGGCGGCGATATCACTCGGAAACGTAAATTGCTCGAAAAACAGAAAAAAGGGAAGAAAAAAATGCGCCAGTTTGGGCAAGTTGAAATTCCACAATCAGCTTTCCTCGCAGCATTGAAAATGAATGATGACTAGTTGTTCTTTTCTATATCTGTTGTAGGAATTGTCGTAGAATTATTGTCATCAAGATTCTCTGTTAAATGCACTGTATTGGGATCAAATTCGTCCATTTTACCATACTGAGACTCAGAAAAACCTTCATCATCATTCATTTCGTCAAACTCTTCAGCGGCGGCAACAATATCTTCATAAGTAGAAGTCCGCGCATCATCAGATGTTTCAGATGAAACTTTACGAAACTTCCAAACAAGAAAGATCCCTGGCAAACCAAGAATTAGCCATCCTGGAAGCGATAATAGCGATCTAATAAATGGATCCCAAAGAATTGGATGAAGAGCCCTACTAATAATTATACGTGTCTGAATTAGCTCCCCGGGAATGAGCGTATGTAAGACAGTATAAGCGCTCAGAACCCCGTATTGATTTCCAATACTCTGAGCGCTAATTTCTACAATTGTGAACCCCAAAGCAGCAAAAATCAAAAGCCACCCTATAAACCTTCCTATAACCATATGATTAACTTAACAGTCGAAAATGGTTTCCGATAGTCCGAAATAGTTCCCTCAATAAATGAATTTATCATAATATATTGCGGTAGCGGATTTGATTTAGTAGGCTCCGACCTCTTCTATTTTACAAATTTTGTTTGATTTAACGGAGGGGTGGCCGAGTGGCTGAAGGCGCACGCTTGGAAAGCGTGTATGCGTTAATAGCGTATCGAGGGTTCGAATCCCTCTCCCTCCGCCATACCCTAGTCCGCCACCGTCCATAGGTGTCCAATAAACCCTTATAAAACAACAAATTAATGTATTTTGTGTCTGGCTATGTCTGCTGGGATATGCTACAATCCAATCTTGTTCATGGGTAATTTTGTGGGTAGGATTGTGATGCATAGTACAAATAGGCTATCAGCTAGAACCGTCGAAACTACCAAGAAAGCTGGTCTAAGTGCTGACGGGGGTGGTCTATACCTCCAAGTCGGGAAATCGGGGGCTAAATCCTGGCTGTACCGGTTTATGCTTAATGGGCAGGCGCGCGAGATGGGTTTGGGGTCTTTGAAGGCCGTAAGCCTGGCTAATGCTCGCGAAAAGGCGGCACTGTGTCGTTCCTTACTGGCGGACGGCACTGACCCGATCGAAGCCCGGAAAGCTGATCGTAGTAAGGATCTTGCGGCGGACCGGAAGACTATTAACTTCAAGGACGCCGCCGATGCCTATATAGCAACCCACGAGCCCGGTTGGAAAAACGCCAAACACGCGTCTCAGTGGCGCAACTCCCTTCGAGCCGATGCCTATCCTATTGCCGGCAATTTATTAGTGTCTGACATTGATACTGAGATAGTGATGCAGATATTGAAGCCAATCTGGGCTCTGAAACCTGAGACTGCTGGCCGTGTGAGGGGGCGAATTGAGAGGATTCTCGACTGGGCGACAGTTAGTGGCTTTCGTCAAGGGCAAAACCCGGCCCAGTGGCGAGGGCATCTCGACAACCTCCTTCCGGCAAAATCCCGCATACACAGTGTCAAACATCATCCAGCGATGCCATATCAAGACGTTGGAGATTTTGTCCTACAACTTCGGGAAAGGGACGGTATAGCTGCCCAGGCACTTGAATTTACAATATTTACGGCAGCACGGTCGTCTGAGGTGCGTGGCGCTTTGTGGAATGAATTTGACCTGGAGCGTGGTATTTGGACAATTCCATCGTCCAGAACCAAGACTGGGAAAGAACACCGGATTCCCTTAGTAGAGCGCCCCCTTCAAATTGTTAGAAACATGCGTAACCTTACTCCTGTGGAGTTTGTATTTCCTGGTGGAAAACCCGGGAAGGCACTCAGCGATATGGCCCTACTTTCGGTTTTAAGGCGTTTGGGGATTAAACAAACAGTTCATGGGTTCAGATCTTCTTTTCGCGACTGGACTGCAGAACAGACCCAGTTTCCGCGAGAGGTCGCCGAGCAGTCGTTAGCTCATACGATCGGGAACAAGGTAGAGGCAGCATATCTGAGAAGCGATCTGTTTGAGAAACGACGCCATTTAATGCAAACGTGGGCAACTTATCTCGATACCCCAAAAGGTCAGGTGGTTCCTTTTGATGCCCGACGCGAGTTGGCTTGAAGCGGTTGCGGTCGGAAATGCCAAAGAAGAAAAACACTTCGAAGACAGCGGCTAAACTGGAGGTTGTGGTCAGCCCACCGGAAACCGTTGAAGACTTCGTTGTCCTTGCTTTGGAAAAAGGCGGTCTAGACGAAGTCGTTAAAATTTTACGAGATTGGCGTGGATCTCAGGCAATTAGGAAGTGCTTAAATAAGCTTCCTCATAAGGATCCAATAGGCCCTATTTTGCAAATACGCCGGCACGCTGTAGAAATATACGCGAAGCGCCATGGTTTGGTGCCCGCGAACCTTATGGCGAGTATAGTCGGTAATAAAAAGGGACTAAAGGATCCAGCAGACAGCGAGCGGAAAAAATTAAAAAAGGCGCGTGAAATTTTGAAAAATGATAAATATGCCCTTGCCGGCGCCAAAGCATTGGCAAATGATTGGAATAATAACCGTCCAAAGAATAGCGATCACGGGGCTTATCTTAAGAAGCTCACACAGAGCTTTACCTTCTCCCCAACGGATTCCTAACCCCTGCTGACACATCCGGAATAAGCATATCTAATTTGGGACCTATACAAACTTAAGGAGGTCCCAATGACCACACCATTATTGCATTCGATTCAATCCTCAACCCAAATACTTGGAATAGGACGCTCCAGCCTATACGGACTTATTGCCGATAAAAAAATCTACACAGTAAAAATCGGGCGCAGAACACTAATCCCCGACCAGGAGATCCTGCGATATATTGAGAGCCTAATCCCTCCTCAACACAAAATAGTCGAAGCTGGAACGGAGTAATGAGTGCTCTGAGCATAAAAAGCGAGGACGTGACCGCGTTTCAGGCCTTGTTCCCCGGCTATTCACAAGCCCATGGTATATTTAAAATTAATGGGCTTGACCCGTTGACCAGGAAAAAACAAGGGAAGGCCCAGACTAAAAGATGTGAGGCACCCATTTCCACCTGGCAACAGCATTTAACGGGACCATCAAAAGGGCTTGGAATTATTCCTCTTCTTGACGATGGCGTGAGCGTTAATTGGGCTGCGATAGATATTGACGTCAATGATATCAATCACACCTCGCTAGAAGAAAAGGTGGTCGAACTTGGTCTCCCCCTAATTGTTTGCAGGAGTAAGTCCGGTGGAGCCCATTGCTACCTTTTTCTAAAAAATTGCTGCCTAGCGAAAGACGTAGTTGACGCACTTAGCAATTGGTCAGCCGCTCTCGGTTATCCTGGCGTCGAGATTTTTCCGAAACAAACTGTACGCGAGGTCGTGCCAGACACTCGTAAACCCCGGCCCGGGAACTGGATAAATCTTCCATACTTCGAAGCTAAAAACACTGAACGTTACTGTATCCATCGCGGGAAACGCCTCTCCCTCCGGGAATTTATGGACATGGCCGAAGCCAATCGCGCTGATCAGGGTGATCTAGGAATTCGCCACATAGCCGCTTTCTGCCAGGAAAACGCCCAGTCGGAAAAATCACTCGAGGGGCGCAATGGTTATCTTTTTTCAAGAGCCTGTTCCATGCGGAAATCTGGAATGCTTGAAAACGAGATCTATGAAGCAATAATTGCCATCAATCAGATAGCAGACAAAGAAATGTGCCGCAATTTTGGCCAAGGTCCTTTACCGAAAAGCGAGATCGCGGCCATCTGTAAGTCGGCAATGAGCGAGCGTTACGCACCAGTGCAAGATGGGCTCGGAGACCAACCGTATTTTATTTTAGACAATCAGTTAGTTCGAAGAGAACGCACAAGCAAGGGACCCAGAGACATCAATCTGTCCAATTTCACTGCAACAATAATCGAGGACATTTGCCGAGATGACGGTGCCGGAGAGGTACGCGAGTATCAGTTGAAGGCGCAACTATCTAACGGCGAACCACTGCCGTCCGTTACGGTACCGGCTGGCCGATTCAACAGTATGGGCTGGGTTCCAGATGCCTTTGGCGCGAGAGCGCTCATCAAAGTGGGTATGACAAACCAACAGCACACCGCTGCCGCAATACAGTATCTGTCCAGCCCGTTGCAGCGACTGATCTATACCCATACCGGTTGGCGCCAGATTAATGGGCACTGGCACTTTTTGCATGGTGCAGGGGCCATAGCAGCGAGCGGTTATGTACCGGCCATTGAAGTTGATCTTGGACAAGGTCTCATAGATTACCAACTGCCTGACCCGCTAAGGGGCAACACTAAGGAAGCAATACGGGCATCCATAAAACTCCTGGGCATTGCCCCTGATCACATAACCTGGCCCCTTCTGGCGGCTGTTTTTCGCAGTGTGCTGGCCGAATGGCTGCCGGCAGAGTTGTCTGTTTTTGTCGTGGGGCCGACAGGCACTTTTAAAACCTGTCTTGCCGCGGTTTGCACAGCTTATTTTGGTAAAGGCTGGACGGGCAGCAATACGCCTGCATCATGGTCATCAACGGCCAACGCATTGGAACGCATGGCCTTCACCGCTAAGGACCATGTGTTGTTGATCGACGACTTTGCGCCTAACGGCACCTCCACAGATATCAGCAAGCTGCATGCGACAGCAGAGCGGGTAATCCGTGCCCAAGGTAACCAATCGGGGCGATTTCGGATGCGAGCAGACAGCACGCTGGCTGGTTCGTTGCCGCCACGCGGGCTGATAGTCGCCACGGGGGAGGATTTGCCACGGGGGCAATCACTACAAGCCCGACTGGTTGTGGTCCAAATTGCTCCGGGCGATATTAATGTTTCTCGGCTTACCACAGCGCAGGCCTGTGCCGAGGATGGTACGTATGCCCTTGTGATGGCGGCGTTCACACAGCGCCTTGCTCGGCTAGCTGATGCCGGAAAGCTTCCCAGCCGCCTCAAAGCCCGGCGCAAGGAATTGCGCGCCAAGGCTATAGGGGGCAGTCATACGAGAATGCCCGACAACATCGCCTCGCTCATGGTGGGAGTTGGAGAGTTTTTGGACTTTTCCTTTGAGGCCGGCGCAATTGCAGAAGCCGAACTCTCTGAGTTGCAGACCAGTGCATGGGCGGCTTTGACCGAACAGGCAAACATGCAAGTAAGTCAGGTTGCGGGAACAGATTCCGCCTCGAGATTTGTGTCATTGATCTCGGCAGCTGTCAGCGCAAAGAGCGCTCATATTACGGGGACAAATGGCCATCATCCCAAAAATGCTACGACGCTAGGCTGGGATCAAAGGGGATCGGGTGAGAATTCTTACTTGGCAACAAACGGGCCTAACATTGGGTGGATCGAGGACGACGACCTTTACCTAGAGCCGGAGGTGGCCACGGCCTGCGCTAAACGTCTGGCCCGTGAACAGGGAAACGAACTCCCCTTCACCAAGGAGCGCATCCAGCAATCCTTGAAAGAGGCGGGCCTACTGCGATCCTCAGAGCCCCAGAGAAATATGGTGCGCAGGTCATTGGACGGTCGTCGTCAGTATGTACTGCACTTGTCTGCAAAAACCGTTCTGGGAATTGAGCCTCTATCAAATGTAGTGCCCCTAAAACCGTTGGCCCCGATTGATGAGGACATCCCTTTCTGATGCTATTGGTTCAGCTGGTTCAGTTGGTTCAGTATCTGAACAGGGGGGGGAATAAATGATACAAAAAACTCGGCGCTCACACTGCACTTAAAAAAAACTAGGGGGATACCTATATATACTGAACCAACTGAACCAATGTATTATTAAGGTATTGTTTTATATAGTATATTTATGGATCACTCACAAATTAACCCTAGAACCAATTGGACCAATAGATCCATGGGCCATGCACCACGGACCATGCTCCCCGACCCAAGGACAACGAACCATGCCCCCCGACCCAAGGTTAAGGATAATCGAGATTACACCCGACCCTCGTAACGGGCCCCACGGACCAGGAAGCTTGGACAGTTCCCATTCCAATATTTTTAGTTCTTTACATTATGTGTACTATGTAGTACATAATACATATGCAAGGGTTTGGTACCTACATCAGAGCACAACGCGAACGATTATCTGAGGATAGTAAAGATTTCAGTCTGCGTAAGGTTGCAATGAAAATTGGGGTTGAACCAGCATTCCTTAGCAAGGTGGAGAGAGAACTCGTATCTCCTCCGTCCGAAGGTAAAATTATTGCTCTGGCAAAAATGTTGGGTGAAGATCAAGACGTCTTACTCGCTCTGGCAGGAAAGGTTTCCTCTGATCTTTTGAAAGTCATTAGAGATCGCCCTGTAATGTTTGGCGAGTTGATCCGAAGATTAAAATCAGAACCTGACCATGCGGTTTTGCACATTGTTAGAGGAGTCAAAGATGGTGAATGGTAGAGGAGAATTATAATGATTTATTTGGAAAAAGATTATCTGGAAATTAGTTTCCCTGAACTGCATGATAATGCACGGGTTTCCATCAGTTTTAAACGCACATTGCGTTTACCAGATGATGGTGAGACACATCACTTACCACCGGATTTAGGCAAATTTCCGTTACGTCATATCGAGGATTTTGACTTAACAACCCATAACCATCTCAAAAAACGTGGTGGAATTATAATGCCAATGTTCCAGGCGGATGCTCTTTGGATAAAATTTTCCCCACTAGACTATGATGTATTTTATCCAATCGCAATTAAAATTGGGACTGGAAAAATATGTGCAGTTTCTGGGGAAGATTGGTCATCGACACTTAATCGAGATCCACAAGACTATGTCGTTACCCCCAACCAACCATGGATTGATGGATACAATGTCGGGAAAGATAAGGTCAGACAGTTCGTAGCAGCACCATTGGGCGAGGGATATACAGCAGAAGAACAATTGACGGGAGAGGCAAGTGTTGGGGGAATACAAATTCAAGCATTTCCAATGAAAAAAGAATACTACGATGAACTGAAGAAACTCGAAGATGCGAAAGCGAGAATGGAGGAAAAACTGAAGAAACTCGAAGATGCGAAAGCAGAAATCGAGGAAAATCGTATGATGGATGCTTATGCACCGCCACCGCCAACATGTAACTCTCAACCAATGGGATTAGCACCCGGCGGGTCCATGCGTCAGAAAATTTACGAAGATACCCATGAGTTTGACGCATGGGACCTTCGTAAATCAGAGAGGTGTTTCGTAACCATAGCAAATGCCAACCAATGGATGGGTATTACAGGAGAGGAACCTCCCATCAGTTCGTATACTGCTCACGAATACACCAAAGCGGGACTTCCATGGTTCGACCATTATGATGGAGATAAGGTTGCAATCGCCGGTGCAAAACGTTTAAAAAAAATAAAGAGTATAAAAAATATAAAACCAAAGACCGGTAAAAAAATTTGGAAAGAAGATTATGACCTGCCCATCACAGGTCCTACAGTTGTAACGACGAACAGAAGAGTGGTAAATGCTGGAGAGTGGTAGATATGCCGTCATAACGAACAGTGAAGTACTAATCACTGCCTATCGTCCAGGTCGCAGAAAACTGAAAAGAGTAATGCACTCAGCTAGAGGAACTATGTGATGCTTAAAAATAATAAATTAATGGATGCCGATCCAAATTGGTTCTTCGACAATGAGTGCAAGATTTATTCTCTTGGAACCTCAACTCTAGAGTATGTTAAATTGGGAACGGATAGGTACAAGCGGCTTGAACAAATAGAAATACAATTAGCTAAAGGTTCTAAGTTATCTTGGACTGATGCTCTTGCTCTAACCAAGAGAGCTGATACAGAAAAGCCCGCACAGGGAAAAAAACTACTGCACGTCGGCGTAACAAAAGGTTGTTGGGGAATTGTTGACAACAGCGGACAAATTCTCCAACCAGAATTCACAAATATAAGTGGTAAATTAAATAATTTAAGACCGCCCGAAGCCCAAAAAAACCAACGAAAATTTCAATATAGTGAGGTCAAAGAAGCCGAAGATATGGCCAATCCAGATTATTCAAAGACAGCTTTAGATGTTGAAGGAATGATCCATGAAGAATCACTGCCTGACCTAATGCCAAATCCGAGAATGATAGAATTGTTAAAAACATTTTATCAACCTTGTTCTAATTTTGGAACATGTCCTGAAGCGCAATGGAATCCCAAGCTGGGTCAAATTCCGCGTGGATTTATAGGATGTACCGGAGAATTAGACGAAGTTGAAACAATAATGGTTTTCGCGGAACCGGGCCACCCTAATCCTGAGAAGGAGAGCTATGACGCCGAATTGACCCCAGAAGAATTTATTCAAAAGTCAATGAACTATGGACTTTGCAGTTTGGAAACCGGGCGCACACTATTTTATGACAATGTACGTTGGTTTATTGACCAGCTTTATCCCGGAGCATCGGTTGAAGAGTGGTCTAAGAAAATTTGGATGACCGAAAGCCGATTTTGCTCGATCGATCAAGAAATCGGCAACGTCTCTGGCCCCAATAAGTCATTATGTGCAGAAGGATTATTAATGCCCCAGATTAATTTATTACCGAATGCGACGACGGTCCTATTTGGGGGAAAGGCCCGAAAACGTATTGGTTCTCTGATACCCAATTCTATATCAGCTTATGCCCTAGCACCGCCGGGCGCAAATCATCAACCTGCTAAGCCCAGTTGGTTGAAAGCTATAGAAATTATTAAGTCTAAACGTAATGGAAATTAATAGGATTATCTGTAATTTACTGGACTGGTTATGCTTGAAGATATTTTAATGTTCATTGCTGATATTATTCATTGGCTAAGGGAACTACTACCTTTTGTTTAGTTGGTAGTGGTGTAACAATAAATACAAGGGGCGTTGAGAGGCCATGTTTAATGTATATACTTGAAATAATCCTCAACATATTAAGGGCAATCTTTTGACGGAGAATAACTCAGAGACTTCTAACAAGAGCGAATGGTATATGGATGGTGACCACGAGATCTGGGCTAAAAAATACGCGCCTATGGACCGTGAGATATTTAAAATGGCTGATAAACTGTGTCTTGAACACAAAGAACTCCAAGCCATGTTAGATACAATTGATTCCCAGAAAGAAGATAAAGCCAACAACCCATACTGGACAGTTATTGGGAATGTGGGGGATCCTGATTACAATCTGCACCAAACCCCTGATCAAGTCAGTGCATGGCAAGATGCCCAAGAGCAGGAAATCAATATACGTGAACGCATGTCACAAATTCTTTCTGGATTAGATTTACTTGGGGATGAACGGTTGATAATAGATCAAGCCTACCAGAACGAAATATCAGAAAAAAAGGTTGTTTAGAAAATTAGTATTATATTTATATGACAAGATATTAAGATGAATAGATTACTCACAACATTA
>CAZXSC010000051.1:0-18254 GCA_964643045.1 uncultured Rhodospirillaceae bacterium
TAAAACCTGGCGTTTATTCGACAGAACCCTTCGTTCATGAGCATTGGGAGGAGGTATTCCTTTTTGAGGGCGATATGATTGTAGGTAATGATGAAAATGGGGAGGGTGGAGAGAAATTTCAGGCACCAACCTATGCCTGTCGCCCACCCGGCGTATTTCATGGTCCTTTCAAGTCGGATGGTGGTTGTGTAATGTTTGAATTGCATTATTTTAACAAGGCTGATTCCTGATAACTTTCTCTAGTTCTTAATCTTAGTCAAATCTTCCTCAACTGTTGGGGCAATTATTCCGGTTAAGTGTGTACTTATATAATTAATTTATATAAATTAATTAATATATGTTCCAAAATGTAAGGAAAGTATTTATGAAAGATCAAAATACTCAACTAACGATTACTCGACCCGAATTTTTAGCCGATGGTTCTGACGCTACATTTAGAGGTTTTATCTATAATTTATTGATTTCTTCCGTTCAGATGGAGAAGCTTCGGGATCAAATTGGTGATCTTATTGGCCTAAACGGGATTCAATATCATATATTGACCGTTATTTCGGAACAGGCCGATAAAGGAGCGGTTACAGTTGGCGATGTTGCAAGAATTCTGCAGGCGGGCAACAGTCACGTCACCATGGAAACTGGTAAGTTGGCCAAACAAAATTTGATTAAGAAAAGCGCTAATCCGGAGGATCGGCGCAGTATTTTGTTGTCACTCACCTCGAGAGGTCGGGAAAAATTATCCTCCCTGACATCATCTCGCCAAGAAATAAATAACACAATATTTGAAGGTTATAGTGAGGAAGAGTTTGAAAGCTTCAGGATCTTGATCAAAAAAATGGTAACTACGACATCAAGAGCTATTTTTGTCGCTAATAAAATTAAGGCTGAACGGAATATTCAATTTGATGCGGCTTAAAGGCTAAAGGTAAAAGGAGAGAAGAAGTGTTAAAAACAGGCAAGGAGCATTTGGAGGGCCTCAATGATGGTCGTGTGGTTTATATAGGAAATGAGAAAGTCGACGACGTTACGACACATCCGGCCTTTGAGCATGCGGCTAAAACAGTGGCGTCTTTATATGATGTTAAGCATGATCCAGAATTTCGCGATATTTTGTCATTTGAGGAAGATGGCGACCGTTATTCTATGTGGTTTCTCCAGGCAAAAAATCGAGACGATTTACGAAAGCGTATGGCCGCTCATAAGAAAATTGCGGATGTGTCGTCTGGATTGTTTGGACGATCACCTGATCACGTCTCCAGTTTTGTTACCGGAATGTCTACAAATCCAGCTGTTTTTGACACAGACGAATATAAATTTAGTGATAATCTTCTGGCCTATTACCAACACATGCGTAAAAACGACGTTTTTGCAACTTATGCTGTTTTGCCGCCACAAGCCGCACGAAACCCAGAATTTTACGAAAAACAAAATCTTCCGGTACCGACGCTTCGCGTAGTTCGAGAAGACGATGACGGTGTTGTTATTTCAGGCATGAAAATGTTAGCCACGAGTGCAATTTTTTGTGATGAAATTTGGGTTGGTAATCTTCTACCTTTAGCACCTAATCAAGTTAAAGAAGCTGTGACTTGCGCTATTCCGTGCAATATTAAGGGATTATCACTTTGGATGCGTCAGCCAATAGCGCTTAATGCTGAAAATGAGTTTGATAGTCCCTTAACGTGGAAATATGACGAAACTGATGTGTTGGTTATCTGCGATGAGGTGAAGGTTCCTTGGGAAAAAATTTTTGTGATGGATGATGCTCTGTTAGCTCGCGAAATTTATATAAAGACACCCGGTCATTGCTACGGTAACCATCAATCTAACGTTAGATTTTGGTCTAAGTTACAGCTAATTTTGGGGATTTGTTCAAAAGTTACCCAATCGACCGGAGCTGATCAGATCCCGGCTGTCCGAGAGGCAATGGGGCGTATGGCGGCTCAAGAGGCGGCTATTTCAGGAATGATACATGGTCAAATCGAGGCCGCAGAGGAGTGGCCAGCAGGGCACATGACCTGTAACCGACGGATGATGTATGCGACGCTAGATTGGTGTACAGACAATCATTCTGCACTCATTGATGAATTGCGCACGTTTTGCGGTGGAGGAGTATTTCAAATGCCGGGAAATGTGCATGTAATGCATGATGAAAAGTTACGTGGTGATTTTGAGAAATACTTCCAAACGCCCCAGATTAGCGCTCTTGACCGTATGAAACTATTCCGATTAGCCTGGGATTTTGTTGGTTCTGAATTTGCTGGAAGGCAACAGCAGTATGAGAAATTCTATGCTGGAGCTTCTTTTATAATTCGTAATCATTCTCACCGGGAAACAGATTGGGAGTACTTCGATGGTCTTGTTGAAAATTTTATGTCGAGTTACGATGTACCAGAACCTAAACATGTTTAAAAGTATACTTGGTAACTAATAATTTTAAGGCCTTTCCAATCTGACTTCGTCTTAGTATCGTTGTACGGTAAAAGATATACAGGGCAAATATGGAAAGACTATTCAAAAAAGAAATTGAACAACTCCGCCAAGGGGACAACGGAAAGTTTCAAGGCGAAGGTATACTTGCCGTAACTAAAGCCCTTTTGCAGTCAGGAGTTGGTTACGTTGGGGGCTATCAAGGCGCACCGGTTTCCCATCTATTGGATGTTCTTGTTCAGGCCAAAGAGTTGATGGGAGAGCTTGGAGTTCATGTAGAAGCAAATTCAAGTGAAGCTTCAGCAGCTGCAATGCTTGGTGCATCGATTAATTACCCTATCCGCGGTGCGGTAACTTGGAAGTCAATCGTTGGTACTAATGTGGCGTCTGACGCACTTTCCAATCTTGCAAGTCCCGGGGTTAAGGGAGGGGCAATGATTGTCTCCGGCGAAGATACAGGTGAAGGCGCAAGTGTCATTCAGGAACGTACCCATGCATTCGCCATGAAATCTTCTATGTGGTTGTTAGATCCTCGGCCCAACCTTAATAGTATGGTTGAAATGGTTGAAAATGGTTTCCAGTTATCCGAAGCCACGAATACCCCGGTGATTTTAGGGCTCCGTATCCGCGCGTGCCATATGCAAGGAGAATTTACAACAAAGAATAATAAAAAATCATTGGTTAATACCATTGATAAGGCTGATGCACCCGCAGTTTTTGACTATGATCGATTAGCCCACCCACCCGCAACGTTTGCGCAGGAAAAGATAAAATTTGAAAAACGCCTCCCAACGGCTCAAAAGTTTATAATCAATCGCAGTCTCAATGAATTTTTTGATGGGCGATTGAACAATTTTGGTATTATTTTGCAGGGCGGCCTCTTCAATACGTTAGTAAATCGGTTGGCTGTTTTGGGACTAGGCGATGAATTTGGCAATGCTGATATCCCGCTAATGGTATTGAATGTAACCCATCCATTGGTGCCGGATCAGATTACTGAATTTTGCAAGGGAAAGGATGCTGTATTAGTAATGGAAGAGGGCCGTCCTGAATTTATTGAGCATCAAGTTAATACATTTCTTCGCAAAGCAGACATTCAGACAAAAATATTTGGAAAGGATGTCTTCCCAACGAGCGGTGAATATAATGCGGAAGCTGTTACGCGGGGGTTGGTTGAGTTTTTTGGTGAAGTCGATCATCTGGCTATTGATCTGGATGTATTACAAAATAAAGCCGCCAAGTTATTTAATGATATACAGGGTGGCCATGATTCATTGGACTTTAACTTGCCACCTAGGCCGCCTGGATTTTGCACGGGGTGTCCCGAACGTCCAGTATTTACAGCAATAAAAATGTTGAAAGAAGAAATTGGTGACGTGCATATAGCTGCAGATATTGGTTGTCATGCTTTTGCAACTTATGCACCTTTCAGCATGGGGAATTCTATCTTGGGTTACGGTCTGGGGTTAGCTAGTGCGCAGGCGGTGGGGCCAATTCTGGAGAAACGCACCATTACTATTATGGGTGATGGGGGTTTTTGGCATAATGGCCTTCAGACAGGGGTATTGTCTAATCTATTTAACGAAGGCGATGGGGTATTAGTTATTATGCAAAATGGTTATTCATCGGCCACAGGCCAACAAGACATCCCGTCTTCAATAACGGAGTTTGATCCCATAGCACAGACGAGTGATATAGAAAGCACTTTGCGGACGTTAGGTGTGAAATGGCTACGAAAAGTGCGCACCTACGGTGTTGATCGAATGTTAGCTACCCTTCGCGAAGCTATGACTACAGAACAAGGGGGATTGAAAGTAATTATCGCTGATGGTGAATGTATGTTGGCCCGACAGCGCCGGATAAGAGTTGAAAATGCAACAAAGTTAAAGAAAGGAGAAAAGGTCACCATACCACGGTTTGGGGTTGATGAGGAAATTTGTACCGGTGACCATTCATGTATAAGACTGTCCGGCTGTCCTTCTCTCAGCATCAAGGAAAACCCTGATCCCCTCAGGGATGAGCCCGTGACACAAATTATTGAGAGCTGCGTTGGTTGCGGTCTGTGCGGAGAAATAGCTCATGCTGCTCAACTTTGTCCCTCATTCTATCAAGCTGAACGTATTCAAAATCCTACCATGCTAGATAAAATGGTTGCTAGTATTCGGGGCCGTTTTATAGAATTGATTTCTGGGTTTGGGTGATGTCTGAGTTAAATCAGCATAAGCTAATAAAAATCTTAATCTGTGCTATGGGTGGTGAAGGTGGTGGCGTGCTCATGAATTGGATTGTTAGTGCAGCTTGGTCAAAAGGATACCCGATTCAAGCAACTTCCGTTCCCGGAGTAGCTCAAAGAACGGGGGCGACAACTTATTACATAGAAATGTTACCACAACCGTTACCATCAGGGGCCTCTAAGCCTGTTTTTGCGTTAAACCCAACAGCTGGCGAGGTAGATTTGCTAATTGCCACAGAAGCTGCAGAAGCTGCGAGGGCTGTTAGTAATGGTTTTATAACGCCTGACAGAACCCATTTAGTTGCTTCGACGTCTCGTGCTTACTTAATGCCTGAAAAAATGGCTATGACCGATGGCCGAATTGATGATGAAAAATTGTCTGCTATTTTAAATAAATCGGCCTTCAGCTGCACGTTATTTGACGCAAATAATGCAGCAAAAAACGCTGGTGCGATCGTAAACGCCGTGATGTTGGGGGCCGTTGCCGCGACGGATGTGATCGGGATAAAACTCGAGGAATTTATTGAGTCAATAAAGTCAGAAGGTAAAGCTGTTGAAGCCAATTTATCCGGAATCAATATGGGTTTTTCAATTGCAAACAGTCCACCTATTGAAGTGGCCTCTCGTGATGATATTGAATTAGCGCCGCCAAATGAAATGCACCAGAGCTTTCCAGAGAGCGTTCGCCCTATTGTATTGCATGCGATCAACCGGCTCTTAGATTATCAAAATAAAACCTACGTTGAAACGTATCTATCTCGTTTGGAAATATTTAAAGATAATGATCCTTTATTACTAATTACCGTTGCGAAACAACTCGCTTTGCGCATGACTTACGAAGATATAATTCGTGTTGCTCAGGCTAAAGTAAGGTCAGAACGTTTCGAGCGCATACGAAATGAGGCGAAATCCAAACCAGATGATATTCTCGTTGTAACCGATTTCTTCAAACCCGGAATAACGGAAATTGCAGATATGTTGCCGAGTTGGTTGGGTCGAAAGTTGTTAGTTTGGGGAGACAAGCGTGGAAAATTGGAACATTTTGGGTTTGATATGACGGTTAAAACTACTTCGGTAGTAGGGTTTTTGAAGTTATGGTTTTTGGCAAAATTAAAATGGTGGAGACCCAATTCTCATAGGTGGCAGGTTGAGCACGCTAATATCGAATCATGGCTAGACATGGTGAGTATAGCCTCGTCGATTAATGTTGATTTTGCTATTGAATTGGCAGACCTAGCTCGTCTGATTAAAGGGTATGGGAGCACTCATCGTCGGGGAACACAGAATTATAAACGCATAATTGACGTGATTGTTAAACCTATATTGGAAGATGGCAATATTTCAAATCAAGAAGTAAATAAATTGCGTTTAGCCCGAGACGCGGCAACGAAGGATCCTGAAGGCTCTGATTTAGAAAAAGTATTAGCCACTAGCTAAATAATATAAACAGCGATCGCCTCAATTAAAAAAAAATTTCTACTCGGTATTTTCTAAAAACCATTGATATGTCGATTGGAGGCCTGTTTTTAACGTAATACTCGATTTCCAGTTTAACGATTCCATTCGACTATTGTCTAATAATTTTCGGGGCGAGCCGTCGGGTTTTCTAGCATCGAATCTCAGTTCGCCCGTGAAGCCGACGACCTCACAAATTATTTCTGCCAGACCTTTGATCGTAACTTCCTCACCAGTCCCTATGTTGATTTGGTTGACTCCATTGTAGTGCTTAAGTAAATGCACCAAGGCATCGGCGCAATCGTCCACGTGCAGGAATTCGCGTTGAACTAAGCCGGTCCCCCACACAGCCATGTTTTTTTTTCCTTTTATTTTTGCTATATGTGCCTTGTGTATCAGGGCGGGTATAACATGGCTGGATTTGAGATCAAAATTATCACCAGGCCCATAAAGATTATTGGGTTGGGCGGAGATAAAGTCGCATCCATACTGTTTCCGATAGGCCGCGCACATTTTGATGCCTGCAATTTTGGCGATAGCATACCATTCGTTGGTTGGTTCAAGGGGTCCAGTTAAAAGGGCATCCTCCGTAATTGGCTGACTCGTTTCCCGGGGATAAATGCATGCAGAGCCTAGAAATAGAAGTTTTTTGACTTTGTTAAGGTATGATGCGTGAATGATATTGCTAGCAATTATTAAGTTGTTGTAGATAAATTCAGCAGGACGCGTTGAGTTAGCGAGAATGCCTCCAACTGTTGCAGCTGCAATGATGACGACATCAGGTTTGTTGGCAGCACACCACCTATTGACATTTTCTTGATTTAGCAGATCAAGGTTAGCTCGATCCGGCACTAGTAAATCACAATCCTCAGTATCTAGTTTTCTTAATGTAGCGCTGCCAACCATACCTGTGGCACCAGCGATCCATACCTTTTTTCCTTCTAAATTAAATGGTTCTGCCAGAAAACCGTTAGAGCTGTTATTCATTTTCTTTGGTCTTTATTTGATTAAAATCGTATTTAACCATATCGTGCACTAATTCTTGAAAAGATGTTTTGTGCTGCCAGCCAAGTATTTTTTTTGCCTTTGCAGGATCACCCAATAGCGTTTCTGTTTCAGTTGGCCTAAAATACCTAGGGTCAATTTCAACTAATATTTCGCCTGTTTTTTCATCAATCCCTTTTTCTTCTACACCCTTACCCTTCCATATGATCCTTCGGTTCATTTCAGCAAATGCTAGCTCGACAAACTCACGCACCGAGTGTTGTTCCCCAGTAGCAAGGACATAGTCGTCTGGAATTTTTTGCTGTAGCATAAGCCACATGCCTTCAACATAGTCTTTGGCGTGCCCCCAGTCTCGGTATGCATCTATATTTCCCAGAAAAATTTTCTCTTCTTTACCAAGCTCAATAGCTGAGACAGCTCTCGTAATTTTTCGAGTAACAAAAGTTTCGCCTCGAAGGGAGCTTTCATGATTAAAGAGAATGCCATTAGAAGCATGAATATCGTACGCTTCCCGGTAGTTAATCGTAATCCAGTACCCATAAAGTTTAGCAATAGCATAAGGGCTTCTGGGATGGAACGGTGTATGCTCGTTTTGCGGCGTTTCTTTGACTTTTCCATATAGTTCCGATGTTGAAGCTTGATAGAACCGTATGGTTTTTTCTAAGCCTAAAATTCGGATCGCTTCAAGAATACGTAAAGGACCTATACCATCAACGTTCGCTGTATATTCGGCTGTTTCAAAACTAACCTGAACATGACTCTGGGCTGCTAAATTATAAATTTCAATTGGCTGAATTTTTTGGACTAAGCGGATTAAGTTTGTCGCGTCTGTCATATCGCCGAAATGCATAAAGAATTTACTATCTGGAATATGTGGATCGGTGTAGAAATGGTCGATACGACCCGTGTTAAAAGACGAAGAACGACGTTTGATACCGTGAACCTCATATCCTTTGTTAAGTAAAAATTGTGCTAGATAGGCGCCATCTTGACCAGTTATACCGGTAATCAGTGCTATTTTTTTTACCATTGCCTGGGGTCCTAGTTAGAATACTCAAATTTTATGCCATATTCCGCGTGTATCTATAATTTGTTTGTTTATTAAGCTTGATTTATCAATGAGTTTAAACTCCCTGTGATCTGTTAAAACAATAATTGTGTCTGCTTGATCAATGGCCTTTTCGTAATGAGAATACACAATATTTTTATAATTTTTTAAATGAGGTGGAATTTCAATAATATTTGGTTCCGCAACTAGAACTGTGCCGGAGTGCTTCGCAGCTATCTTTTCGACAATTTCTACTGCGGGACTTTCACGCAAATCATCAATGTCTGATTTATAGCTCAAACCCAAACAGGCTATTGAGGAAGAGGAACTGGTTGCTTTGATTGCTTGTTCAACTACCCAGTTCGGTTTGTTATTGTTAACTTGGCGGCTCGCTTGGATAAGCGGAGTTAGCTCTTGCACTGAATTTACTATGAACCAAGGATCAACAGCTATACAATGACCGCCAACACCTGGCCCGGGTCTCAATATTTCAACACGTGGGTGGAGGTTGGCAAGATCAATCATCTCCCATACGTCAATATTGAGCTTGTCGCAAACGAGAGACATTTCATTCGCAAATGCTATATTAGTATCCCTGAAAGCATTTTCAGTGAGTTTTACCAGCTCAGCCGTTTGAGCATTTGTTATGTGACATTCACCATTTACGAAAATTGAATAAAATTCTTTCGCCCGTTCGCTGCAGGTGTTTGACAGCCCGCCAATAACCCGATCGTTGTTAACTAATTCAACTAGAACTCGTCCTGGCAAAATTCGTTCTGGGGAGTGCACAATAAAAATGTTGTGTCCTTCTGAAGATGTTTGTTCGTCAAACAACGGTAAATTTAGGTCGGGCCTTAGCTCTGAAAGCCAGTTGCTAATTTTTTGTGTTGTGCCAACGGGTGATGTTGATTCCAGGATAATTAAGTTCCCTTCTGATAATACGGAAGATAAGGTCTCAATAGCTTGTTCCAAGTATACGAGGTTAGGTTTATTTCGTCCTTTAAAAGGCGTGGGAACCGCAATGATGAAAACATCTGCTGTTTCTATAGAATCAGTGGCATGTAAGTATCCATCTGCAACAGCTCTTTGAACCATAACATCTAAATCAGGTTCAACAATATGGATTTTACCTTTGTTAATGGTTTCGACAGTTTTTTTGTCGACATCGAAGCCCGATACGGTAATGCCATGGCTGGCAATTATCGCAGCGGTTGGCAAGCCCACATAACCTAATCCTAGGATGCAAACCTTTTCAAACTTAGTGTTTATTTTTTGGTTCACACATCAGCTCCGTTGCAATTTGTTGGCCCGCATCACCAGCTCCGTAAGGATTGTGAGCTTGGGCCATGGCGTCATAGTGTTTGGGATCGTCAAGTAAACGTAAAGCCTCTTCTATTATTATATGTTGGTCGGTACCGACAAGCTTAATAGTTCCCGCATCGACCGCCTCAGGCCTCTCTGTTAATTCACGCATCACCAAAACCGGTTTTCCTAGTGATGGGGCCTCTTCTTGAATACCACCCGAATCGGTAATAATGAAATAGGATTCCTTCATCAAGTACACGAAGGGCAGATAATCAAGTGGTGATATGAGTTCAATATTCTCCTTGCCGCTTAAAATGCTGTTAACAGGATTCTGGACATTCGGATTCAAGTGTACCGGATATATAATTTGAACGTCGTCTCTCTCCGCAAGCTTTGTCAGCGCTGCGCAAATTTGTTCAAAGCCCCCACCAAAATTCTCTCTACGATGACCGGTAACAAGTATAAGCTTTTTATTATTATCTATAATTGGCAGGTTCTTCCGTGCCTGTTTTAGGATACTTCTTTCGTTCTCAAGCCGATTACAAATACTTAGTAAAGAGTCGATAACTGTGTTGCCAGTAACCAATATATTCGGATCCGCTACGCCGGACATCAATAGATTTTGTCTCGCTAATTCAGTTGGGGCAAAATGTTTATCACAGATAACATCGGTTAACTGTCGGTTCATTTCTTCTGGCCAAGGTTTATAAATATTGCCTGTGCGCAAACCAGCCTCAACATGACCGACGGGTATTTTTTGATAAAAGGCAGAAAGCGCTGATGCAAAACTAGTAGTGGTGTCTCCATGAACTAAAACTCTATCGGGTTTGCATTGTTTCAGTATACGCCCCGTACCTTCAAGTACAGCACTGGTAATAGAGGTTAATCCTTGGCCAGGTTTCATAATATTTAGGTCATAATTTGGTTTTATGGAAAACAGGCTCAGAACTTGATCTAGCATTTCTCTGTGTTGAGCCGTAACACAAACAATAGACTCTATTGATTTCTCAGCGTCGAGGGCCGCCACTACTGGCGCCATTTTGATAGCTTCTGGCCTTGTACCAAATATTGATAATATTTTCAATTGGTTATACCTAACTAAGGTTATGCTTTAAATATAATTTTGCATGCTAGATTAGTTTCTGCGTGCCTCAGCGATTAATTCCTTAAGTGTCCTTAAGTCAAGCGCTCCGGGGACGATGTTATCACCAATGATAAATCCAGGTGTTCCAGTAATGCCTAAATTTTGAGCCAGTTGGCGGTTATTAGCGATTGTTTTATCCATTGATGATGATCCCATATCTTTTTTAAGTTGCGTTACATTTAAACCGATATTTTTTGCTATGCGGGCAATCCTGCTAATCGTGAAAGTCCCCTTTACGTTTAGAAACGCAGTATGAATAAGCATATATTTTGTCTTATTTTGGCGCCAGGTTGCTAAGGCCGCCCGGGCCGCTAGTTCCGATTGCCGAGATAATATTGGGAATTCTTTAAAAACAAAACGAATATTTTTATCTTCTTTCAAAATTTTTTTGAGGTTTGGAAAAAATCGCTTGCAGTATCCACAGCTATAATCAAGAAATTCGACTATAGTAACGTTCCCCCTTGGATTGCCTGCGACGGGTGAAGATGGATCGTTCAAGATAATCTCTTTATAGAGATCTAATTTCTGTTGCACACGTTTTTGTTGCAACTTATTCTGGCGGTCTTGCATAGCGCGAATTGAATCGACAATAATCCTTGGGTTAGCTCTCAAATACTCATCAATAATTTGTTGCACTTCTTTTCGTTGTTGCGTGCTCAGTGCCGAGTTTTTTGGGTGTTTCCCCTTTTCTTCAGTCTTACCAACCGTCGCAAGGCCTGCGAGGTTTAGGATAACTGCAGAAAACAAAATGATTGCGAGGCGATAGGAAAGGTTTTTCATCATGGATATCTTGTTCTTATTATTCAGGTTAACTTTGTAAAAGGTTACCGATGATCATTGCGTTCAGATTGTTGTTAACTCTATGCTATACATATCATATTTCATCAATCCACCTTTTTGTTATTTTCTAGTCATAAACAAACCTTTTTATAAAATAAAGGATACTCTTCGGATTATCGGTTGCACAGGGACAACATCGTTTCAAGCTATACCTGTTGTGGAATACTTTATAATTATCAAATCCGAAGTTGTTACTTTCGTCTTTTCTTATTTATTAAGTTTTGTCGGGCTACATTAATAATGTCGTCGGCACGCAACCAAATTGGTGAGCCTGTTTTCAAATTCTTTTTTGCACGCTCTGCAATTTGAATTGCTTGTTTGTTGCGCCCCACTAAGATGGCTTCTTCGGCGAGAGCTCGCGCACTTTTCCCTTTAATCCCTAATCGACCATAGGCAATACCCAATTGTCGCCAGACGTAAGGGCGAGTACCATCCTTATTGATGGAGTATAAAAGGTTTTTTATGGCTAATTTTAGAAACGTTGGTTCGTTCTTTTCGATCTGTGCCTGAGCTAACTGTGACCGCAATAATGCCGAGTTTGGCGACAAATCGGCTGACGTTTGATATGACGTTAAAGCGAGATCTATTTTCCCGTTCTCAAAATAAATTTGGCCTTTTAATTCATGGAAATAGGGGTCGTTAGGTTTTCTGGCGATCAGTTTATCAACGAGTTTAATGGCCTTTGGGGTATTGGGTCTACGATAATAAGCAATTGAGCGGGCATAAACAGCCTCTAATGTGTTTTTTTCCTCGGGATATTCTTTTAATGTTTGTGTAAATGTTTGGGTAAAGCCAAACAATTTTGCCCTGATCCTCGCATGAGAAGCTTTTTTATTTTTGGATGCAGCTTTGTCAGTAAACTTAGATTTATTTAAGTGATATCTAATTGTGTTAATTCGGTCTCGGTTTAGAGGATGGGTTCGTACATAAGGGTCTTGATTACGTGCACTTAATAGTTCTTGATCTTCAAGTACTTCTAAAAATTCCAACATTCCCTTCGCTGATTGTTGAGTTTCTTCTAAAAATCGCAACGCAGCCTGATCAGCGGCGGATTCTTGGGTTCTGCTAAAACTCAAAAAATTCTTGATCCCCATATGTGAGCCTAACTGAATTGCTGCGGACCCTGCATCTGGGCGTCCTGCCATAACCGCAACTCCCCCAAGTAATGCCCCTAATAGTGAAATTGACGATATATCTTTTCTTGCTGTTGCAGATTTAATTAGATGGCCACCCGATATATGACCAATTTCGTGAGCCAAAACACCAGCGATTTGGGTGACTTTTTTACTTTTGAGTATAAGGCCGCTGTTGATAAATATTTGCTGTCCCCCAGCCACAAAGGCATTCAATGAGTTGTTTCTTATGATATGAATGCGTATGGATGACGGTTCAAGGCCTGCAGCTAAAAGTAGTGGTTTAGCGTAGTTGCGGATGGTATTCTCTATCTCGGCATCCCGGATGATTGAAATTCTCTTTGCTTCAAGTGCAGGCGGAAATAAACTAAAACCGACTAAAGTGAAAAGGCTTAAAAGGACAAAGTGTAGACAAAACTGGTGTTTCAAGTTTTAAATCCTCTTTATTACAAATTGGATATCCAATACCTAAATAATAGAAGCAAATTAGTTAACACAAGCGGCTGCGTCAAATCACAGGTGATTAAATGACTATAATGAATAGAAATTTTCAATATTTTTGTGTTGTATCCCATCTGTGTTTTTTCTTGTCTGCATGTGGGTTTAGTGAAAAAGAAAAATTGGGTAAAGAGGGCTACCTAAAAGGCTTTATTGGTGGAGTAGCCGCTGATGAACCTAGGGCTGTATTAGAAGGTCAGAAAATTTTGTCAGCTGGAGGAAATGCTGTTGATGCAGCGACAGCGGTCTACTTTACCCTTGCGGTCACTTTACCATCAAAGGCGAGCCTTGGAGGTGGAGGTGTTTGCATGGTGTTTGACCAAAAAACAAAGAGCATAATAGCTCTTGATTTTCTGAATCGTGTCCCAGGTAAAATTCCAGGCGATGTCTCACGACCCAGTGCTGTACCCGGAAATCCACTTGGAATGTTCGTTCTTCATAATCGATTTGGGCGATTTCAGTGGGCCAGCCTAGTTGCGATTGGAGAGAAATTAGCTCGTTTTGGTACTCAGGTCTCGCGCACATTGGTTGATGATTTCAAGCCTGTTGCGAACGCTCTTATTCTCGATCGAGGAAGTCGAGAGATATTTTTACGGGGTAATGGTCAGTTAATTACTGAAGGAAGCATCATACGCCAAATTGATTTGGCAAATATCCTATCCAATCTTCGCAGGAATGGTCCTGCTGATTTGTATCACGGTAAGCTCGCTCGACGGTTTGTTAGGGCTGTAAAACAGGTCGGTGGGTCTTTGTCCCTAGATGATTTAATGGTTTTTAAACCAAAATGGAGAAAAGTTTTATCAAAAAAATTTGGTAATCACGAGATAAGTTTTACACCCCCACCATCATCCGGAGGTCTAATATCCGCGCAAATATTTGGGATGTTGGAATATGATGATCTGTTTGAAGACGCATCATTCGATGAGAAATATCATGTTTTTGCGGAGGTAGCGCTAAGATCATTTGGCGATCGAGCGCGTTGGTTAAGGGATGATTTTTCAATTGCAAATATTCCACAGGATCTAATTTCGAATCGTCATTTGAGTAAACTGATGAAAAATTATCGTGCCGATCGTCATTTGTCACCTAGCGCTTTCAAGCCAGGCCTGAAAATCATATCAGAAAATCCATCGGCCACCAGCTTTGTTATTGTTGATCGAGAGGGGTCAGCAGTGACGTGTGCATTGACGATGAATAACACCTTTGGGACCGGTCGTATTGCAAATGGGACGGGGATAATGCTTGCAACAGCCCCGACGGATAGATCCAAAGGGCCAACTGCTCTAGGACCTATCATTATTCGAAACAAAAATTCAAATAATTTGTTTTTTGCGGGTGCGGCTTCTGGTGGCATGTCAGCTCCAACGGCTCTTATTAATGTGATAGCACGTTCAATGATAGACAACGAAAAACTTCTACAGGCAATATCCTCGCCGCGCGTTTATCACGGAGGCATGCCAGACATTACTTTTTATGAGCCGCGGTTGCCAGAAAAAGCAAAATCGTTCCTAATTCAACGAGGTCATCACATAGCGGCGACACCGCTCCTGGGATTGGTTAATGCCGTCTATTGTTCGGGCGGCCTACCACGAGATCCAGAAACCTGTGTAATAAAAACTGACCCGCGTGGCAGTGGTTTAGCGTCAGATGTGAGCGAATAGAATGATCCTAAAAATTGCCAAACGCGGTGATATTTCACCTTTTATTGTAATGGATGTAATGAGGAAAGCAAATGAACGAGCGGCGGCTGGCAAAGATGTTTTGCATTTGGAAGTTGGTCAGCCAAGTACATCGGCGCCTATAGACGTCATTGAGGCTGCAAAAATAGCGCTTGATGACAAATTGCTAGGATATACAGATGCTCTTGGTGTCTCTGCTTTAAGGAGGCATTTATCAAATTATTATAAGTCTTATTACAATTTTGAAGTATCTGAGGAGAGAATAGTTATTACAACGGGCTCTTCAGCAGCCTTTATATTATCTTTTTTGGCTGTTTTTGAACTTGGCGATAAAGTAGGAATATTGAGTCCAGGTTACCCTGCGTATAAGAATATTCTCCAGTCGTTAGGTGTAGAAGTAATCGAAATTCCGGTTAATGCAAATACGGCATTTCAGCTTAGCATTGAGACGGTAGAGAATTTAGGCATTACGCTCGATGGTTTGATTATTGCTAGTCCTTCCAACCCGACTGGTAGCATGCTCTCTAATTCGCAACTTCGAGAAATTTGCGGTTGGTGTGATAAAAAAGGGGTGCGTCTGATTTCTGATGAAATTTATCATGGTATTACTTATGAAAAAAAAGCCAATACTGCATTGTGTTATAGTGACAATGTTATAGTGGTTAATAGTTTTTCGAAATATTTTTCAATGACAGGTTGGCGATTAGGTTGGATGATAGTGCCAGGAAATTTAATTAGAGCGATTGAGTGTCTCTCTCAAAATTTCTTTATTTCCCCGCCAGCATTGTCCCAGCTTGCAGCTATATCTGTGTTTAACTGTTTCGATGATCTTAATGCGAACGTGAAGCGTTATGCCCAGAATAGGGAAATATTGTTAACTGAATTACCCAAATTAGGGTTTAAAAGATTAGCCCCGCCAGATGGCGCATTTTATATATACGCTGATGTGACTTCATTTACTCAAGATAGCGAAGTATTTTGCAGTGAGTTACTATCTGAAACGGGCGTGGCCATTACTCCTGGTATTGATTTTGACTCGCAGAATGGCCGGAACTTTGTCCGATTTTCGTATGCTGGGACAACACCAGATATTGAGGAGGCCTCTCGTCGACTCAAGAAATTCTTGTGCTAATCTTATCCACCCGTAATTTTATTCCACCAGCCACCCCTTTCATTTTTCTGCGCAGTATTCTTTATTTCCCCCACGACAGTTACATTGGGGGTGTAAGAATTTTCTGTTTCTGCATCAGTTTTTGTTTTTTTCTCAGAGTTGACATTTATTCCATCATTTGAAATCGAATTACTTAATGTACCATCCTCACCCTTTTTATTGGGCTCGTTTGATCTTTTACGTTGGGCTTTAGTGTGTTTGTTGTCGCTTTTAGTAATAGGTGGGCTATCAATTGAATCTAAGCTGACTTCTGTATTTGGAACATTCAAATCTGATCCAGATTGTATTAGATTATCATCGCTAGTAATTTTGGAAGTATCATCGGAAATTCCCGAAGTTTTGCTGATAGCTTTTTCTTGATTTTTATTCCTACGGCGCCCACTCCTGATGCCTCTTCGACGCCGTGTAGGTTTACCTGTTTCGGTATTGTTTGAACTAGAGCCAGCTTTGGTTGATTTAGCATCAATTTTACTGTTTTCATCATTTATATTTTCAGATTCCAGCGTATTGAGGCTTTCATCCTTTTTTGTTTCGGTATTACGGGAATGTTTACGCGATCTGCGGCGACGTTTTGAGGTAGATTTCTTACCAGGTTTTTCACCATCTTCGACCGGTTTGGTCTGAGCGGAATTATTATTTGGCACACTGACTTTATTTTTTGGCCTGGTTTCTGGGCTTGTTTGTGCAGATTTTTCCGTAATTCCACGATTTATACTAAATTCTGGTGGAATAAGATTGTCATCCTCAAGAACAATAACTTTGAGGTTAAATTTTTTCTCAATTTCAGCAATGGCTTCACGTTTTTGGTTGAGAACATAGAGAGCCACTTGTGAGTGGACGGAAACCTGGAGCTCCTTATTTTTCTGGCTGGCGCATTCTTCTTCAATGCCACGTAACACATGTAGTGCGGTTGATTCAATGGATCGGCGATTTCCTGAACCTCCACAATGCGGACAAATTTCTGTCATAGTTTCAGTTATACTTGGGCGCAAGCGTTGCCGTGATAGCTCGAGCAGCCCAAAAGGGGAAATACGCCCAATTTGTATACGAGCTCTATCAATTCGCATTGCTTCTTTGAGTCGGCGTTCAACTTTGACCTGATTGCGATTAGCTTCCATATCGATAAAGTCAATAACCACAAGACCTGCAAGGTCTCGTAGGCGCAATTGTCGGGCGACTTCCATAGCAGCTTCAACGTTAGTTTTTAGGGCGGTTTCTTCAATATTACGTCCACGCGTTGCACGCCCTGAATTCACGTCAATTGCAACTAGTGCTTCAGTAATATCAATTACTATATATCCTCCAGATTTCAACTGAACCTGGCGGCTGTTCATACTATTAAGTTGATCTTCTATTTGATATTTGTTGAATATAGGGATGATTGTATCTTTATAGGGCTGGACTTTTTTGGCGTGGCTAGGGATAAGCATCTTCATCAAATCCTTTGCCTGTCGATAGCCGTTATCTCCTTCGATAATGACTTCTTCAATATCGCGGCTGTAATGGTCACGCACAGCACGTTTTATAATACTACCCTCTTCATGGACCAGAGAAGGGGCTGTCGATTCTAGAGTTAATTCGCGCACATTACCCCACAGTTTTATTAAATACTCATAATCACGTTTTATTTCAGCTTTACTGCGATCGGCACCAGCCGTTCTAATAATCACTGCCATGCCTTGTGGAAAATCAAAATCAGAAATGATTGTTTTTAAGCGCTTACGGTCACTGGTATTGGAAATTTTGCGTGAGATACCACCACCTTTACCCGTGTTGGGCATCAAAACGCAGTAGCGACCAGCCAGCGAGATATACGTCGTTAGCGCTGCTCCTTTTTGTCCGCGTTCCTCCTTTTCGACTTGTATGAGCAGAATCTGGCGACGTTTGATAACTTCTTGAATTTTGTAACGTTTAGCTGGAAAGAATTTTCGGTGAGTGCTCACTTCATCGATATCATCGCCACCGACTGTTTCAACTTTAACATCGTTTTTGTCGAGATTGTCATTATTTTCGACGTTAATTTCTTCGTCTATTTCGCTATTTTCCGAAGCGGCGCTCTCTTCGGCTAAGAGTTCGTTACGGTCTGCAACAGGTATTTGATAATAATCTGGGTGGATCTCGCTGAATGCCAAGAAACCATGCCTATTTCCGCCATAATCGACGAACGCTGCTTGAAGGGACGGTTCTACTCTGGTGACTTTTGCAAGGTAGATGTTCCCTTTTAATTGCTGGCGGGTTGTTGATTCTACATCAAGTTCTTCTAATGTATTCCCATCCATTACCGCGACCCGAATTTCCTCCGGGTGAGCGGCATCGATT
>CAZXSC010000052.1:0-17587 GCA_964643045.1 uncultured Rhodospirillaceae bacterium
CGAGATTTCTTCGATCATTTCGGAAGAATGTTTTTTTGATCTTGATATGCCCATCGTTCGAATTACTACACCTCATATTCCCCTAGCCTCAGCAGATGAATTGGAAGATGTCATGATACCATCCGTGGAACGAATTTTTGATACTGTCAGGCAGGAGGTTGATTGATGGATGTTCTCATGCCGCAAATGGGTGAGACCGTGGCCGAAGGCACCTTGACGGTCTGGCATAAACAAATCGGCGATAGTGTAAAATCAAGTGATATCTTGTTTGAAATAGGAACGGATAAAGTTGAAATGGAGGTTCCTGCGCAGATAGATGGGGTGTTAACAGAAATTCTTGTACAAGCGGGTGAAACAGTCGTGGTGGGTTCCAAACTTGCTGTGATTCAGGGGAAATCTGGATCAAAATCAACGCCGTCCCCTACTCCCGACTTCGAAGTTGTTGAAGAGGATGTTTCCGTTATGCCGGCAATTGAGCCTAAGCGACAAGACCGTTCGATGAAGTTGTCACCTGTTGTTCGCAAATTATTATTGGAAAATAATCTCACCCATAAAGATATAGTCGGTACGGGTCGTGACGGTCGAATCAAACGCGGCGATGTGCTTGCGTATATGAAAATGAATAATGCGGCGACCTCAGTATCGCCACCTTCGGAGGCACGTGGAGCAGTTTCAGGCGACGGAATTACTGTTGTTCCTTTTAGTTATCGCCGTAAGATGACAGCCGAGCATATGGTGCGTTCGAAAGCAACGAGCCCGCATGTACTGCAGGCGATTGAAGTTGATTTTTCTGGTGTTGATAATGCACGTCGGGCGATTGGTCCAGATTGGAAACAAAGGGAAGGTTACTCCTTAACTTATCTGCCTTTCATTGCCAAGGCAGTTTGCTCAGCAATTAAGGATTTTCCCCACGTCAATGGCCATATTGAGACGGATCACCTGGTTATTTTCGATCGAGTAAATCTCGCAATTGCAATTGATTTGAACTTTGAAGGCTTGGTAGCTCCTGTTATTTTAAATGCGGATTTAAAAGCGGTTACTGAAATTGCTCGATCAACTCATGAACTGGCAATGCGAGCCCGTGCGGATAAGCTCACCCCGGATGAATTTGTCAATGCAACTTACACCATTTCAAATAATGGTTCATTTGGTACCTTAATCACTGCACCCATCATTAATCAGCCGCAAATAGCCATTTTGTCCACTGACGGAGTAACAAAACGTCCTACGGTTATTGAACAGGGGGGCGAGGATCTAATTGCCATTAGGCCTATCGGCATTTTGGCACAAAGCTTTGATCATCGCGCTATTGATGGCTCGTATTCAGGTGCTTTTTTGCGCCGGGTTA
This sequence comes from uncultured Rhodospirillaceae bacterium, assembly GCA_964643045.1. Lineage (GTDB taxonomy): Bacteria > Pseudomonadota > Alphaproteobacteria > Rhodospirillales > UBA2165 > TMED23. The sequence goes on from CAZXSC010000052.1 coordinate 1,349, forward strand.
AACAGATTATTGAAGAAAAAAACTGGCTTGATTCCATAAATTAAGGACCTTTTTGGGGCTTATATAAAATTGATAAAATAAGCTAGAATTTGTCTATTTATTTTTTTGTGCTGCCAAAGTAACACTTTATCCTAAAGTTACTGGGCCGGTTGAAGCGCGTACGATCAGATCCGGTTTGAGCTTAATTGTTCGAGCAGGAACTTTATTATTGCCGACCTTATCGATTAGAATTCGCGCCGCTTCGGTTCCCACATTGATCATTGGTGTGTGAACTGTCGTTAGAGGGGGGCTGAATTTATCGGCAAACGGCATGTCGTCGAACCCTACGATCGAAATATCTTGGCCGCACTTGATTCCATGTGCCTCGAGTTCGCCGTAGACGCCGAGAGCCATAATATCATTTCCAACGTAGATAGCGGTAATTTCTTTATCCAAAGCTAATAATTTACTGGCAGCGTTTCGTCCTTCTTTTTCCGAGAATGCATCGCAAAACACAACGAGATCTTTATCTAGATCAATCCCACTATGTTGCATGCCTTGAAGAAATCCTTGATAACGTTCAAAGCCGGTGGAGAAATATTGTGGGCCAGCAATATAAGCTATTTTTTTGTGTCCTAGTTGAGCGAGGTGAGATATTACCATATTTCCCCCGATGACTTCATCGCTTACAACTGAGCATACTTCGGTATTTCCAGAGGCTCTGACTGCTTCTACAAATGGGGTGCCCTCTTTAAGACATTCCTCAATTAATTTTTCTTTTCGCCTAGCTGTAGCAATTATAAGCCCATCAACGTGCCGTTCTCTAAATTTATTCAGAGTGCTCTTCTGTTTTTCTTCTAGATTATAAGTGTTGGCTACGATTACACTATAGCCATGCGCTTCAAGCATATTATCAATACCTTTGATAATTAATGCAAAGGCCGGATTTGTTAGGTCGGGGACCATAACTCCAACCGTATAAGACCGATTAGTTTTTAGGCTCTGGGCAAATGCGTTGGGCTTATAACCCATTTTGGCAACAGTTGATAAAATTTTTTGAGCGATTTCTTCAGTAACCATGTTTCGGGTCACAGGATTTAGGGCGCGCGAAACAGTCGAGGAGTGAACCCCTACTTTGATAGCGACATCTTTCAATGTGACGCGGGATTTAGCCATAACAAAACTCTTAAAGTATCACAAAGCGCTTTTGCTTCTTTTATCCCAATGCTATAATCTATGCAAACGTTTGCATAAGATTAATGGAAAGGATAGCGGGATGGCAAACAATCAGCTAAATGGAAAATCAGTCGGTTGGATTGGCACTGGCAGGATGGGATTTGCGATGGCGGAGCGCCTGTTAAAGGCCGGTGCGGATTTGTCAGCCTGGAATAGAACTAAGTCAAAAGCTGAACCTCTAGTAAAATTGGGCGCTCAGATTGTCGAGTCACCAGCAGAATTAGCAGACCGTGAAATTGTATTTACCATGGTCGGAGGGCCAGCCGATTTTATAGAAGTGACCAAAGGTGTAGATGGGGTTCTGTCCCAAGGGGGGAAAGTACCAGGGCTGCTGATTGATTGCACATCGATTTCAGAAGAAGCTTCTTTTGAGGTCAGGGAATTTGCAACAAAAGTAGGCACAGCAATGATTGATGCACCGGTAAGTGGCAACGCTAAGGTGGTCAAAGCAGGTAAACTAAGTATTGTGGCTTCCGGCGATCAAAATGCGTTTGAGGAGGCTTTGCCATTTCTCAATGTCATTGCACAAGGGGTTAGTTATGTTGGCGAAGGTGAACTCGCCCGTATGGTAAAAATTTGTCATAATGTATTGTTAGGCGTTGTCATTCAGTCATTAGCAGAGATTACCGTGCTTGCTGAAAAAGGCGGTGTTCCAAGGCATGCCTTCATGGATTTTATAAATAAAAGTGTCATGGGTTCTATGTTTTCCAACTATAAAACGCCGTCACTAGTTAATCTTGATTTTGCCCCAACATTTACACCTCTTTTATTACGCAAAGATATGGAACTTGGTTTATCAGCTGCGCGTAAATTGGATGTACCTATGCCCGTGGCTTCCATGACAAAAGAGATTATTCAGAATTTAATAGGGCAGGGTTACACAGATTGTGATTTTGCGGCGCTTATTGAAATGCAAGCGAAAAACTCTGGATACGAGATCAAATCAGAAGAAGTTGACGTCGGGACGGGTCTATAATTTTGCCGCAGTTTCGTTACGCGGTATCACTGTGGGTTATCCTTCATTTTTTGTTTGGTGATAGTCATTTACATTTTTAGTCTAATTTAGTTCAAATCCTTCGTATTCCGCATCGGCAACAGCCGAACATTTTGTACGGTAAGCCGGCATACCCCCAATATAAGGCATGAATATTCTTGGTTTTCCAGGGATATTAGCCCCGAGATACCAGGAATCGCATTCGTAACGAAGCGTTTGCGATGCAATTTCGTTTCCATGTTCTACCCAGGCGCTCTGTGCTTCAATGCTCGCATCTATTTCAATAAAGTTGTGGTTACGCAAGTATGCTAGGCAGTCAGCAATCCATTCTACATGATGTTCGATCGTGGGAAGCATATTTGATAGTACAGAGGGGCTCCCTGGGCCAGTTATTATAAATAGATTTGGAAAACCGTTGACCATCAGACCAAGATAGGTTTGTGGCCCAGCTTTCCATACCTTTTTAAGCAGTTTATTGTTGCGGCCCCGAATTTCAATTCTGTTGAGAGCACCAGTCATAGCATCAAAGCCAGTTGCGAAAATGAAATCGTCTATCGAGTATTCCTTACCATTTGCAATAAGACCTGCCGGTAGGAACTTTTCTATTCCTTTCTTTCCAAGCGAAATTAATGACACGTTTTCGCGATTAAAGGTTTCAAAATAATTGGTACCCAAGCACAATCTTTTGCACCCAATAACATGTTGTGGCATTAGCCGCTTGGCAATATTTTTATCTTTAACCGCTTTAGAAATTTTATTGCGCACAAAGTTTTGGGCTCTTAAGTTAGCCTCTTTGCTCGTACCAAAATCATTATAAGAGGCAAGTAATCCAATTCCTCCAAATCTCCAGCCTTTTTCCAGTTGAGCATTGCACTCTTCCTCTGAAACTGACAAAGCTGACTGATCATTGGATGTCATGGCAAAACCACCAAATGTTTCTTTGGCAGCATCTCTCAGATTTTGGTAGTTTTTCTTTATATTTTTTTGTTCACTAGCATCGAGCGGATGATTAAATGCCTGTGTAACGTAACTAGCCGTTCTTTGAAATACGAAGAGTTCTTTTGCGGTGTTCGCAATTTCAGGTATTGCTTGAACACCTGATGAGCCGGTGCCCAATATTCCGACGCTCCGACCGGTAAAATCAATGGACCGTTGTGGCCATCGGCCAGTATTTAGGGTTCTGCCGGAAAAAGTTTCCAGTCCATCAATTATAGGTTGGTTAATAACTGATAAGCACCCCGTCGCAAATATACAAAATTGTGCTGTGAACCTATTACCATCTTCCGAAGAGATTACCCATTGCGTTGCATTGTTGACATATTTTGCTGATACTATTTTGGTTTCTAAATATATGTCAGGCCAAAGATTAAAACGGTCAGCAACGTGGTTGACGTAACGAAGTATTTCTGGCTGGGCGGGGTAACGCTCTGTCCATTCCCACTCTTGTTCCAGATTTGCATCAAAACTATACGAGTAAAACATGCTATCTACATCGCATCGCGCTCCCGGGTATTGGTTCCAATACCAAGTGCCACCCACACCCGAAGCAGCGTCTACTACTTTCACGGAAAAGCCTAATTGCCTTAGTTTGTATAACATGTATAGGCCAGCAAAGCCTGCACCGATAACAAGAGCATCAAGAGAATTAGAAAGAGGCACTTTTTTCATAATACAGATCTTTCCAGTACGCATTTTAAGGCAATAATTGCTGGCGGTTGCCGAAATGAAATTCTGAATACGCGCTAGCACGAACAAGCTTCTATGCTTGATCAACAATTCTCCCGCGGTCTTCTAAAACATCACGGAGGGCAAAAAGACGGCTAGGCCCGGAATAATAAAGATTAGGGCTAGGACTACTAAATCGGCAATCACAAAAGGTACAACACCGATAAAAATTTGAGTTAAATCAATACTCGGAATAACTGATTTTACTGTAAAGACATTAATACCAATGGGAGGTGTGATTAGACCTAATTCGACGACAATAATTACAATTATTCCAAACCAAATCAAATAAAAATCGGGATCAATCATTGATTGATCTGCAACTGCTTCAAGCGATGGGAGGAATACAGGCACAATCAAAAGAAGTATTGCAATGCTCTCAAATATCATTCCCATGAGGATACAAATGATAGAAATGACAAGTGGAAGGGTCATTGGTCCTAAATTCAAACTATCTGTAAAATCAACTAGTTCACCGGATAGCCCTGCATAGTTGAGAAATTGACCAAAGATCAATGCGGCTCCCCCGATGATAAAGATTCGCGCCGTTACAATTACCGTGTCGCTAAATACGTGAATGATTTCACCAATTCTCCACATTCTACCTCTGGAAAGGGCAAATAGAAATCCACCGACAGCACCAACAGAACCGGCTTCAGTTGGAGTAAAGACACCCATGTAGATTCCGCCAAGTACCAGAAGAAATATAACTAAAATAGGCCAAGTTTTGTAGAGCGCCCGCATTTTTTCTGCCTTGGAAACGGGTTCGCCGGGAGGACCAAGCTCCGGTTTGGTTGCCACTCGAAAATAGACGGCAAGAAGGTAGGAAAGCGTAAGTAAGATACCTGGAATGATACCTGCTATAAACATGCTGCCGATATTGGTTTCTGTGACAATGCCGTAGATGATCATGGGTACACTAGGCGGGATCATTATTCCTAATGTTCCTCCCGCTGCTAGCGTTCCCGCAGCCAGTGAATCCTGATATTTATATCGGCGCATAGGAGGCATCGCTACCCGGGACATTGTAGCGGCTGTAGCCAAGGAGCTTCCGCTTACCGCTGAAAACCCAGCGCAAGAAAGTACGGTCGCCATTGCAAGGCCGCCTTTGTATTTTCCAACCCACGCATACCCAGCCTCGTACAGTTCATCGGAAATATTTGCCCTTTGAATAAGTGTTCCCATTAAGATAAAGAGAGGCACAACAGAAAGGCCAAATAGAGTTGCCCAGTCAAAAATCTCTTGACCGGAGAGGGTGATAGCACCCATGAAGTCGCCACGGATATACCAAAAGCCAAAAAAACCAACGGCTAACGTAGCATAGGCAAGAGGTATTCCAAGAAAACTTATGCCTAGGAGAATGACGAAGCCAATAAAGGATTCAATCATTATTGGCTCCTTTCCCCGGTTAGCTCATTAGTATCTTCTGCTGCCATGCTATTCTCTAGAGGGGACGATATAGATCGAATGGCCATGAGAACTGCAAAGAAACAAAGTGTCGATAGGAGGGTTCCTAGCCACCACCACTGCCACTCACGGATCTCGGTTTCGTTCCCCTGAGTTCGCATAAAAAGTGTATAATGAGTAATCAGACAGGTGACAGCCAGTATTCCTATTAAATTGACCAAAATGCCTAGCCATTTGTATATGGCTGGGATCTTTCTTTGCAGGAATGGTTCGAAAAGTGTAACGGCAATGTGCGACCGTTCACCTGACACGATAACAAGCCCCGACATTACTACAGTCCCTAGGAGAAACTCAGTCATCTCGTTGCTGCCTAAAATTGGTTTATTAAGAAAATACCGTAGATTTAAATCCATGAACGTAACTATCATCATGGTGGCTAGCGAAATAGTCGCAAGCCACTTTATAACCTTATGGAGAAAATCCGTTAAACTAATCATGCAATATGTCTTGTCATACTCTACTGAGAGAAAAATAGTTAAACAATCCTAATCGGAGGAGAAATATTTCAACTTAGTCCAAAAACTCCGCCCAAGAAACGGCACCGGGGACCTTGGCCGCCCGGTGCAGCTGTGAGTGTTTCCGACTTTTAGTCGCTGCATCCGATGATGCAGAGGTTGTCGGTTATCTTTTTACTCGCTGGCGTTTTTAACAAAGTCACTAATGACCTTATTACCGTCAACACCGATCTTTTTTGCTTTTGCAATCCAGGCATCAATTTGGGGTTGGCCAGCTTTGATCAGCTCTGCTTCAAATTGTTTGCTGGCTTTAATTTCTTTGAAACCGGCTTTAGCTAATTTTGCCCCCATTGTAACCTCCAACTTGTCCGCAATTACTCCAACCGCTTTCGCTACTTTCTCCCCAGATACTGACAAAATTTTTCTTTTATTATCGGAGGATAAGGCATTCCATTTTTTTGTACTTACCATCCATTGAAAGGAAGGCATCATAATTGATTTGCTTGTGAACGTTCCCCATTTTACGAAATTGACGCCCGCAAAATACACGCCGCCACTACGAGTGGTTCCGGCAACGCCCTGTATAACCTTCGTTTGGGTAAATTCGCCAAGCCGAACTGCTGGTCCGGATACGTGACTGACACCCGCTACTTTCAGAGCACGTGAGGTAGTTCCAGCCAACGCCCACATCTTCTGGCTTTTCATATCGGCCATAGAGTTAATAGGTTTATCTTCAGAGGTCATAAAATGGCAGCCTGGAAATTGGAACTGACTCAGCACTTTAATTCCATGCTTGGCAAATTCTTTCTTGTCGGCAAAATGTTTTTTCCACGTTTTCCAATATGCAACCGATGCTCGTGTAGCATTATCATTGACAAGCATGGGTAAAGTTCCGAATTGCGGCCCCACCGCTCTTTTTGCTGTAAATGCGTGAAAAATGAAGGCGCAATCAAAGGTTCCCGCAGCTATACCATCTATTTGCTTTGGCGGTGGTGCGGCACTCGCTGGCAAATATCTAACTACGACTTCACCGTTGGTAACTTTTTTAACATCCTTACCCCACGCTTTTAGGGGCTTGTTGACAAAGTGTTTTGGACCAGTAAAAATATTGCACATCCATGTTACTTTTGCTTGGGCGGCACTAGCGCTGAGAAATGCTATTCCCAGAGCAATACCTAAAGCCTGTCTTTTCTTCATCTTTCCGTACTCCCTTTGGATTATAATTTTAATCTCACTCCCAGAGAGATAGCAGTAGCTTATTTATACTAGCCAATCAATACTGCATGTTTTATCGAAAACAAAAACTTATTAACTACGTTAGATGCCTTCAACACTTTGAATGAGAAACTACAAAATTTTGAAAGTTCTGGAGATTATTCCAGCGAATTAAACATTTTAGCTCAAAGATTAAATAATTTTTCAGCGTTCGCACCTTTGACTTTCCTCGCAATACCCGAATTTAGGTCGTTTACACGTTCTAAATTGCCTTTCATGTCACCAACGTTGTGCGGATAGTCAGACCCGTATAGCAATCTATCCGATCCGGAGACATGCAGACAGAGTTCTAAAGCCTCTTGCGTGTAAGCAATTGAGTCAAAATAGAGACGGTCAAAATAAGTACTAGGGCTTTCTGAAATGACTTCTCTGCATGGCGGCATATTATCAAAAGCAGTATCCAGTCTTCCAACAAGGTAGGGTAAGGCTCCGCCTGCGTGACAGGCAATAATTCTTATTTTCTGATAACGATCAAAAAATCCCCCGAATATCATTCTGGAAATAGCTAAGGTCGTATCGAACATGAAGCCGACGGAGAATGCCAAGTTATACTTTTCCATATCCATCTCAGCAACTCCAGGAGGTGCGCCAGGATGGATCAGAACAGGCAAATCACGTTTGTCTATGGCATCCCAGATGGGGGCAAAGGTAGGATCGGTTAACGACATACCAGTGATACTGGCAGAGACAAAAACGCCGGCGCAACCCTTCTTACTTGCACGTTCCAGTTCTACCAGGGCTGGTTCTGGGTATTGCCATGGTAGTGTAGCAAACCAGCGGATCCGATCCGGGTAATTGGACTGTTGGTCGGACATATCATCGTTCATCATTTGAGCTGTCGAGATACTAATTTCTTCGCCACCCCAGTAGACGCTGGGGCAGGTAAGTGAAACGATCGAAATATCAACGCCCGCTTCATCCATGTCGTTGATGCGCTGTGCATAATCAAACATCGGATCCATGAGTGTCATGAATGGAGCATCGTCAAAATGGATCACTCGTTGACTTCCGAGCTCTTTTAGAGAGTAACGCCCGCCATATTCCAAGATTGTACTGAGCCAACGGTCGTTGAGCATATGTGTGTGGACGTCAATGACTGAAGACATATGAACCTCCCTAATGATTTTGTATTTTTTTATTATGCCGCCACAATGAAGGTTCTGTAAATCTATTATTTTAACCTAATACCGTATCGATTTTTTTTTTTCAATCTAAAGACAGCAAGTTCTACTAGGCTGCTCTAACCAGAACTTCCATTCGGCCTATTTTTTCAATTTCGGCTACCATGGTATCTCCTGGCTCTACAGGGCCAACACCCTCCGGCGTTCCGGTCATAATTATGTCGCCAGGGTAAAGCGTATAACGGGTCGTCGTGTATTCGATACATTTTTGGACATTATAGACGAGCTGGTTCGTATTGGAATTTTGCCGCTCCTTGCCGTTGACTGATATCGTTAAATTTAGATTATTTGGATTTTTGATTTCATCTTTGGAAACCATCCAGGGTCCTAGAACAGAATAACTATCGGACGATTTGCGAAAACTTTGGAGTTCGTTGCCTCGGGTAGTCATGTCTAATCCAATAGCATAACCCGCAACATGGTCTAGGGCGTTATCCGCTGATATTTTTGTACCTTCCTTGCCGATGATTGCAGCGAGTTCAACCTCGTGATCGTTTCGGTTATCTAAAAAACGAAGGGCTACGCCTTCACCGGCGCCAACCAGTGATGAATTAGATTTTAAGAACATCCCCCAATCCCAAATATTGGTAATGGGACGTTGAGAAACAATGCCTTCATCCAGGTTGCTTTCCTCAATGTGTTTTTGGTAATTAATTGGGGCGCCAACAATATTCATTGGGTTTGCTACGGGGCTTAATAGTTTTACTTCTGATATTGGTTTCACAGGAGCGGCATCGCGTATGTCTTTGATGACAGCCATAACGGCATCGAGATTGGCGAGAAGTTGGTCGCCATAAGGATAGGGCCAATTTAAGCTCGGCAAGACCACCAGTGCTTGACTAACATCGAGTACATTTTTGCCTTGAATCAGTCCTAGTTGATTATCGTCAAAGCGGCAAATTTTCATTTCATGATTACCCCTTAATAGGCGTTAAGATCAACATCGGGAAGAGTAAGACCGAGTTTTGTTACAACCTCCTCTGCACGCTTGATATACTCAGTTCGCAGGATCTCGTTGGTACATTTCTTAATACCCCATTTTCGGTAAATTTCATTATTTTTTGACTTAGATCTACCGAACATTGGAGGCATTATTGGAAAAATTACGTCAACATGGCCCTGAATAAGCTTTTTCCCACCTTTTCTCGCGCAGATATCAGCAGTGAAATTTTCGCCGAATTCAGCGTGAAAGTGTTCTTCCGGCATAGTCATTCGAGCAAGGTTTCTAAGGGGATGGAAACTGCATTGGACCAGATCTTCAACGAGAACAATTTCCGCAAGGTCACCCAACATCTTGATGACGCAGAATTCTTCCCAAGTCTTCATATTGTAACCCATAATATTCAGCGGAGACTTGTCCGTTTGATCTGGTAGCATTAGTGATTCTTCTATGCCCATTTCCTTTCCCAATTCAAAGAAGCGGTAATGATGTCCGTATTCTTCCATCACAACTCTACATACCTGCCATTTTGCGTATGGATCGGGAGCCATGGCGATTGCAGGTTCATCATAAACACGCGATCCATAAAGCTCATTAATTGCATGACTGATCACTATTTTCCGGCAGGCCTCTTTATATTCTTCTGGCCCACCGCGCCATTCTTCCAATGTCGTAAATTGTCTTGTTTCAGGCATTACCAATTAACTTCTCATTTTTTAAACAATCGGTTCTGTATTAAAGGCTTCTAGATCAGTCTCTAGCTTCGTAAATTTTCTCATAAAAGTTTTATCTACTGCCACTGCGAATTCGTCAATAGTCCAATCCTTATCTGTTTGTACAATTGTTTCTATGGGGCGGGGCTGACTAAACAAAAATATTTCTCTTCCGCGGACGCCAAACACTTGACCGGTGACACCGGATGCTGCCGGGGAACACAAATAAGAAATAAAATTAGCCACATGATCAGGAGAGACTTTCAACGCTCTATTCTTATATTCTGCCTGTTCGTCATTGGCAGGCTCAATTATATCTGTCACTCGGCTATGGGCAAAAGGAGCAATATAGTTGCACGTTACGTTAGAACGAGACATTTCAAGTGCTGTTATCCTCATCAAGCCAAATAAACCAGCCTTTGCGCTCCCGTAGTTTGCTTGGCCAAAGTTGCCATACATTCCGGCAGTTGAACCAATGTTTAAGATACGCCCCCAATTGTATGATTCACTAGATCCCCGATTTTCTTTAAATTGTTGACGCATCACCGGTGTTGCCGCACGAATTAAGTAAAAAGCTGAAGACAGATTATTTTTTATCACGGTATCCCAGTCTTCTGTATTACCCTTGAAAACAAGGCCATCGCGTAAAATGGCTGCACAATTGACGATGATATCGATGCCACCAAATTCACCGATCGCCAAAGATACCAGCTCTTCTGCGGCTTCTGGCGAGGCTACGCTTTCTGTATAAATCTTTGAAGGGCCTGATAGCTGTTTGACGGCTTCATTAACTATCAAGGAATTTTCTTGAGATCCGTCTATGTCGCAGCCATTATCAGCAACAACAACGGAGGCGCCCTTATCCGATAGTTCTTTTGCAATGGCCAGACCGATTCCACGTCCAGCACCTGTAACTATAGCAACCCGGGATTGAAGTTTATTTTTTGACATCTAACTGATCTCCATATTTTTCTTATCGGCTTTTGTATAAAATGCATCGGCATGACAGTCCTCACGCCTCATTCCTAGTTTCTTGATCTTGTTCACGACGCTTTCAACCATTACGGGTGGGCCGGCAATATACGCTTTACTGCCATCGAGGTCATGCAAATCCTCCATGAGTGCATCGCTAAGAAATCCCGTACGATAGTTGGATTTGGGACCGGGCTCGGAAAGGATGGGTACAAATTTAAAATTTGTGTAAGATTGTGCTAGCGCTGTAAATTTATTTTCTAAATAAAGATCACGTTCACTGCGAACACCAAAGTAAAATACGATGGGCCGTTGTGTTTCAGTTATTAAGGCCTTCTCCAGAATTGATTTAATCGGCGCCAGTCCAGAACCACCCGCAACTGCGATTATAGGTCCCTTGTGGTTGTCCCGAAAATAAGCCGTTCCATATGGCCCTTGTAATTTTACTGAATCACCAACCTTTAAATCATTTTGTATATGCGGTGTCACCGCGCCACCGGGCAGGAAGCGTATATGAAATTCTAGCTCATCCGTATCAGGTGTATTTGCCATTGAGTAATCCCTTGGGGGTAATTTCCCAAATGTCAGCGACGCATATTGTCCCGCAGAAAAATCGTAAGGTTCGCCGGACACAATTCTTAATTTTACAATCTTGATATCATGGGTTGCCTGAACGAGTTGTTTTATTTTGCATTCTAATAATCTGTTTGCGTGAACAATGGTCTCATCTTCATCGACCAGGCTAATTTCACAATCAGACCACGGCACGGATCGGCAGGCCAGGATCAGGCCTCGGTTTTTTTCTTCGCCTGTGAGAGCATATTCCGAATAGGGCGACATCTCAAGGTCTCCAGAATGCAGCACTGATTTGCAGGCGCCGCAATTGCCGGATTTGCAACCATGCGGAAATTCAACTTCTTGGCTCAATGCCGATTCCAAAATTGTGCGACCCATGGCAACATTGATTGTTATATTTTTCTCTCGAATAGTGACTTTATGATTCATTTAGAGATGCGTCCGTCAGTAATCAACAGCGGTAAAGAATTCAAATGAATATTGTACCTAACGTAGTTTATATTTTATGCTTAGAGGCTACAAAAATAAAATGATAATTGGTGCGAATACACACAAGATTAACAGAGGTAAATGTGGCGCGAAATGCTTATTGGTGATCTATTAAAGAATTCAGCGGAGCGTCATCCAAATAAGACTGCGATCATTTTGGGTACTTTTAAGGCGTCATTTAGGGAACTGAACGAAGCATCAAATAAAATAGCAAATGCGCTGCTAAAGGAAAATTTACCTAATAATACAAACCTTGCCATATTGTCTTCTAATCAATTTGATTATCCCTCTATTTATTTTGGAGCCGCCAAGTCAGGTCAGGTATTAGCGCATTTATCAAGTCGTTTTACTAATGATGAATTGCTAAACGTTTTTAATAATACCGACATTGCCGCGATATTTATTCATATAGATTTGTTGGAGAACCTTTTAAGTATCAGAGATAAAATACCAAATTTACCCCGTGTAATAGTCTTTGGTGGCGCAAAACCGGAAAAAGGAGATTTATGTTCGCTTGAGGAGTTCATAGAGAAGGCTTCAGCAAACGAGCCTGAGGTTAGCATTGAAGCGACGGACGCCTTTGCTATTACTTATACGGGCGGAACAACAGGTTTTCCAAAAGGAGTTGTTGTAAATCACGCTTCTCGTATAATCGGAAGCGTTCGAGCAGAACGTGAATTCAATATGATGTCGAGTGATATCAATTGTTGTTCTACACCATTGTTTCATATTGCTGGGCTATTCGTTTGGTTTCAGACAAGTATTAAGATGGGGTGTACCTGTGTATTATTGCCTGCGTGGGACCCAGACAAATTTATTGACCTCATTGAGAATTGGAACGTGACGGGGGCATTCTTGGTGCCAACTCAAATTAACAGCGTTTTGAGTCATCAGGGTTTTTCGAGCGAACGTCTTAAAAATTGGCGTTATTGCAGTCATGGAGGTGCGCCAACATCAACAGTCCAACTCGAGCGTATGCATGAGCAACTTCCTAATGTGATTTGGGAGGAGCAATATGGACAATCTGAAGCCGGGAACCTTACGATACGCCCTAGTGAATTTAGTATGAAGAAAGCCGCAAGTGTTGGACGGGCATTTATTGATGTTAACCTAGCTATCATCGATCAAGATGAAAAGAAACTTTCAGTAGGCCAGTCAGGGGAAGTGGTTACGAAGGGCGTTCAAACTATGATGCATTATTACAATGACCCGGACCAGACCAGGGAAACCTTTACGTCTGATGGCTGGTTAAAAACCGGAGATATTGGTTACCTTGATGCGGATGGTTTTTTATTTTTGGTTGATCGATCAAAGGATATGATCATATCGGGTGGTGAGAATATCTTCCCGACAGAAATAGAAAACGCTCTTTACAGCCACTCTGATGTAAATGAGTGTGCAGTTTTTGGAATTCCTGATGATTACTGGGGAGAGTTACCGGCAGCCCACGTTATACTTAAGAACGGAACAACTGTAACGGAAGACGAATTGATAGATTTCTGCGCGTCACAGATTGCTCGCCATAAAAGGCCTCGTTTGATTAAATTTGTCGATTTTCTGCCAAAGACTGCTGTTGGTAAGATTCAAAAAAACGTCCTGAGAGAGCCTTATTGGGATGGGCGGGACCGCGCCATTTGATTTATTCTTGTACTTTTAGCCTGCTTGATCTTTCACCACGCTGTCCATCCACCATCTACTTTAAGACTTTCGCCAGTAATCATTGCGGCTGCGGGTGAAGCTAGGAAAATAACGGCGGCGGCTACATCTTCAACTGTGCCAACATGGCCAAGCGCTATGTTATTTTCGACGGTTTCTTTGAATTTTTTGTCTTCAAACATTGGGCGTGTAAAAGGTGTGTCGATGAATGTTGGGGCAACGGCATTAACACGGATACCTTTCGGAGCTAATTCGACGGCTAACGCCTTGGTTAAACCTTCAACGGCATGTTTTGTCGTGCAATATAGAGTTCGGTTTGGCGCTCCAATATGACCCATCTGAGATGACATGTTGATAATTGATCCTGAACCCTGTTTGAGCATAACCTTTGATGCGCTTTGGGAAGCCCGAAATATTGCGCGTATGTTGAGGTTAATCAGCCAATCAAGCGTCTCTAGGGTAATATCCGATATAGGCTGTGGTTTATTTGCCCCTGCACAGCCAACAAGAATATCAAGTTGGTCCATGCCTTCAATTTTTGAGTATAATTCATCAGTTAAAACATCCCCGGTCCAGTAAATAATGTTATCAGGATTGTGAGATTGAACCTCTTTTAGATCACTCTCCGTGCGAGCAACAGCTAAAACTTTTGCACCAGCCGCCGCTAGCCCGATAACACAGGCTCGGCCTAATCCTTTCCCGCCACCTGTTACAAGTGCAACCTTACCCTCAAAATTTGGTGCGGAAGTTAAAGATTCGATATCTACGGGATCGCGCATATGTAATTTCCATTTAGTATATTAACTCATAGTGACTAGCATTACCGGGCTGTGCTGTAAATGTTCTCCAGTTCTGTCTTAGCTTGTTAAAACAGCCTTTATCACTTAATCTTCATTTATAAAAAGTTTTTGAGACGTGCGTAAAATTTCGTTTTCATAGGAGATTATATCATGGTCCGCTACCTTAAAGAAGGTATTAGCCAGAAGAAAAAAGACGATGCGGATAAAGAAGTGCGTAAAACCGTTGAGGGGATCTTGGATGATATTAAAACTCGCGGTGATGTCGCCTTAAAAGATTACTCAGAAAACTTTGATAACTGGCGCCCCGAGGAATTTCGTCTTAGTCGGTCTGAAATAGATGCTTGTTATGAACAGGTTACAGAGCAGAATATTGAGGACATTAGATTTGCGCAAAGTCAGGTAAGGGGGTTTGCTGAAATTCAGAAGGCTGCATTGGTTGATGTCGAACAGGAAACGTTGCCTGGAGTTACATTGGGACACAAAAATATACCGGTGAATTCTGTTGGCTGTTACGTGCCGGGTGGCAAGTATCCGATGGTGGCTTCTGCGCATATGAGTGTCGTAACGGCTAAAGTCGCCGGCGTTAAGCGCATTATCGCCTGCGCACCACCTTACGAGGGCAAACCAAGCCCGGCTATCATTGTTGCTCAGGATATGGCAGGGGCAGATGAAATTTACTGTCTTGGGGGAGTCCAGGCTATGGGGGCGATGGCTTTAGGAACTGAAAAAATTGCTCCCGTAGATATGCTCGTCGGTCCGGGCAATGCTTACGTTGCGGAGGCAAAGCGGCAGCTTTTCGGCCAGGTAGGAATTGATTTGCTCGCAGGTCCAACAGAGACCCTGATAATTGCTGATGAGACAGTTGACGGTGAATTATGTGCAACCGATTTGCTTGGCCAGGCAGAGCATGGTCCGACAAGTCCAGCGGTATTAATCACTAATTCTGAAGCCTTAGCGCTGGACACGATGAAAGAGGTAGAACGTCAACTCAAAACCCTGCCTACCGGTGAAATAGCAGGCCAAGCCTGGGATGTTTATGGACAAGTTGTTCTGTGTGAAAATTATGAAGAAATGCTCAGTGAGGCTGATAGAATTGCCTCTGAACATGTCCAGGTAATGACAAAGGATCCAGATTATTTTCTTAATAACATGACAAATTACGGTGCATTGTTCTTGGGTCCGGAGACTAATGTTTCATACGGTGATAAGGTAATTGGTACTAATCATACATTGCCAACGAAAGGGGCTGGGCGCTATACGGGGGGCCTTTGGGTTGGAAAATTTATTAAAACACACACCTATCAGAGAATTTCTGAAGAAGCTTCGGTTGAGGTTGGTAAATATTGCTCACGGCTTTGCGCTTTGGAGGGTTTTTCGGGACATAAAGAACAGGCTGATATTAGACTACGCCGATATGCCGGGATAAATGAGGGTTAGCATCTGAATTATTTTACTCGCAAATATTAAATTAGCTTTCATTTCCCGACAAATTGACTAGGTTACGAGCGGCTTAAGCCGTACTAGAATTATAATATAAATCAAGGTGTACAGGGAACACGTGGGTATGATTAAAGCTAGCGATACAATTGTTTGGGTATTGAGTTTCTGTGTTGCTGTGGTTGCAGTCTATACTGCCGCGTTCGGCATCATCGATGAAATCTATCAGCGCAGTATTACGGTTGGGGTATCGCTCATAATTGCCATTTTTGGATCTTCTCTGGCAAATTTGTATCAAACCGAAAATCAACAAACCAAATTTGGGCAATGGGGTATCGATTTTG
>CAZXSC010000053.1:0-17494 GCA_964643045.1 uncultured Rhodospirillaceae bacterium
GGTAAGTGTGATGTCATGGCCATCACTAAATCATGGTGACCGGGGTCCATGATTTCAACATTAGAGCCCAGTTTTTGCCAAAATTTAGTTACTTGATTAATTGATTTTTTTTCAGTTTTAAGGGTTGGTGTGATAATACACCAGCGATCTTCAAATAGTTCAGCAAAACCTGATTCAGGACCAGAATGTTCCGTTCCGGCTACTGGATGGGCTGGAACTAGGTTAACATTCTCTGGTATATGAGGAACAAGCTCATCAATAACCGCCTGTTTTACGGAGCCGACATCACTAATTATTGCCCCTGGCTTTAACTTCGATTTTATATCGCTGATAATTTTGCCGTAAGAACCAATGGGAGAGCAGATGATTATTAAATCGGCATTTTCTATCGCGTCTTCTGGATTAAGTGTAATTGTATCAGCGAAACCGAGCTCAGCTACCTTGTCTAAGCTTTTTTGGGTTCGGGCGGTGACTGAAATGTGTTCAGCCAAACCATCACGTTTAACTCGGCGTGCTATCGATGAGCCGATTAGGCCAATGCCTATCAATGCTATTTGTTTAAATAGTGCCGTTGATTTTTTTTTGGGCATTCTAATCACTCACGAACTCAGTTAGAGTTCTTACGGTAATTTTCATTTCCTCTTCCAAGCCAATTGAAACTCGCAAAGCATCGGGTAAGCCATAACCATCCATTCGACGCACAATTATACCTCTGGACTTGAGGAAGTTGTCGGCAGCTTCTGCTGTTAAACCGCTCTCGGTACGACGCTGAAAACGAACAAGTATAAAGTTGCAAAAGCTGTCAGGAACTTCGAGCCCCAGATTACGTATTTTTTCTGTAGACCAATTTAGCCAATTTTTATTATGCTTTTGAGACATTTTTAGAAATTCATCATCCCGAATGGACGCTTCTCCAGCTACCATGGCTGGATACGCAACGTTAAAAGGGCTACGCATCCGATTTAGAATATCAATCACACCATCAGGAGCATATGCCCAACCTAATCTCAGGCCGGCCATACCATAGATTTTAGAAAACGTCCTTAACATTATGACATTCGTATTGGATGTAACAAACTCCCCTCCATCGGAGTAATCATCCTCGTCGACGTACTCTGAATACGCGGCGTCAAGAACGAGCAGGACGTTTTTTGGCAGAGAATTAATTAAACGCTGGACTTCCATTCTCGGTATGTACGTACCCGTTGGGTTGTTGGGGTTTGCGATAAATAATATTTTTGTTTTATTATTCACTCGACCTAACAATTGATCGATATCCACGGTGATACCATTTTCTGGAGCAGCCACAACGTCCGCCCCAACGGTTCGACCATATATTGGATACATCGCAAAACCATGGGCTGAACAAAGTATTTCGTCGCCGGGTCCTGCATACGATCGGCAAAGAAGGCTTATAAGTTCATCTGAACCCGCTCCGCAAATAATATTTTCCACAGGTAATTGATTCTTATCGGCTAATAATTTCCGAAGTTCATTGCAATCACCGTCAGGATACCGATGAAATCCTTGGCCATGAGTATTTAAGGCTTTAAGTGCATTTTTGCTTGGACCAAAGGCGCCTTCATTTGAGGCGAGTTTGACAACGTGATCGAAGCCCGTCAGTTCGGATTCACCGCCTTTATAAGGGGCAATGTTATGTATGCCTGCAAGTGGTTGAGGAGAATTCATTTTAAATCTCTTTTTGTTAATTCTCTTGGATTAATTTTTCTGTCGTGATGGGTGTGGCATAACTGCCAAGTACCGTTACTTGATTAAGAAAATCACCAAATCCTTCTGTCAATCGATCAAGCTTGATATTGTCAGCTAAAATAAATTCTTTAATACAAATTAGGTTTAGCCATCTTTCGGGCGCCTCTCCGTCGTGCCAAACAGATAAAATTAAACCCGACATATTGTTTTCAACCAACCGGGATTCAATTCGGGTGCTGGGGATATTTTCTGAAAGATCAAGAACAACGTAGGTTTCATCAAGTCCGGAAGAATCCGCTTGACCCTTGGCAATAACGAGGCATTCAACGGCTTCTGTTCTTGAATATTCGGATCTGCCAGCCGGTTCAGCAAACGGAAGCTTAGCAATAATACGAGCTGGCTTTGAGGATGTACCATGTTTCCCCGTATTGCCTTGGACAGCAAGATGGCGCCACCAAGGATTTTCTTCTCGTCGCTGGGGGATTGGTAATATGCCAGCCGAGCATTCGTCTTCAAGAACAGCTTCAACAACACGGCGCTGTAAAGGATGAGCAACCATAGGCGTATACGATCCGAAATGGTTTCGAGCGGCAGAGATATAACCCCAATTATCCTCTGGATTATTTTCAGGTTTGTAAACGGCCACCTTGAAAGGACTTTGGGTTTGTAACGAGGCGCTTAAGATTTCTCGCCAAATTCGGATCAGTTCAAGTTTTGGGAAGTTACCATGGTGTCGTTCTATAATATCACGCAATATTTGAGCTTCGCGGCCGGGTTTTAGTTTTAAATCATCAGCCTGCTTTGTATGCTTTACATCAAGCGAAATTTGAGCTCGCTGAATTAAGAGATCCTGAATCTCTATATCAATTTTGTCGAGTTCAGCTCGCAATTGCTTCAAGTTATCTTCTGACATTTCAATATTAAGTAGTTGTTAAATAGAGTTATTCAGTTGCTATTTTAATCATTGAGATAGTGATAGTCTGCTAAGCAAGGAAAATCAAAGAAAAGATTGACAGAACAGCGCACGATTCATAGCTATTGGGCTAATATTAACCGTTTTTTGCTAAATTTCCTATATTAATAGCTATTAGGTGAGAGCATAAATGAAAATGGGATCCTTGTGGAAAGTGGCGAGAAAATCCAAAATCGTGAAGAGGCTGCGGAAAAAATGACGACAAAAAATTTGGGCTATGAGGTTGTACTTGGCGTCGAAAAGCCATTGTATCTCGATTGTGGCATTGAACTTTCAAATTTCACCCAAGCGTACCAAACCTATGGCAGATTGAACGCTGATAAAACTAACACTATTTTAGTATGCCATGCGTTGAGTGGCGATCAATTCGCTGGGGGCATCAACCCAGTCACCGAAAAACCTGGTTGGTGGCATTTAATTATTGGATCGGGAAAAATTCTCGATACTGATCGATATTTCATTATTTGTGTGAATATCCTTGGTGGTTGTATGGGATCGACAGGTCCAAAAGAGATTAATCCCGATACGGGCGAGTGTTGGGGACTTGGATTTCCTGGTATTACCATTAGTGATATGGTGCGAGCTCAAGCACTTTTACTTGATGCGCTTGGAATTGAGAGATTGTTTTGCGTAATCGGGGGGTCAATGGGCGGCATGCAAGTACTTGAATGGGCTACCGCTTTTCCAGAACGCGTTTTTGCTGCAGTGCCGATTGCCACTGCGCCGCATCACTCTGCGCAAAATATTGCGTTTCATGAAGTTGGACGTCAGGCCATTATGGCCGATCAAGATTGGAGGGGAGGTAATTATTTCAAGGAAGATTGCTATCCTAAACGTGGCCTTGCGATAGCTAGAATGATAGCCCATATTACCTATTTGTCAGAACCGGCCTTACAAAACAAATTCGGCCGGCGATTACAGGATCGGAAGGCCATTACTTTTGGCTTTGATGCTGATTTTCAAGTAGAGAGTTATTTACGCCATCAAGGCAGCACATTTGTGGATCGCTTTGATGCGAATTCGTACCTTTATATTACACGCGCAATGGATTATTTTGACCTTGCGGAGGGTCATGGTGATGGTGTGTTGGCGGAGGCCTTTAGAGGCGTAGAAACGCGTTTTTGTGTAATTTCTTTCACTGGTGATTGGTTATATCAGACTGCGGAGAGCCGAGCGGTTGTTAAGGCTTTGAATACAGTGGCAGCTAATGTTAGTTTTGCAGAAATAAATTCAAATAAGGGCCACGATGCATTCCTGCTTGAAGAGCCAGAATTCTGGAAAGTTCTAACGGGCTTTTTGGATGGGGCTGCCGATAAATTTGGGCTAACTCAGAATGATTAACCAATTAAATGATCCGAGTCTTCGAATAGACCTTAGACTTATTGCTGATATGGTTGAACCAGGCAGCCGGGCACTTGATGTAGGTTGCGGCGATGGAGAGTTATTAGATTACTTAAATCGTGAGAAACAAGTTGATGGTCGCGGCATAGAGTTGAGTTCAGATGGTGTTAACGCTTGTGTTTCGTCTGGCCTTTCTGTCATCCAGGGAGATGCTGATCAGGATTTAGATGATTATCCTAATCAATCTTTTGACTTTGCTATTTTAGGCCAGACATTACAAGCAACCCATGAACCCCATAATGTACTTAAAAATCTCGTGCGTATTGGTAAACATGCAATTGTTTCTTTCCCTAATTTTGGTTATTGGCAGGTGCGTGCGAGTTTGATGTTTTTGGGCAAGATGCCCCAAACCAAAACCTTATCTTATAATTGGTATGATACGCCGAATATTCATTTCTGTACGATTATGGATTTTGTTGCGCTTTGTCAAACCTTGGGAATCAAGATTGAAAATGGTATAGCCCTTGATCGACAAGGGAAAACGAGAAAGATAGGGACCAAGGGTATGAGTTTCTCTAATTTATTCGGTGAGCAAGCAATTTTTCTCCTCAAAAGTTCTAAAAGGTAACTATTGATTTGGAACTGTTACGTAACTTCGCCGACGGGACGCGGTTAATTTTGGTGTTACAGCGTAAATTTGTTTGCTTGCTTCGATTGAGATAACACCACCCATAGAACGACCCAAAATACTCAGCCAATGTTGTCCAATTTTTTCCCATATTGCTGCAGATGAAATTATCATCCGCGAATTGCTTGGGGGCACGTAAAGGGCGGCTCGCTTCCTTAAGGGTGTGAACAATGTATCATTAAGTAGTTGAGTTAATTGGGATTGGCTATAAGGCCTGCCATAACCAAAAGGTGTTTGCTCAGTCCTTGCCCAAACCCCCCTTCGGTTGGGAACTATCACAATCAATCTTCCGCTACTTGAAAGTACGCGCCAAATTTCCCGAAACATGGTCCGGATGGCCTCACTATTTTCAACGTAATGAATTAAGATTATACGGTCAATGGAAAGGTCAGGTAACGGAAGACAGTTTTCATGTGTCACAACCGTTCGTCCTGGACCTTCTTTTGGCCAATGCAAAACGTTTTTAGAATCCGGTATGGCTGCAAAAATATGCCTGGTTTCATGCCGAAATAAGTCTAAATACGGTGTTGAAAAACCGAGGCCTAATAAATTCATTCCACGAAGATCAGGCCAAGCTTCGCGGATATGTTGTCCAATGATATGGCTAGCCATGTTGCCAAGTGGTTTATTGTAAAATGCTTGAAGTTCTGCGACATCTAACCACATATGATTAATATGTTTTTCTCCAAATGAAAATTCAAATACGGATTTGTTTTTTTATCCGACTAAATTGAGTATTCGTAAAATCGATTACTATTGGTGGTTTATAATATAGAGCATTAGGCCTTATGTATATTAGGATGTTAATTTATTATCGGATTAATATATTTTCCACTAATCTATTTCACGAAAAGCCCTAAAGCCAATAAAGTAACTAAAGACCCGTATATCATTACGCACCCGTGAAGCCGAGCGGGAAACTTTTGACAAGTAGTACCATGCACCGCTTTTAACAACCTTACTCAAACAATTCTTAGTAATTACCGGTGATCCATTGGTGGGCAAACTCTGGTGATTTGGCATCCAGCAGTCGGTCACATGTTCTAAAACATTTCCATGCACATCATAAAGACCCCAAGCGTTGGGTTTGAATTGCCCAACAGGTGCTGATTTGTGACCGCTCCATCTTGAGCCACATCCGCGACAGTTGGCTGATCCCAAAACCATTTTATCTCCCCAGAAAAACTCAGTTCTTGAACCTGCTCTTGCGGCATACTCCCATTCAGCTTCGGAAGGAAGCCGGTACTTATGGCCCGTTTTGGTGCTGATCCAATCCATGTATTCGGCAATATCTGTATGCAAAATATTAATAACCGGACGTTTCCCGCGTCCCCAGCTGCGATCGGGAGGGTTTCTGGAACAGCCACCGGCTGCATAGCAAGCATCCCATTCATTAAAAGTAATTTCATAACGACTTACAGCAAGGGGGCGTCTAATGGTAATATTTTTAATAGGTAGTTCTCTTTTTTTTCCTTTTGTCGATCCTATCAAGAATGTCCCCGCGGGAATAACAATCATTTCGGGGCATGTGGAGCAGTCCTTGAAACTATAACCTGGTGCATATTTGATATTGGCATTATCGGCCATACCATGTGATGAGCATAACTGTATGCCTAAAAACATGAAACTAATGAATAAAATGGAATATTTGAATTTCATGTTAATTTCCACTTTGGAAATGGAAACATCTTGATTATATGAGAACCACGGGAGTTTTCCATATCCCACTAAATATTTTGCTAAAGTTTAATCAACAGTCCATGTTGGCCCACTTTTAAGTAAATCGTTTATGCTGGGCGACGGATGAGCTTTTTTTTCATCTAAAATCTGATTGTGGACAGCCCCTTCGTAAGTATCAGTTGGGCTGCAATAAAGCACCCCGATAGCTATCGGGAATTCGAGGCCATCCATTTGAGCCAATAAAGTTGCCAAAAATTTGTTAGCTTCGTCATGCACCAAAACATCTTTTTCTGTAATATTATTTTCACCAATTGTGACTACTTCCAATTCAATTTTGTTGGGAGATATTCGCAGACCCTTGTTGCCTTCTTTGCCAAATATAAGCGGTTTACCATGTTCGACTTCTATTTGTCGGTCTGCGGCAACATCTTTTGCCGTAAAGTGGTCGTAGACCCCATCATTATAGACAATACAGTTTTGGAGCACCTCCACAAAAGAAGCTCCCTTATGGGTTTGGGCACGCTTGAAGACTCCAGGAAGGTGTTTAGGGTTTGCGTCGATGCCACGAGCAACGAATCTAGCCCCGCAACCGAGAGCAAATAAAGTGGCAGAAAGAGGACTGTCCAGTGATCCCAAGGGGGTTGATGGTGATCGGGTACCAATTTTTGACGTCGGCGAATATTGTCCTTTAGTTAGACCATAAATCTCGTTATTAAACAAAATGTATTGTAAGTCGACGTTACGCCGAAGCACATGCATTAGATGGTTGCCTCCGATAGAGAGAGAGTCCCCATCACCGGAAATAACCCAAATATCCAGTTGAGGGTTGGCTAGTTTGGTGCCCGTTGCTACTGCAGCGGCACGCCCGTGAATAGTATGAAAGCCATACGTGGCCATATAGTATGGGAACCGCGCTGCGCATCCAATCCCCGAAATAAACACCGTTTTTTCCGGAGGCGATTGAAGGTCA
The DNA here is from genome assembly GCA_964643045.1 of uncultured Rhodospirillaceae bacterium. Classification (GTDB taxonomy): domain Bacteria; phylum Pseudomonadota; class Alphaproteobacteria; order Rhodospirillales; family UBA2165; genus TMED23. The sequence goes on from CAZXSC010000053.1 coordinate 7,363, forward strand.
ACCAAAGTTTTTTGCATGGCACGAACTATGGAGTAGTCGCCACACCCTGGACACCAGCGGACCTCTTGGTCTGAGGCATAATCTTTGACTGTTAATTTTTCTGGGGATGTTGTGATATTCATTCTTTAGCTTTCAAAACTCTCTCGAATGGCCGCTTCAATTTCAGACACTTTAAAGGGTTGACCAGATATTTTGTTTAGTCCTTTGGCGGCAATTAAATATTCACTGCGCAGAACTGTAATTAATTGTCCCGTGTTCATCTCAACAACTATTATTTTCTTAAAATTACTCAAAAGCGATTCTAAGTTTTCTGGCAATGGCCAAATATGCCTTATATGAATATGTGAAACTTGGCATCCATCGGCCCGAACTTTTTGAACCGCACGGGTTATTGGGCCAAATGTTGAACCCCAACCGATGACTGCTAAATCGCCTTTGGAATCACCCCGAGTTATTTCCTGTTTAGGAATATCTTTTGCAATACCATCTATTTTACTTTTACGCACATCCGTCATTCTCTGATGGTTTTCTGCATCATATGAAATGTTTCCAGTTTCATATGACTTCTCAATTCCACCAATTCGGTGTTCAAGATTGGGTGTTCCCGGAATAGGCCAATTCCGTGCTAATGTAGACGGGTCTCGTTTTGTCGGGCTAAATTCTTTTGTCTCGGCCAGAAAATTAACAGGAAAATTGGGAATTTTATCGCTGTCAGGTATTTTCCATGGTTCAGATGCATTAGCCAGATAGCCATCGGTAAGCAGTATCACTGGCGTCATATATTTTGTTGCTAATCTAGCCGCCTCAATCGCAACTTCAAAGTTATCTGCTGGAGTGCTCGCTGCTAGGACAACCAATGAACTATCTGCGTTACGACCCAATACTGCTTGATGTAGATCCGATTGCTCTGTTTTGGTAGGCATTCCAGTTGATGGCCCGGCGCGCTGGACGTTGACAACTATGAGAGGCAACTCGACTGATATTGCTAATCCGATTGTTTCTGTTTTAAGCGCTATACCGGGACCTGAGCTTGCTGTTACACCGAGTGTGCCGGCGTACGAACCGCCGAGCGCAGCACAAACGGCGGCTATTTCATCCTCCGCCTGGAATGTCACAATATCGAAATGCTTGAGTTTTGAAAGGCTGTGCAGAATGGCCGACGCTGGTGTGATTGGATAGCCTGCAAATGTCATCCTAAGGTTAGCTTTTTGTGCTCCAGCAACTAAACCGTAAGAGATGGCTTCGATACCGGTAATTGTTCTATAAAGGCCTGGTTTAATTTTAGCAGGTTCCACATTGAAAGATGTCGTTTCACCAGATAATTCAATAGTTTCACCCAACGCGTGCCCGGCGTTAACCGCCGCAATATTTGCATTAGCGATCTCTGGGCGTTTGCCAAATTTCTGGTTAAGCCATTCTGTTGTGGGAGAGCGATCCCGTCCATATAGCCAGTAGACCAAGCCAAGAGCATACATATTCTTGCACCTAACAGCCTCTTTTTGGGAAAGGCTAAATTCTTGCACGGCCTCCAAAGTATTCTTTGTTATATCGATAGTAATTAAGCGAAAACCTTCTACAGAACTATTTTCAGTGGGATTTTTTTTGTATCCCGCTTTTTTGAGGTTTCGTTCCGTAAATGAGCCAGTATCAATGATAACTAAGCCACCCTTGTTAAGATCTGAAAGATTAACTTTTAAAGCGGCTGGATTGAGTGCGACCAAAACATCCGGAGCATCGCCCGCGGTACGGATTTCTCGGGACCCAAAATGAATTTGAAATGCTGACACACCAAAAGTGGTACCCTGCGGAGCCCTGATTTCTGCCGGGAAATCTGGGAATGTTGACAAATCGTTGCCTGCAAGTGCGGTAGTAAGAGTAAATTGCCCACCGGTAATTTGTATTCCGTCCCCCGAATCGCCTGCAAATCGGATAACTACATCTTCCAATTCCTCGTGAAAGCCTTTCCCCATTGCAACGGCGGACGATCCTTCCATGTCGTTCCAACTCCTAATTTAGTATGCTACATGCAGTGTAGCCACTTACTCCTGGCGTTAATTGGACAATTTAGCCAACGTCGCATATTGATCTTAATTTTCATGAAGTATTATTTACATTTACTCACGGGTGAAGGTAATTTTACTACAAATAACGCATAAATTATTACTAAACTCTTATGAAATAAATATGAAATTTCTAATATCATAGGAAGTTGTGATGGGCAAACCGAGAATTACAAAAAAAAATCCCCCAAAGTTTTTGTATAATAAATGTTTGTAGGTACTGCTCTAACAAGGTTGGGTTTTAGAGAATTGTCGGTAAATTGCTAAAATACCCTACTCAAATATGGATTACTTAATAGCTTTTGCGAATCGGGAAAATTCATTTATGAGACATTTATAAACTCGCCTTTTAAACGGGACGGTTAGTTGACGAATTTCGCTAATATCCACCCATTTGCAAGCGCTAAACTCAGGATTTGCGACAGCTGTAGGATTAATTTCAGTATCATCGCCTAAAAAGCGGAAGGCAAACCACTTCTGCCTTTGTCCGCCGAAACGACCATCCCAAATTTTCCCCATAAGACTTGGTGGTAGGTCATAGTTTAGCCATTTGGGCATTTCACTTATTAACTCGACATTTGACGTTCCAATTTCTTCCCTAAGTTCCCTGAGGGCAGCAGCCTTTGGTTCTTCGCCTTCTTCAATTCCCCCTTGTGGGAGTTGCCAAGCATTTTGGAAAGCATCCAGGCGTCGTCCTACCAAGACATGACCGCTTCTGTTGAAAAGCAAAATTCCAGCACAAGGTCTATATGGAAGTTGGTGATGATTTTTAGCTGACAAGGTTACTTTTTTTCGGAAACTGTTGGGGGGTTAGTTTTAAGGTTGGCCTTACCGGTAACTTTCACACTTGCGGATATAGGAGCTAAGATAATGTTTTTGGAGGCTAATGTTTTTGTCCAAGTCATGATTAATGAGATTGTATTGGGAAGTGGTCGCGCTATTCCTATAGCAACTTTATTTTTTTTAGCGATAGATTCCAATTTTGATAGAGCACGCATTATATCCTGCCTAGAAGGTTTACGATCTATGGCGGCATCGCTGCGGGCTCGAGGTAAGCCGATGGTCGATGCGATCTTAACAATTTGACTATTTTTGGCCAAACCATTATCGATAATTAAAAGGCCGCGATTATTTATTTCCTTTAAGATAGGTTCCAGCGCTTTACGTGAACTCGCGAAACGCGTGCCCATCATTTGCAACAATCCGATATTGCCCATTGAGACTGATAGTATATACCGGAGCCGATCGATATTCTCCGTCTGTTGCAAGTCAACTTGTAGAGCGAAGGGGCCAGGGTCTGAAAAAGGAAAATCTATAGGCTCCATTGGTAACGTGATTAGCGTTTCATGTCCAACTGCTCTAGCTAGACTAACCCAGTTACCAACGTTTTTTGCGTAAGGATTAAATGCTAGTGTCACCTCGGATGGGGTATGGTTGATTGCTGCGGTGGTCGCTGCTCGGCTTAAGCCAAGCCCCTTAATTATAAGACTTACCCGAGGCAGATTATTTTTATTTTTAAAAGTTTTGCCGTAAAATTTCCACGGTCTGCGTCCATCAGTTGAAATTTTAGGGATAACCCCACCACCCATCGACTCACCAAGTAATTTGTCTGGTTCTACCAGGGGTTTTGGGTTTTTCATCATAGGAATTCCTTTATAGGCGGCAGCTGTAACAGATGGTAAAGAGAGGCTACCATCAGCTAGCCGTTTGGCGCCCGAAGCGGATTGTTCTACTGCACGCTTCGACGTTTTGGATATCACGTTCTTATCTGTACTAGCGGGCTTTTTAATACTTTTATTTTTTTTGTCGTTGAGTTTTTTCCCCCTGTCTGGTGGCGGCTTCTTTTTCATAAGAACAGATACTTTGGATGTTTTCACATTATCAGCGGGCTTTGGTTGGAGGTTAGATTGATTCTTCTGGATTAATTTTTTAGATGAAGAAAGCAACTTCTTTCTCCCTTTTTTCAACTTCGACTTTTTCGGAATATTTAGACTTAGAACAGCGTTAGAGGAATTTACATTTGAACCGTCTTGACTTCTAGTTTGAAAATAAAACATTCCTACACCGGCTAAGATTGCCACAAGTACAGCACCTGTTCCTATCAAAACCCATTTCTTTTTCCCTCCATTACCAGCATCTTCATCGTCAATTTCATCATTGGGGAGATTAATGTCTTCAAGAACTAGGGCGTCATTATCCTCGCGCTCTTCTAGCTCAATGTCATCATTATTCGATTCCTCTATATCGTTTTCAGCATTGTCATTTTGTCCGTTTTCGTCTGGGTCGTCTTCCTTATTTTCATCGGGCTCACTTTGATTGTCATCAATGGGCAGTTTATCCTGATCGTTTTCAACATTGTCATTTTGTCCGTTTTCGTCTGGGTCGTCTTGTTTACTTTCATCGCGCCCATTTTGACCGTCATCTAATAGGTTTTCAGATGAAGTTTCATTCGTTGTTTTATCAGTTTCTATTTTTTCATCTGACATAAAAAATATTCCAGTAGTTCTATATAATTATACTCATGTGATATCATTTTATTCTTTTATTTTCTGAGAAAATAGGGAAACCCCGCGCAGAAGGTCCAATGCACGTTGTAATTGGAAATCTTGTATTTCTTTGTTTGCTTCTTTTTTCTGCTTAGACGATTTATTGGGGGGGGTGTTAGAATTATTATCAGACTTCTCATTTTCGTTACTATCGTTTTTTAGGGCGCCGCGCAAATCACCCTCTCGTGTTAACTTGCGTTGCTTAATCATTTCAATTTTTGCCGGTTCGACTGTAATGTCAGGCATTACGCCAATTTCTTGGATACTGCGCCCCGATGGGGTGTAATAACGGGATGTTGTTAGGCGCATTGCACTTTGTTGTTGAAGTGGAATGATTGTTTGTACAGAGCCTTTGCCGAATGACTTTGTACCAAGTATGATAGCACGTTTATGATCTTGCAGGGCACCCGCGACAATCTCCGATGCACTAGCTGACCCGCCATTAATTAATACGACAATTGGTATACCATCAGTTAAATCGCCTGGCCGAGCATTAAATCTTTGGTGGCCTTCTTTTTTCCGTGAACGGGTCGAAACAATTTCACCTTTTTCCAGGAATGCGTCAGAGACAGAAACGGCTTGATCAAGAAGGCCGCCAGGGTTGTTTCTAAGATCCAGTATTAAGCCGTGAAAATTATGACCAAGTTCTTTTTTTATTTCTTTAATGGCCTTTTTTAAGCCTTTTTCTGTCGGTTGGCTAAAAGAGGCGATCCGGATATAACCAATATCGGCACCTTCGATACGAGACCGCACAGTGCGGATTGGAATAATACCCCGGGTGATTATTACATCAAAGGGTTCTTTCCCAATACGCTGAATAGTTAGTTTTATATCTTCGCCCACTTTCCCGCGCATTTTGTCAACAGCCTGAGAAAGAGTCAGACCCCGAACACGGTCGCCGTCCAGGTGGGTAATCAAATCGCCAGGTTGTAATCCCGCCCGGTGAGCAGGAGTGTCATCGATCGGAGAAACAACTTTAATTAGACCACTATCCATGGTTACTTCAATTCCGAGTCCACCAAACTTTCCTCGCGTTTGTACACGCATATCTTTGAAATTCTTTGCATTTAGGTAACCTGAATGCGGATCTAGAGATGTGAGCATGCCAGTAATTGCAGCTTCAATGAGATCTTCATCCGAAACTTCAGTAACATAGCTTTTCCGCACCCGTTCGAATACGTCACCAAAAAGGTCAAGCAGGCGGTACGTTTCAATATTTTTCTTGGTCTTGACTTTCTCATTTGCCTCTAGAGTAACGGGTAAGGCTATCAATAACGAGAGGCAAATCAGACCTGCCAAGAGGTGTGAATATTTTTTCATGTGCTTGCTTTGCTCCTAACTATTTGTCTTTTTTATAAGCCATGGCCATGGATTAATTGGTTGATTATTGCGTCTTAATTCAATGTACAGTGAAGGTTTCCCTTTTTTCGGGGTGCCCATAACACCAACCGGTTCACCCGATAATAAGTATTGGCCCTTAGCACCGTCAATTCTCGCCATTCCAGCTAATAAACTATGATATCCTTCATTATGATCAATGATCAAGAGTTGCCCATATCCGCGAAAATTGCCAGCAAAAACCACTTTGCCATTGTGTGGAGCGACCACCTGCGCTGAAGCACGTGTTTCTATGGTCAGACCCTTGTGCGTGATGCCACGTCGCACCATTTCGCCGTATCGTGCCGAGATTCGCCCGACAGCAGGATATCTCAAAGAGCCGCGAGAAAGAGCAAAAGGTTTAAGGTTAAATGGACGTGCAAGGCGCACATTTCTTTCTGGAGTTTTATTTGGCACACTATCCTTATTTGTACCGGTACCTCGTTTTCTCGACAGAATTTTCTTTGCTGATTTGATCTGGCGTTCCTCTTCTAGCTCCTCAAACAATTCGCGGAGATTTTTAACCTTGCTATTTAAAGATTTAACCTTTGACGCTGCCTTTCGTCGTTTGGAAATCGTGTATTTATGCTGTTTATCTTTTAAGCGAATGAGTTTATCTAGTATTTTTCGTTTTTTATTAAACTCTAACCCCGTAACCTTTAATTGCAATTTACGACTGGAAATCAAGTCCCGCGTTGCTGCAAGGGCAACTAGATCTTCACGCAGGCGATTGGCCTGTTTTTCAATCTTGGGAACAGCTGACTTTAATAGAATTGCTGTGCGGATCAAATCAGTAGCTCCTGCTGGATACACGATGACGGCTTCTGGTGGCAGACGTGAAATGCGTTGTAAAGCCATCAAAACACCAGCAAACTGAACCCTTCGAGCCGCTAGTAATTTACGTTTTTCATTTTCGGCACTATTTAGGTCGTGAATCTCAATTTCTAGTTTAGATAGCCGTTGTTCCAAATTCTGCACACTGTATGCAATGTTGATCCGATCGCGACCCGCCTTTGAGATATCGTTTTTTAAATTGGCGGCTCTTTTTTTTAGATATTGACTGCGTTTTTCACCTTCCTCAATAGCTTTCTCGACTTGCTTAATTTTATTATTAAGAGTGTCGTTTTTGTATTGTGCTAAGGTGGGTTGGATAAGAATTATCGTGATTATCGCCGATAAAAAGTATAATGATTTCAAGTTATGCTCGCATATTCTGTATCTGTTTTTCTATGATTAACGAAGTTCCGGTCATTTCTTCAGGTTGTTTCAAGTCTAATAATCTTAATAGTGTCGGAGAGACATCAGCCAACAGACCAGCCTGAAGACCCTGAACGAAACTTGGGGGATTGGCCAAAATCAATGGAACTGATGATATAGTATGGGCCGTATTTGGTTCATTTGAGTTTTTCTCGCACATTTGCTCCACATTCCCGTGGTCGGCAGTTATTAGCAAAGTTCCACCAATGCTCAACAATGCTTTTTCTATGCGTCCTAAGCACAAATCTATTGTCTCAACCGCTTTAACAGCAGCTTCGAATATACCAGTGTGTCCGACCATATCACAATTGGCAAAATTAGCTACAATCAGGTCAAATTTTTCTGTTTTAATTGCCTCGACTAAACTTTCGGTTAGTTCATAGGCGGACATTTCGGGTTGTAAATCATAAGTTTTCACTTTAGGCGATGGAACTAAAATGCGTTCTTCTCCTGGAAATATTTTTTCTCTACCCCCATTAAAGAAGAATGTTACATGTGCATATTTTTCCGTTTCAGCTGCGCGGAGTTGAGTGAGCCCGGCATTAGAAACAACTTCACCTAATATTTGTTCCAATTCACGTCGTGGAAACAATGCTTTTACGAATTGACTAAGGTGGGAAGAGTATTCTGTCATGCTGGCTTGTGCTGTGAAATTCGGACTACGTTTTTTTTCAAAATGCCTAAAATTTGGGTCAACAAAACTCGATATTAATTGACGTGCGCGATCTGACCTAAAATTGAACATTAAGATAGCGTCGCCGTCTGTCACACCTTGATAACTGCCTATGATATTTGGTGTAATGAACTCATCCGTTATCCCATCATCATAACTGTTTTGAATAGCTTTCAAAGGATCTGCAACTCTTAAGCCCTCACCTTCTGCAATTGCGTTATAGGCTCGCCTGATTCGATCCCAATTATTATCTCGGTCCATCGCCCAATAACGCCCAATGACTGTTGCGATTGAAAATTGTTGCAGTGTTTCAGTCCGTTTGATTATTTCATTCATGAATACTTTTCCACCCGATTGGGCCGTGTCTCTGCCATCCATAAAAGCGTGGAGTTTAATTGGCACATTTTTGGAATCCAATATTTTTGCCAGGGCAACAAGGTGATTTTGGTGGGAGTGAACTCCGCCAGGTGAAACGAGGCCGAGTAAGTGACAGATTCCACCACTCTTTCGCGTTCTTGAAATTACATCGACAAGCGTCGGATTTTTTCGGAGGGTGTCATCAAGAATTTCCTGATCGATCATTGGCAAATCTTGCATAACAATCCTGCCAGCCCCAAGGTTCATGTGACCTACCTCGGAGTTTCCCATCTGCCCATGAGGCAATCCCACCTCTAATTCTGAGGCTTTTAATTGAGCATTTGGATAAACCTCGTTCATTCGATCCCAATTTGGTGTTTTAGCATGATAGATAGCATTGTCATCGGCTTTAGCACGTTCGCCCCACCCATCGAGAATGCATAGCATTATGGGTTGGCGCTTCGTACCATTATTTTCAACTTGGTCTTGATCGATTTTATCCATATACAATATGTCGCAAAAGTAGGGATGAGTTGCAATGGGAGAGTTGAATAAAAGGTATTTTAAGAATTGTATATTGCCTAAGAAATATAATGCGGTTGGTCTTTCTGTAGTGGTCTGGAAAGTTGGGTCCGTATAATATCATTAGAGATAATGTGCTAATATACACGTTGATATAACGCCTTACTGGCAAAATTGCTACCAAATGCGGAAATTTTAGCTTCGAAATTAATGTAATAGATTATTCATAGTTTAGTTTTGTTAATAGGATTGGAGCAAAAGTTATAAAATGACTGATTTCTGGTTGGAGTCTGGTTACAAATTGTTGGATAAGACAGATGATGGACATCTCTTGGTGACAGATGATTTCCTCCGAGCTTATTTGATGCGCCCAGAAATGGAGCCGGTTGCAGAGTCTTGTGCAGTTGAGCGCAATCTCTACGCCCGGCTTCTGGAGAATCCGAAAATTAAAGTTATGCCGAACGATATTGCTGCGATGGCTGATGATGATATTAAAGAGAATTATCAAGTGATGCTTGGGTTTAGGGATCATTTGGTAGCAAGTGGTTCGATAGAAAATGGTTATCTCGATCTTTTCAAGAAAGCATTAGTCACAGAAATTCCACCATTATTTGTCAACCAGCTTACGCAGGTAATTGTGCGGAATGTACTGGAAGATGTATTTTATCCTCTCTGGGCCCGTTGCGGTGAAATATTGTTTCGTGATCAGCAAATTTCAGTTCAAGGTGATGCCGTGATGGCGGCCGATGCTGATACGGTTGATTTGCAATTGTTTCCTGGTGCTCCTGCGAATCTTGGTGTCAGTAGAAGCAAAAGTGGGGAATCCAAAAGAGAAATTGAACTTGATGTTTTGACTGAAAAAAATGCTGAGATTTATTGGGAGAGATCTGACAGATACGACACTGTTGTTGATTTGCGTGTTTGGGGTCAAGCGAATACCGCACTATGCCGAGTATTGGAAAAATGGGTTAATCATTTTTTTAAATTTGATGCTAAAATTCAGCCGTTGGAAGAAGTGAGAGAGGAAAAATGGGTCTGGCATATAGGCTTGGATGGTGAGGCATCCTCGCTTCTCAATGACCTTTATAAAGGAACATCAGTAACTGCCGATAGGCAACAACGTCTCATATCATTATTTAGGATGGAAATACGGGATACAACGCTCATCGATCCGAATATAGCGGGAAAACCCATTTACCTTGGCATGGCAATGACAACGGATAATTTATTGCGCTTAAAACCCCAAAACCTGCTGATGAATTTGCCATTGGCTGAGAGTGCTTGACCAAAGAAAAGGAGATTGAAATGGATGATGATCAATTTAATATCAATGTTCGAAA
>CAZXSC010000054.1:0-16950 GCA_964643045.1 uncultured Rhodospirillaceae bacterium
TTGTTCAGGAGGAAGAAGTAGCTAACTTGATCCAAACGTCTGTCGATCGTTTCGGTAAAGTAGACGCATTTTTTTGCAATGCTGGTTCAGGTGGCGTCCTCCAAAATATTTCAAACATCAAAGTGGATGAGTTTGATAGGTCCGTCGATATTCTGCTCAAAAATGTTTTTTACTGTTACAAGCATATCATCAAGCATATGCGTGAAAACGGTGGTGGTTCTGTGGTTGCTAATGCAAGTGTCGCAGCTACTTTGGGCGGTTTTTCATCACATTTATATAGTGCTCTAAAATCGGCCGTCGTAGGCTTATCGCGCAGCGTTGCAATTGAGGTTGCCGAATATAATATCAGAGTAAACACAGTCTCTCCTGGGGGTATTGCAACAGGTATTTTTGGCAAAAGTCGAGGTATGAGTGATGTAGATGCTGACCTCGCAGCAGCCCGTGTCGAAAAGGTATTTGCTGGTCGTCAGCCGATTCAACGTGCAGGGAAACCTGAGGACGTTGCTAATGCGGTATTGTTTTTATGCAGTGATGAAGGGAGTTTTATTACGGCCCAAGATCTGATTGTTGATGGTGGCGCAACTTCGGGTCGCTGGGGTGAAACATTAAAAAAGGCTAATGCAGATATTGGGCGTGCTATTGCAGGTGAAAAGTAGAAATGGCTAAATTTTCCATTGCTGCTTTCTATCGCTTTGTAGAACTGAATGATTATGAAGATCTTCAGACACCTTTGCTTAGGAAATGTCTGAGTGAAGATATTATGGGAACACTGCTGTTGGCTAAAGAAGGAATAAATGGCACTATAGCAGGATCTAACGATAGTATTAGTAATGTACTGGCATACATCCGCTCAGACCCGCGACTAAGTGAACTAGTTTACAAAGAAACCTACGCCGATCGACAACCATTCTTGCGCATGAAAGTTCGATTAAAGGAAGAAATCGTTACTATGGGTGTGCCTGGGGTAAATCCGAAAGGTTCCGTTGGGACTTATATAGAGCCTGAAAATTGGAATGATTTAATCTCCAACCCCGATGTTATTGTCGTTGATACCCGTAATGACTACGAAATAGAGATTGGTAGTTTCCCAAATTCGGTTAATCCAAAGACAAATTCTTTTAGGGAGTTTCCCAAGTGGGTAGAAGATAACAAGGCGATCTTGGGTAATCGAAAAATAGCGATGTTCTGCACTGGCGGTATCCGCTGTGAAAAATCAACCGCCTATTTGAAACAACAGGGCTATGGAGAAGTATACCATCTCCAAGGTGGAATCTTAAAATATCTTGAGAAAATTGTCGAAGAAGAAAGCCTTTGGGAGGGGGAATGTTTCGTTTTTGATGATCGGGTATCTGTTGACCATAAATTAAGTGTTGGGACATACGACTTATGCCATGCCTGTCGTCATGCCATTAACGATGTAGATAAAAAATCGCCATATTTCAAGCCTGGTATAAGTTGCCCAAAATGTTATGAATCGACTACGCAGGATCAAAAAGAACGCTTTGCTGAGCGGCAAAAGCAAATGGAATTAGCGAAAGAGCGTAACGAAGTACATCTTGGCAATCGGAGGCGTTCTGAACCTAAGCTAATGGTCGAATGATTGGGATTAAGAAATTGGATTATCCAGTTTTGTATAGTTTTAGACGTTGCCCGTATGCAATGAGAGCAAGGATGGCACTTTATACTAGTCGCCAGACTTACGAGCTCCGTGAGGTGTCATTGGGCAAAAAGCCGAGGGAATTAATCGAACTATCTCCGAAAGCCACTGTCCCGGTGCTGCAATTTAGAATAGGTGTGGTGATTGAAGAGAGCCTTGAGATTATGTTCTGGGCTTTAAACCAGGAAGATCCTCTAAAGTGGCTTGAGCCTGAATTTGGTACATTAGAAGGGATGTTGAGTTTAATCGAAGAAACAGACCGGAATTTTAAACATAATCTAGACCGTTATAAATATTCACAACATTATAATAATTCGGATCCATTTTTTCATCGAAATGAAGGGAAGAAATTCTTGGGACTTTTAGATTCTCGTTTAACAAACTACGATTATTTGTTTGGTGGCAAGCCTGCCTTGGCAGACTATGCTATTCTCCCATTTGTACGACAATTTGCGAATACAGATCGCGTGTGGTTTGATAGGTTATCCTTTAGTATGCTCCAGAAGTGGCTGAAAACCCTTCTAAACCGTGAACCTTTTACAGCAATAATGGATAAAAATCCAATTTGGCGACCAGGCGATATTCCAAAAATTATTGTAGAGAATGAGGCCACATCACTAAATTAAAATTTTGAAACTTGAGAAATTACCCTGATCTAATCTTCATATATGAGGTCTACTTAGGTGTTTTTCTTTTGCTGAGCTTGCTGTGGAGTTAGCTCAAAAGTTTTACTTCCTAATTTTGATAACCGGCCTCATTTTCAAGATTCTGAGTTGCTGTTTTTATTGAGTCTTGTAATTCCAGCATAAACGCTTTTCGATCATCACCGGGTTCTATCGGTGGTAGAAATTCAATTATTATACGACCAGGATTTTTCTTAAATTTTCGGCGTGGCCAAAATAGGCCTGAATTAACAGCAACGGGTACTACGGTCAGGTTTAAATGGGTGTAAATAGCGGCTACGCCGGGATGGAATTCTCCTGTTTCCCCCGGGGGGATACGAGAGCCTTCAGGAAAAATTACAATTGAACGACCGTGACCCAAGATAGCTTTGGCCTTTTCTAGCATATTTCGCATTGATTTTATGCCACCACTGCGATCGACCAATATGTGGCCACTTTTTTTCATATACCACTCCCATAAAGGAATTTGAGTCAATTCGGATTTCATTACATATGCATTATCTTTATGATGCCAAAGAAAAAATATTGTCTCCCATACGGATTGATGCTTTACCGAGAATAGGACCGGGGCATTTGGGATATTCTCTAATCCCCTTATTTCGTGAGTGACACCTACAATTTTTAACAGTGCAAAACAGCCTTTGGGCCAGATAGAAATTACGCTGCGAAATTTTGATGGTGTCAAGAAAATGGTTATCCAGAGGAATAAAATTACAAATGTTGTCCAAAGAATAAACAAGAAGTTAAAAATCGCAGAACGCAAATAGATCATTTCACACCAATCCAGATATTAGAACTTTCCCATATTTGTTTGAGTGTCCATTTGGTTCTTGCAATCTTGTATTTGGAATATTCACTTACTATGAGTGTCGCCGTTCTCGGCCACGCCCACCACTTAGCCCGTTTGAATAGGGCTGGAAACACAGGATGAGGAATTATTTTAGTTTTTGGCATGATATGATGGAATAACATTAGACTTCGTGGCATATGATAGTTTGCTGTTACTAATCTGAAAGATTTGAAGTGATTTTCGTTAATCCAATTTTTGCTCTCTATTGCGTTCCCAGCAGTAGAAGTAGCTTCATAACCTAGATTGATACAACATAATACTTCCGCGGGATTGTGTTTCTGAACTTGGAGTAGGTGGCGTACATCATTGCCACGGTAAACACCTGATATAAAAAGCTTTTTTGCTTTCCTGTTTGTTAATAATTTTAAACCTTGTTTTAGCCTCTCGCTACCGCCTGTTAAAACGACAACAGCGTCAGTGACGGTTTCATGATCACTTACAGAATCAGGGATTTTTTTCACAAAATTAAGAAGTCCTAACGTCCACATAACAATAGTAAGAAATATTACAATTGAAAATAAAAGTACGTAATTAATTTTTTTAACTAGGCTGGTAAATTTATAAAGCGCAGACACCCTTTACACCATTTTTTTTAACGTTTTCATCACGGTGGATTGAGCTGTAATCATAGCTACTATGGCCACTATTGGAACGACAAGGCTAACACCTAGCCAAATTGTAATATTTAAATTCGCCTTTGGCAGTAAGCCAGCTTCTAGGTGTTTCAGAATGTACTCTGAAATATAAAGTATCGGGGTGGCAAGCAAAACGCCGCCAATTCCGCCCTGTAAGCCCACTAAGAATGCTTTGATGGCAAATTGTCGAGCTATGAAGGAGTCGTGGGCTCCCACGAAGTGAAGTACTTCGATAGTTTGTTTGTGTATGCCCATACCAGTACGTGTGGTAAATATAACCGTTCCAATTGTTGCTAAGATAATTAAGAAAACAATGACTAGAGCAATAAGTTCGGCAGATTGTAATGTGTCAACTAAACTTGTTATCCAAAGACTATGATCGTCAACCGTTGTACCAGGTATGATGAGCGTTAATGTATCCACTAATTTCCTGGCCGTTAACGTCGAATCGCGGTTTATCCTAACATCGAAAATTTGTGGTAAGGGTATCGCTTCTGAACCAATGGCTCCACCAAGCCAAGGTTGTAATAACTTTCTTATTTCTGCATGAGAAATGCGTTTTGCTTCTAATACACCCTCCATTTTTCTCAAAGTCATTTGTATTTTATGGGCATTTTTCTCGTCTGCTTTTGAATTTTCTCCAGTCGGTATTTGAACTGTCATACTATCCTGACTGTTGTATTCAAAGTTTGCCGAAATTTGTTCAAGTACTAGAAATCCTGCAACGGATAGCGCTGCCAATAAAGCCATAAAGGCGATAAGCCATGGTAAAAATCGGTTAGAATCGTCTTTCTCGAAGGCTAGGTTTGATTGTCCGAAGCGCATTTATTTGGATGCCCCATTTTGATCAGAAAAATTTGATGTTAAATTTGACCCTGTTTTAATCAATTTATGCAGCTCTTCTTTTTGGCGAATAATTTCTAATCGGCCAGAGTCTATTTTCAATACTGGCCGTTTGAATTTACTGACTATTGATTCGTTGTGGGTAGCGATAACAACGGTTGTACCAAGTTTATTAAGCTCGTCGAACAAATGCATTAGGCGTGCTGCAATGCGATCATCGACATTACCTGTTGGTTCATCAGCGTAAAGAATTTTTGGTCTTGAAATAACAGCTCTTGCAATTGCCACGCGCTGTTGTTGCCCACCAGACAATGTTGGTGGCCGAACATCCATGTGGTTCTCTAATGCTACCCAGACCAGCAATTCCTCAACATGACGCTTAACTTCTGATTCGCGAATTCCCGCAACTCTAAGTGGCAGTGCTACATTGTCAAAAGCGCTAAGATGGGGCAGTAACCTGAAATCTTGGAACATAACGCCAATACGGCGGCGGATTTGAGGAAGCTTTTCTCTTGGTAGCTGATAAGTGTCTTGACCAAATAAAGAGATAAAACCACGAGTTTGACGATGAGCCAGATACATTAACCGCAAAAGTGATGATTTTCCAGCTCCACTAGGGCCTATCAAGAAATGAAACGAACCTGCTGTTAGGCTAAAAGTTATGTCTTGCAGTACTTCTGGCCCTAGTCCGTAACGTAACCCAACATTCTCAAATCGAACAACTTCAGTCATTATCGTTAGTTTTCCGAAACGTCTTGTATAGTTAAATATTTGGTAAGAATGGCATGCAAATAACCCTTTCGTCCAGCACCGCTTGCGTTCAGAACAGCATTTTTCTATAAATAACCATCAATATAATTATTTTGGTGGACAATGTATATTTCTTGCCCGTCCTGTTCGACATCATTTAGTGTTACTGGTTCAGATATAGGAGATCGTGGACGGACTGTTCGTTGCTTTAATTGTGCTCATACGTGGCATCAATATCCGTCACCACCGCAATCGCAGGCTCACTACGTACCCGTTCAGTATGTACCACCGGGACAATTTGGCACTTCACCCGAGGTAGTTAATACTATTGCCCCTCAAGAACAGTCCACGGCATCTATGCAGATTCCAGAGCCAATTCCGGAACCAGAGCCAATTCCGAAACTAGACCCAATTCCGGAACCAGACCCAATTCCGGAACCAGACCCAATTCCGGAACCAGAGCCAACCCCAGAACCGGAACCCGGAACTGTTATGGATGAAGTGCCCTCCGATGAAGAGTTAGAAAAGATGTTAGGCACTGAAGATGACGGGGCTGTGGATAGTCTACTCGAACCAAATGAAGACGAACAGGATGAAGATATTAGTTTAGAAGATTTGGAGAATTTGGAGGATCCTGAACCGATCGGCGGTGTGTCTTTAGAAACTGCTGAAGATGCAGAGGATGGGGCTATTGATCCCGAGGATTTAGAGGATATGGATGATCCTGAGCCTATACAAACAGATAGGTTTGATTCTGAAGGCGAGGACGAAGAAAAGAGTAAAGGAGGTTTCGTAAAAACGCTTATTTGGATTCTGATACTCTTGCTTATAATTGGGGGAGTTGGTGCGGGCGCCTTTTACAAACGGGTCATGGTGGTAGAATTTATCCCCGAATCTAACATTGTTTTTGAATTAATTGGCTTTCCCGTTTCAATCCCTGGCCAAGGACTTAAGATTAAATCTGAAGATCCGATGCGAGAGGAACGCAATGGTAAGCAGGTTACAATTATTAAAGGCGTAATTACCAACGTTTCAAACGCCGTACAGCGAGTACCGGAAATTCTTTTACAGGCAATCGATAGTGAGGGTAAAGTCGTTCAAACCAAAACTGTAAAACCGGAAAAGTTAATCCTTTCGCCGGGTAAATTTGTAAAATTTACAGGCGAGTTTAAGAAGCTCCCCAAGACGGCAAAGCGTCTCGATATTACTTATGGTGCGTTTAGAGCTGAACCAGTTGGCAAGCCTTCTAAGGGGCCAGATCCGAAGAAAAAGGCCAAATCTGAAACAAACACACCGAAAAAAGAAAAAGGCCAGTGAATTCAAGTTGAGGTCTTGTGGAAGAATTTACCCTTCTAAATCGTTTCAAGGCTATCCTAGTATTAGAAAAGTTTCCCTATATCATTGATAATTAAAACGTATTTTTGAACACGTAGCGGCACGGATTTTGCTTAAAACTTCCGTACGCCGTTATTGGCGTTCGAATCTAGGGAGAAAGTAGATGTATAAGGTATTTAATTGGAAGTTTGGGATTTCGAATTGTGCTAAACTTAAATTTCATGGAAAAAGGGTCAAGAAATCGTCATTCCCATCAGATTTATTATGTAAAAATAGTGGTTTGCATTATGTGGGCTGGATTAGCACGCGCCTCATTTTACTTCAATCACGCGCAGAGTCTATAGATTATGTGGCAAGAAAAATATTAAAAATGAGGAAGATATTGTCTAAACAAGTTTTGTTATCCATATATCGGGTTATAAACAAAAGCCGCTAATATTTTTAGACTAAGAATAATCATAGCGTTGAATATTTCTTATGGCGGTTGCTTCACATATTTAACTTGGATCGCAAAGTATCCAGGTTAATGTATAAATTTTTAACTGTTCCAATCGGGAAAATTCTCAAAATCGGCGAAAAATTCTGGTGTTATTCTTTCACGAACAATTGAAAATTTAGCGCCTTTAACCATAACCTCTGGAATAAGGGGACGGCTATTATAGGTTGAGGCCATAACAGATCCATATGCACCTGCGGAACGAATTGCCAGTAAATCACCGATTTCCGAAGTAGGTAATTCCACCTCACTGGCAAAGGTATCACCCGTCTCGCAAACTGGACCGACTATATCGACCTTCTCTATACGAGTATCCGCTGTCGGTTCTTTGGCAGATACGATATCGTGTTTGGCATCATAAAGACATGGTCGCATTAGGTCATTCATTGCTGCATCGAGAACTATAAAGCGGCGACTTGTAGCGTTTTTTATATAAATTACTTTCGTCACTAATATACCTGAATTACCAACAATTGCGCGTCCTGGTTCAAATAATAAATCGCAACCAAAGTTCTCAAAGACATTTCTTACAACCGTCCCATATTCTGCAGGAGTGGGAGCAGGAGAATTATCGTAAGAAATTCCAAGGCCCCCACCGAGATCAAGTCGCGAAATTACATAACCTTGTGACCGAAGTTGTTTAACAATACCTTTGAGGCGAACAAATGCATCTCTGAACGGTGCCAGTTCTGTTAACTGAGAACCTATGTGCACTGCGAGCCCTGTAATTTCAATGCAATCTAATTTATTGGCGTAATCGAAGATCTCGTTTATACGTGTCCACTCGATGCCAAATTTGTCTCCGGTTCGGCCAGTTGAAATTTTTTCGTGGGTGTGGGCATCAATATCTGGATTGATTCGAAAAGCGACGTGAGCTTTCTTTCCCAAAGTAGTAGCGATGCTATTAAGAGCTATAAGTTCTGCCTTAGATTCAATATTCACCTGTAAAATGTCTTCTTTAAGAGCATGAGCCAGTTCGTTAGACGTTTTGCCGACTCCGGAAAAAACGATTTTTTTAGGTGGTACCCCGGCTTGCAAAGCTCGATACAATTCTCCTGATGATACAACATCAGCACCTGCCCCCATATCGGCGATTGTTTTAATTACCGCTAAATTCGAATTTGCTTTGACAGAATAACAAATAGTGGCCGGAAGTCCTATTAGCCCCTTTTTAAAAACCTCGATATGATGTTCAATGTTGGAAGCTGAGTAGCAGTAAAAAGGGGTTCCAACTGATTCTGCTATGGCAGAGACCAATACGTTTTCAGCAGTAAGTTCTCCGTTTTTGTAATCAAAATGATCCATGTTTTCTTCTGTTCAGACAACTATTAGAATGATTAGTAGCTCGGATACTTGCGAGGGAAATCTGTCTTCTCACCTTCTGGAGGCTGAACATTATCTTTTTTTCCACAGGCCGATATTATTGATAACGTCAGAATGCTAACTATTACTGCTAATACAGCTAGGCGGGTGCGATAATTTAATATCATATTTAATCCAAACCCTATTCAATCAAGATACTTGCGACGAGCTTTGGCGCAAGCATCTTTGACATTTTTAGGTGCCGGGCCTCCAAAACTTTTCCTTGCGTTTAGTGCTTTTTCAATATCGAGAGAATCAAACACAGCTGCGGTAATATTAGGCTCTACGCCTTGCATATCTGCAAGTGAAAGTTCTTCAAGGCGGAGGTTTCTTTCCTCAGAAAGTTTTACTATTTTACCACTTATGTAATGTGCTTCCCGGAATGGTAGACCTAATTCTCTTACTAGCCAATCTGCTAAATCAATCGCGCTTGAATTAGTATTTTTGGCCACAGTTAGCATTTTATCAGCGTTGAAGGTAACTTCATTTAACATGTTGGCCATCGTTACAGTTGTTAGGGCTAGTGTATCTGCTGTGTCAAATACTGGTTCTTTATCTTCTTGCATATCTTTACTGTAGGAAAGAGGTAAACTTTTCAGCGTGACCAGTAGGCCGGTTAAATTACCGATCACTCGGCCTGATTTTGCACGTACCAGTTCTGCCGCATCTGGGTTTCTTTTCTGCGGCAGCATTGAACTACCGGTCGAAAATGAATCGGGTAAATTTATAAAGTTAAATGGAGGGCTTGCCCAGATTACGATTTCTTCCGCCAATCTAGAAAGATGGACAGATAAAATCGATGCTAGAGATAGATATTCGAGAGCGAAGTCTCTATCGGATACAGCATCTAATGAGTTTGATGTAGGTTGGTCAAAATTTAGCGCGGATGTTGTTGCATCTCGGTCAATAGGAAAAGATGTGCCAGCCAGAGCACCGGAACCCAAGGGGTTTTCATTTAGTCGTTTTCTGCAATCCTTAATTCGACCTCTATCCCGGCCGATCATTTCTACGTATGATAATAGATGATGACCAAGAGTAACCGGTTGTGCTGGTTGCATGTGAGTGAAGCCAGGCAATATTGTTGAAGAATGTTCCTCGGCTCGGTTGATAAATGTTTCTTGCAGGGATTTTAGTGAATTATCTAATTCGTTTAGTTCTTCCCTAACCCAAAGTTTAAAGTCAGTTGCAACCTGGTCATTTCTTGACCTTGCTGTATGCAGCTTTCCGGCTGGATCACCTATTATTTCTGTAAGTCGAGATTCAATATTCATGTGAATATCTTCAAGGGATCTTTTAAATTCAAATTTACCAGCATTAATTTCATCAGAAATTTGATTGAGCCCTTTAGTAATTTTCTTACAATCTTCAGTAGAGATAATATTTTGGTCCGCCAGCATAATCGCGTGAGCTTTGGAAGCAGCAATATCTTGGGTATACATCCTTTTGTCAAAATCAATTGAAGCGTTTATATGCTCCATTATTTCTGAGGGGCCCTCACTAAAACGACCACCCCAGATAGTGTTCACTGGTGTATTTTTTTTTAGTTTATCGTTCATAATCAAATACAAATTTCTGTTATTATGATTGTTTTTATAGCTAGGCATGTATTTTGGCTAAAACCGCCGAGCAATCAAGTAACATCCCATTAAGATTATATCGATTTTTGAATACTTAGGGGGGTTTAAATACAAAACTCTTACATAAAAGTTAAGAAAAAGGACACCAATATTTTTTGTTGGTGTGATTATTCTAATAATTAAAGGCTCATTCATACGTATTTCAAAGTTTATGGAACTAGTAGCAGTTTAATTATGAGATTAAAACATTGTTTCTTAATCATAAATTTAAGTTGCTAAAGAAGGTATGCAGAATCGATGTATTATTATGATTGTATTGAAGTAATTAAAAAATAAATTGAATTAGATAAGGTGAAGTAAATATTTTGAAAATGTTTTTATAGCTTTATTGCTTGAGTATTCAGTTCAAGCCAACCCTGAGTTTTTGTATCCAATAATGGCGCCAATGATTCCCTGATCTTTTGATGATATGTGTTTACCCAATTTATCTCCCTAGTATTTAAAAGTTTTTTTTCAATCAATTTAAGGTCTATGGGCACTAAAGTAAGGGTTTCAAAGCAGAGCAGAGAATGATCATCCCGCTTAATATCAAACGATTGATTTGAAGCTTCCATAACAGTCACTAGATTTTCAATCCTAATTCCGTATTCATTTGGTTTATAATATCCCGGTTCATTTGAAATTACCATGCCAGGTTCTAACGCTATATGGTTAGGTTGTTTTGAGATACGTTGTGGCCCTTCATGAACTCCAAGGTAACTCCCAACACCATGACCCGTGCCGTGGTTATAATCTAAACCAATTTCCCATAATGGTAAGCGGGCAAGTATATCTAATTGTGATCCAGTTGTGCCTTTTGGGAATACTGCTGTAGCTAATGCTATGTGGCCTTTAAGGACCCGAGTAAAACGATCTTTCATTTCATCAGTTGGGATGCCAATCGCGACTGTCCTTGTAACATCGGTGGTGCCATCGAGATACTGTGCACCAGAGTCAACTAGATAAAGAGAGTTTTGTTCGAATTTGCGATTACTTTCTTTTGTAGCACGGTAATGCACGATGGCCGCATTCGGCCCCATCCCAGAAATTGTAGGGAAACTTAACCCTTGGATGTTTTTTTCTTCCCGCCGAAAACCCTCTAGCTTGGTCGCTGCAGATAGTTCAGTCAAATTATTGTTAGGAGAATTTTCCATTACCCACGCTAAGAATTTTGTTAAAGCGATACCATCTCTCAGATGTGCTTTGCGTATGCCGTCCAATTCAATCGGATTTTTTTTTGCTTTTGGTAGTTGGCACGGATCTGAGATTCGTTGGACTGTTGCCCCCGATAGTGTCAGGGTATTTTTTATAATTTCTGCAGAAGATGAATAATCAATACCAACTTTAGAATTTTTCTTGCCCATGGCGCGGAGTGCAGGCAAGAAATCTTTGTTTGGTAAAACCCTTATATTTGGCCCCAATTTCTCACGTATATTCGTTGAGAACTTTCTCGGGTCACTATATATATCCAGGCTGCCATCAGAATAGAAAATTGCGAATGCGAGGCAGAATGGGGTGTAAGGAACATCATTTCCACGAATGTTGGCCAGCCAGGCTATAGAATCTGGGGCGGTGAGGACGCAAGCGGCCAAACTGTTTCTTTTTAATTTTTTGGAAATTCTGGCTCGTTTATTGGGCGAAGTCTGACCCGTTAGGGCAGAATCCATAATAACAACTGGCGTAAGCGGTGGGCATGGTTGATTAGTCCAGATAGTATCAATTGGATTAGTATCCAGCGCTGTCAATTCAATGCCGGCTTTATCACATGATTCTTTTAGCCGATTAATATCGTCCGGGGTGTGAAGCCAAGAGTCAAAACCAAGTTTACTGCCAGAGGTTAGTGTCTCAGAAATCCATGTGTTCAATGTTTTCTGTGTTAAAGAGTTTATTTGAAATAGATTTTTGTTTACTTGCATATTTGCTTGTAGTGTGTATCGCCCATCAACAAATATTGCCGCTTTAGTATTGAGCACGATGGCTATACCGGCTGAGCCGGTAAATCCCGTTAGCCATGTTAATCTTTGTGCATTTTTAGGGATATATTCCCCTTGGTGTTCATCTGCTAAAGGAACCATAAAGCCCGTTATATTTTTATTTTTGAGTTCACGACGGAGATTTAGAAGTCTTTTCTTGAATGTTTCTATGTCATGGCCGCTATTGAGGCCGTCGTCGACGTTGATTATATTTTCTAATTCAGAAACTAGAATTTTGGCTAAATTTTTTGGTAAATTGGGAGAAATAAGTCCAAGCCAATCTTTTGAATTGGCGGTTAGGCTTGAGTATTCGGGTGCAGCAGCGATACCTTTTATTAAATCCAGAATACTTTCGGCTGATTGATTGATTCCAGAATCAATAAGGAAAGAAGAAAGTATTTTTTTGTCAGACTTATTCATTTTCGAAAATATTATTCTAACGATTTACCAAGAATCAGATTGTAGCCTTTTTTAAGCATACAATCCTTAAAAAAAGAACGGTATTTTTTCTGTCTATCAAACTTTGCAAATTGAATTTGTAGATCATCTCGGCTAGGTATGTTGGCATTGTCATTAATTTCCAAATCTCGGACGAGTAATCCATTAGCGTGATCCTTGCAATTTAGTTTGTCCAAGTTCCAACTGTTTTCTGATTTCACCGGATGTCGCCATTCTATGTTTTTTCTGCTACAGGCAATTAAACAAAACGCCGTTAAAAAATATCCAATCAAAATAAATTTAGATTCTGACGGCGTCTTACCACACATGCGATTGTTTACGGTGTTTATTATTAAATTTTTGGTCTTTTAAAAGCAATTTGAGATTAATCCTTTTCTAATTGACATAGTCGGATCCTTAATTAAACATCCATTATTTGTGCAAATAAGGGGTTAATACTAAAGAATTAAAATAAAATCGACGAATTTAACTGATTTTTTTGGAAAGGCTCAAAGTGGCATCAACCAATAGTGCAAACCATGGCATAGTAAATTTGGCCGAATCAATTTTGGCTCCGTCACAAATACGGCGTCAAAAAAATGATCCTGCTATTATTTGTGATGAAGAAACGGTTACTTATGGTCAATTATGGGAAAAAGTTAATCGTGCGGGTAATGCTTTTAGTGAGTTGGGTATCGCTGTTGGAGATAGGGTCGTATTGATGATGCGTGACACGCCAGCATTTTTTTTTGTTTATTTGGGTTTGATGAAAATTGGTGCTGTACCAATAGCAATTAACCTTCGTTTAAGCGCCAATGACATAGCTTATACGATGAATGATAGCGAAGCAAAAGCTATCGCAATAGACGGGGTATTTTTGTCCGATTATTTGGGTGTTGCTAGCCATATTGATTTAACACCTCTGATCATCAATACCGATGTTGAGTATGTTCCCGGTTATTACCTGCCAAAAATGATGGAACGAGCTTCTTCAGAGTTAGATGCTGTTGCGCTGAAATACGATGACCCAGCTCTTTGGATGTATTCGTCAGGAACTACCGGTAAGCCAAAGGGTGTCGTGCATAGTCAGAAAACCACTCTAGCAACTGATTATTTAATGGGTGAAGTTTTAGACGTTGGTCCTGGCGATAGGATTTATGGCACTTCAAAGCTGTTTTTTGCTTTTTCTTTGGCTCACTGTTTATTGGCGCCAATTAAGCTGGGAGCTACTGTTATTCTTTATTCTGAATGGCCTGATGCAGAAGCCGTCACAAGAATTGTTCAGCGTTACAAGCCAACAATATTGTTAAGTGTTCCAACTTTTTATCGTAATATGTTACGGGGAGGCATATCAGGTTTAGCGGATTTCAAAAATGTGCGTCATTATATTACGGCTGGCGAAAAACTTCCGCGGTCTCTTTTTGATCAGTGGATGGATGCTACTGGCCGGTCAATGCTAGAGGGTATTGGCGCTACGGAAACTTGTTTTTTGTTTTTAGCTAATCGTCCAGATCAGATACGTCCCGGCACTTGTGGAGTGCCAACGCCAGGAACTGAAGTGAAAGTAACGGACAAAGATGGCCATTTAGTCACGGAACCGGACACACCGGGAGTATTATGGGTGCACATGGAGTGCGTAGCTATTGGTTATTGGAATATGGAGCAACGCACGAGTAAAGTTTTTAAGGACGGTTGGTATTGTACAAACGATATGTTCACTTTTGATTCTGAGGGCTATTATGAATATCAGGGACGTGCTGACGACATGCTCAAAATTTCTGGTCAATGGGTTAGTCCTGCAGAAATAGAGGAACAGGTTCTGAAACATAAAGACGTTTATGAAGCGGCAGTTGTAGGGGTGCCAAATGAAGATGGTCTTATTCGATTGGCATTATTTATAGTCGCAACGAAATTGGCCGATTCAACAAATAAACTTGAAAAGGAAATAACTGAGATGCTAATTCAAAATCTCTCAATTTATAAATGTCCTCGCAGGATACACTTTCTTGACGAAATGCCGTTGACAGCAACAGGCAAATTGCAACGGTTTGTTTTAAGGAAAATGGCTGAAGCCGGAGGGTCCAGCGCAACCATGTAATCTACTGGGATCAATCTTTTTTGCGATTTATACCAAACGTGAACGTATGGACAAATTTGAGCCTAAAAACTTTGTTTTTGTCAAAGTGGTACTATTAGCGTGAACGAGCTCTAGACTGGGTGGATAATACGATTTCAAATTCAAAGGCTAATAACGAAGAGATAATAGTCGATTTTGACATTTTACCGAATTTGGTTGGGTATCACTTACGTCGGGCCCAGGTAACGGTTTTTAACGATTTTGTAAAATCCATGAGTATTATGGCGATAACACCGGGTCAATTTGGTGTGGCATTGTTGATTTATGCAAATCCTGGGCTTACGCAGTCCGCATTGGCTCGTGCGGTAGGCATTGAACGTTCGACGATGGTAGCGGTAATCGATGCATTGGAATCGAGGGGGTTGGTAGAAAGGCGTCCGTCTCCTGTTGACCGTCGTTCTTATGCTTTGGTTTCCAGTGCCCTTGGTAAGGTGTGGATTGAAAAGTTAAAACCTATGGTTGAAAGCCATGATTACAATATTTCCAATAATTTGTCATTAGATGAGCGCGCACAATTAATATATTTATTATCTAGGATTGCTGATGATTAATTCATGGATAGACTGGTATCAGTAATATGAACCTATTTTGTTACAAATACGACTTCGAATTATTTCAGTTCGATACGTTATAAGTTGAGCAATAAATTTAATTTGTTACATTATGTCTTTACAATATGGTGTGTAGAAAACTAATAATTCTTGTTTTCATTTTAGCAGGCGTCGCATTCCTTTATGCAATTTACTGGTTTGCCATGGCGGAGAGCCTACGAATTATCGTGGAGGATTGGGTTGACCGAAGTTCTGAACGGAAAGTAATCGCATCGTATCGAAAATTTGAAATTAAAGGTTTCCCGTTTTACTTCCGATTAACCCTATTGGAACCAAATTTTGAAACACCTATTAAGATTGATGAGCAGCAAAATAAATTAGCGAGTAAAAAATGGTCTTGGCGAGGGCAGCGCGCTACAGTTGAAATGCGGCCGTGGAACCTTGATAGTTATAGAGTTGATTTGAGCGGATCGCAGGATCTGTCTTTAGTAGATAATGACAGAATTTATGAGTTTGCAAGTATAGCGAATATAATTCACATCGATGCCAAAAAAGTTCAAGGCAGTTGGCCGAGGGAATTTAAACTAAGAGTTGAAGATTTTAACTTATTAGAAAAAAAATCAAGGTCGGTGACAAAGATAAAGTCTGTGTTCTTAAATATTAAGAAATCCGTACCTCTCAAATTGGCCGATCATAAAGATTTAACGAATGTTGCATTGGTTATACAGTTGAAATTACAGGGACTTAATTTAGCAGGTTCTCTTAATTTGCCTTTGGGTAATACCATTCAGGAATTTTCAACAAATTTGAGGGTCATAGGCCATCTAGATCCTGTGTTGAGTAAACAAAATGTTATAAAGTGGAGAAATGCTGGCGGAATTGTTGAAATCGATTCAATGCGAGGAGTTATAGGGAGGCTTAAGTCATATGGTGCTGGCACTTTGGCTCTTGATAAAAAATTACAACCCCTAGTGGCAATGTCAGCAACTTTTGAGGGCATCATTCAAACAATAGATAGATTAGAAAAGAAGGGTTACATCGGGTCTAAAAAGGCATTGTTGTCTAAGGTAATGTTAAGTTTATTTTCTAAAAATAGTGCTGGTTCAAATGGTACGATCAACCTACCCCTCACCATCCAAGATCAAAAACTAACCATCGGCCCGGTATCATTGATGCACTTGCCAGCAATCAACTGGTAGGCGGATTTGTTAACATCTATTGGTAAATATTAATATTGCCGGATTGACTAGTTAATCGTACATTTTTTCCTGCTTGGCTTCAATAACACTGCGGCGTACATCCCTAGTGCGCGCAAATAATTCGTAAAGGGTATCTGCTTCACCCCAGCGAATTGCTCGTTGGAGTGCGGTAATATCCTCACTAAATCTTTGTAGCATCTCAAGAACTGCATCACGATTGTTTAAAAATACATCACGCCACATAGTTGGATCAGAAGCAGCTATTCGTGTAAAGTCACGAAATCCGCCGGCCGAGAATTTAATAACTTCGTTTGTCAATGATTTTTCAAGGTCCGTAGCCGTACCGACGATTGTATAGGCTATTAAATGAGGTAAGTGTGATGTCATGGCCATCACTAAATCATGGTGACCGGGGTCCATGATTT
>CAZXSC010000055.1:0-16884 GCA_964643045.1 uncultured Rhodospirillaceae bacterium
GAACTAACCAAAACTTGATCTATTGATTTGGCTACGAATTATTATTACCGTAGAGGATGAAATCTCACGAACCCATTCCGACACTCAAAAAAACCACGGCTGGTTTTCGCAATGCAGAGTGGACCATGGAAGGGTTGCCTGACGGAACTTCGGTCAGCGTCTTTCCCCTTCGGACAGAAGATGATGCCGCGTGCAATGGATTTCTTTATTGGCGGGGAAAGCCGAAAACTGTCATTTGCATCATGCACCCGCGCGAATTTTTGGCGACCCACTACTTGATACCTGATTTGGTCGAAGCAGGGTTTGCTGCTTTTACGCAGACGTCGCGCTCAGTGGGTAACGATCTTAGACTGGAACACGAAGTGGCACTGCTTGATGTTGCCGCGGGTCTTAACCAATTGCGTGAACTTGGCTTCGAGAAAATTGTTCTGTTGGGAAATTCGGGCGGTGCGAGTCTTTACACATTTTACAATCAGCAGGCTGTTCTGGATCCAGAGAAGCGGCTAGAACGGACTCCCGGTGGCAGGCCGGTAAATTTAATGGAGGCGAGTTTGCCTGCGCCCGATGGCTTGGCCTACGTCTCGCCTCATCCCGGACAGGGAATTGTGTTGTTGAACTGTATTGATCCCTCCGTTGTTGATGAGGAGGATGCTTTTTCAATTAATACCGATCTAGATCCATTGAACCCGGAAAATGGCTTTTCCGATCCTCCAAAAAGCTCGAGCTATAAAACCGCATTCGTTAAAAAATATCGTCAGGCTCAGAAGGGGCGTGTTGCCCGATTAGATGAAGTCGCCCTCGAACTCATTGACACTCGTATGTTAGCTCGAAAAAGATTTGGGTCGACCGGTGAAGCAAACGACCGCGTGCTTAGCGTTCATACGCCAGTAATGACCATATGGCGCACCGCTGCTGACCTTCGCTATTTTGACCTCAGCCTTGATTTTTCGGACCGAAAATATGGCTCAGTTTGGGGGCAAGACCCTTATCAGTCCAACTACGGCAGTGTCGGATTTGCACGTTTCTGTTCGCCAGAATCATGGCTTTCAACTTGGTCAGGTTTGACGTCAAAGGCGGCGATGGCTCGGACGGCCCCATCGGTTGAGCAACCATCTATCCTAATTTCTTATACCGGCGACAACACTGTTTACCCTTCTGATAGCAAAGCTATTTACGAAGCCATTTCCACAAATGATAAATCGCAACATAGCATTCGAGGAGACCACCACGGCCATGCGATCACCGTCGGCGAAAAACCAGGTCGTATTGAAGCCGGTGGATTATTGACGGATTGGTTGAGAGAAAAATTCCCAGCCAGCAAGGAGTAAGATTATGAGTGAGATTCCACAACCTGAGCTACACGGTGTCCACCACACCGCCTTTCCAACTTGGAAACCAAAAGAGACTGTAGAGTTTTACCGAGATATTCTTGGCTTAAAAGTACTGCATGCGATTACAGCAAAAGGCTGGGGCCGCGATGTGCACCCAGATTTTCTACATTTCTTTTTTGATGCCGGAAACGGTGCCGCTATCGCTTTTTTTTATTATATTGGCATCGAGCCGATGAATGATCAGGCTGGATTGCGTGGTTACCTTGGAATGGCCCGCCATACGTCGTGGCGGGTCGAAACAGATGCCGAATTGGTTCAATGGCGGGAGCGTTTAGTTGCCAAGGGAGTCACCATCAGTGAAGAGGTCCAACATGAGGTTATTAAATCGCTGTATTTCCGTGATCCAAATGGATACCCACTAGAGATATCTTTGCAGACCCGTAGCTTAGGCAAAGTAGACGCGATGGATGCTGCGCTGACTTTGGATGCGATGATAGAAACCTTTGTCGAGGGCGATAGTCCAGAGACTAAAACCATTGAGGATATGTGGCAGCTCAAAGGTGAGATGGTAAGGGAACTTTCATAATGGCGATTATCTACGTGCCGGATGTGCCGGAATTTTCTCCATTGGTGGATTTTTCCGAGAGAGCATCTGAATTAAGTGTGACAAACCACGGCACTTATCGGAAGATTGAGGCAGCCGATAAATTGACGATTTCACGAGTTGATACCGGCATGGACCCGGCGATTTGGTTTAGTGCTTTGGTAGGTGGATTTGAGGGCAATATTGAAGAATTCAGTGAGCACACCTTAACCATCATTTGAACGAATGCTTGGTTAACCGGCGACACGCATTGACTCACCATCCTCCATCCTATTAGGTTATTTTTTTTGGAGAATGTTATGTCCGAGAATATAGAAGCGTGTATTCCCACAGCAGAGGAACTTTTTGAGAGGGTCAAAAATAATAAGGCCAATGTCTCTAAACATCCCTGGAAAGATTGGAATATCTCCAAAGAGGAATGGGTCCATTATCTCCAAGAAAGGATCAAGTGCGATTTAGGCGCGCCAAAGGAAGGGCAACCGGCTCCAGATTTTACCATGGAACGACTCGATGCAAAGGGGAAAAGAACCAGTGAAATGTTTACCTTATCATCGCTTCTTGACAAGCCTGTGGCGCTTCTATTTGGCTCGTACACCTGACCACCATTTCGTGCCAAGGCCGTGCGCCTTAACAAAATCTATCAAAGTTATAAAGATCAAGTCGAGTTTTGTTGCATATATATTAGGGAAGCCCACCCTGAAAATTCTGTTGGTGGCTACAAAACTGAACGCAATAGATCTATCGGTATAATTTTCGACCAACCGACTACAATTGAAGAGAGAGGCAATATAGCCGAGGTTTGTGTTTTGAATTTAAACCTTGAAATGCCGATGTACCTTGACGGAATGGACGATGACGCAGAGAAAAAATATGCGGGTTGGCCAGAGCGGTTATATGTAATAGGTTCTGATCAAAAGATCGCCTATGCCGGAGCAATGGGGCCGATGGGGTTCGATCCCGACGCTTGGGAAGAGGCTATCAAGGAGCAGTTATCAAAGTAGAATAGACAAGGGGGAGGGTGTGCGGCGAAATACAGGAAAGATCTCCGAGGGGATTTGGATTACATGAAACTGGCTGTTTCCGTAGTTTGTATAGCTGTTGCCATTTACCTCGTAATAGTCTTGTTTTTATTCGTATCTCAGCGCAGTTTATTGTATAGGCCTTCAGTCGGGAAAATATCTCCTGCTGAGTTTGGCGTGCCAGAGATGCGGTCTATTAATTTAAAGACAAAAGATGGTTTAGCTCTGTTAGCTTGGTACAAACCGCCAACGGATCCGGAGAATTTAACGCTTTTGTACCTTCATGGTAATGCGGGTCATATAGGGTATCGTGCAACGAAGGTGAAGCCATTTTTAGACCGTGGATTTGGGGTTTTGCTTCTTTCCTATCGTGGTTATGGACCAAATCAAGGTTCACCAACTGAAGAAAATCTTTATTTAGATGGTCATTCTGGACTTCAATTTCTGGCAAGCCAACAAATTCCAATATCCAAAGTAGTCATATATGGAGAATCATTAGGAAGTGGCGTGGCTGTCGAATTGGCGCAAAATAAGGCTATTTCAGCACTAATTCTTGAAGCCCCCTTTACGTCAATGGCAGAAACCGCCCATCATCACTTTAGATTTTTGCCG
Source organism: uncultured Rhodospirillaceae bacterium (assembly GCA_964643045.1). Classification (GTDB taxonomy): domain Bacteria; phylum Pseudomonadota; class Alphaproteobacteria; order Rhodospirillales; family UBA2165; genus TMED23. The sequence continues at coordinate 3,567 of CAZXSC010000055.1, forward strand.
ACCAATTTTCTTCTACGCGATAAATATGATTCAATAAATAAGTTGATTAATATAGATACCAGACTTCTTATTTTGCACGGCAAAAAGGATCAAACGGTGCCGTTCAAGCTTGGAAAAAAATTGTTTGAAGCTGCCCCAGGACAGAAGGATTTCTACGAATTTTCCGATGCCGGACATAATGATCTTTACGACCATGGTGCGGCTGAGAGGATAATTGGGTATCTTTATGCCGGGATGCCTGGGAAAGCAAGTTTAGGCCCTACAAAATGAGTAATAACAGTGATATAGCTACCGTTATGGAGAAAAGCCATTCAACCAGAAGAAGGTTCTTGTGGAGGGTAGCAATTTCGGGTCCTTTGTTTTTTGGAACAAATGCTCTACCAAAATGGGCGCAGGCAAGTTTGTTGCCGACACCAGGACAATCCGAAGGACCGTTTTATCCTATTGACAAACCAATTGACCAAGATGCTGATTTGACTTTCGTGGGCAGTGGTCATAAGCGTGCCTCAGGCGAATTACATATCGTTCAGGGTAGGGTTTTCAACATCGATGGACAGCCCATACCTCGCGCGCTTGTAGAAATTTGGCAAGCTAACAAATGGGGGCGTTATCAGGACCACCGTGATGATTCCAGTTTGCCTTGGGATTACAATTTCCAAGGATATGGAAAGACACGAACGGATGAAGACGGGCGTTATACTTTCAAAACGATTAAGCCGGCTGGATATGGCCAAGGCAGATTTGGACGGACACCTCATATACACTTCAAAGTCAACGGGATCGGTTTTAACGAACTCGTGACCCAGATGTATTTTGCGGACGAACCAGAAAATAATAGAGACTTCATTCTTCGCAATACTCAACGTAAAGAAAGCGTCGTAGTTGAATTTAAGCCCGTATCAAGTAGCGAAAAACTTGGCACTTTCGACCTGGTTTTGACTTAATCCGGAAAGCTTCAGTCGGCACTAGACTTCTTATTTTCATGGCAAAAAGGATCAAACAATACCATTTAGGCTTGGCCGCAAATTATTTGTTTCCGCCCTTGGAGAGAAGGACTTCTGCGAATTTCCTGTAGCTGTGGCAGCATATGCAGCGGCATCAATCGCTGAAGCGCCTCCATTGCGAACGGCTGTTTATGCGCTGAGAATAGGTTTGGTAAAATTTATCGTTCCTTTTGTATTTGCGTTTTATCCTGTCCTATTATTAGTCGAAGAGAGTGGCGTGAAATTTGATTTTTGGGAATTTAGTTCTGCAGTTATTCGGCTTCTAGTTGTTATTTATTTGGTGTCGAGTGCTACTCTTGCGTTTGATCAACGAAGATTACCGGCTTGGGAAATTATTTTAAGATTAATTTTGGCATTTCTGATTTTGGTTACAATTTTTTGGGTTCACTGGTTAGCTACAGTAATAGTGCTTTTATTCCTGGTTTGGCATTATAAGAGTTATAAGCAGGGCTGAAAAATTAATTCGTGACACTTTTGGAACCTGGCTCCTAATGCGACGGGGCTCATATTTAGATTTGTTTGGTTTGCCAAATACTTGAATTAATGGTCACATGTATTATCATCAAGATTAACAAAAACGCGCGAGTAAAAAGAATAACGCGGTAAATTTAGTGCAAATAAGTTAAGCAGGAGGGAGTTTAATATGAAAAAATTGATGATTATGGGTTTCGCTGTAGTTGCATTGACGGCAATGATGACTAGCGTAACGGAAGCCCGTGAATATAAGATAGGCTTCATCGGGCCTATGTCGGGTGGTGCCGCACAGCTTGGCCAACAAATGGAGCGTGGCGCCAAGCTCTACATGAAATTACACAAGGGCCAGCTTGGCGGACACACGATAAAAATGATCGTCCGTGATTCAAAACGTCCTGGTGGGCCAATTGCTAAAGCAGCGGCTCAGGAATTAATTACCCGGGAAAATGTCGAATTGATAACGGGGTTGATTTTTTCACCTAATGCCATGTCAGTGGCACCCTTGGTGAATAAATCAAAGACGCCCGTTGTAATTATGAATGCTGGTACAACGTTTATACCTAATATGTCGCCCCACATGGTGCGCGTCTCTTTTACAATGTGGCAAGCTGGGGTAATAATTGGTGAGCATGCCGCGTCTAATTTAAATTGCAAGACAGCGGTTGCTGGTTACACAAATTATCCTCCGGGTAAAGATAGTATTAATGCGTTCCGTAATGGATTTGAAGGAAAGGGTGGCAAGGTTATTGATGAAATCCCGATGGGAGGTCCAGGTAAGGTGCCAGATTTTACACCATTTTTTCAGCGCGCTAAAAGTAAGAAGCCAAATTGTTTATATGTTTTCGTGCCAGCTGGTAATCACGCGGCGGCCGTTGCTAAAACTTATCAAGCCCTTGCCATGCGTAAAGCGGGAATCAAATTGATCGGCCCTGGCGATATCACTCAAGATACCCAACTCCAGGGTATGGGTTCGGCGGCCGAAGGTCTCGTAACTGCGCACCATTATCACATGTTTTTAAAGTCATCGGAGAACCAAGCTTTCTTAAAAGCATGGGCGGCGGAGTATGGAGCAAATAATCCACCAGACTTTGTTGGTGTTGGTGGCTATGATGGCATGGCTGCGGTATATGCGGCGATTAGAGCGGCTAAAGGGGCCAAGTTGACCTCTGCTACTGCGATGAAGACGCTTAAAGGATGGAAATTTAACAGTCCGCGTGGTCCAATCATGATTGATCCGGAAACACGCGATATTGTACAAAATATTTACATATCTATAGTGCGTAAACAGGGAGGTATGTTAGTTCAAGAAACCCAGCAAACCTTCAAGGCTGTTAAAGATAAGTGCAAAGAACTCAAGCTTGGGAAATGCGGTAAGAAATTATACTAATCACTGCTAATTTTTGAGTAGTTTATTGGCCGGTGGCGTTAAATACCGCCACCGGCTATTTAGTTCTAGTGCTTATGATAGGACAAACGTCTGAACTGCTGGATTAGGTCAACTATGCTTTCCATTCTGAATGAAATTTCGACGGTTCTGGTCTTCGGTCTCGCTTATGCGATGTTGCTGTTTATCATTTCCGTTGGTTTATCCATCACCATGGGGCTTATGGGTTTTGCTAATTTGGCTCACGGTTCTTTTGCCATGGCAGGTGGCTATGTGACCGTAACATTGGTAACTCAGTCAGGTTTTCCCTTTGGCTTAGCTTTGTTGATTTCGTTCATTGTAATAGCATTAATAAGTTTTCCGTTTGAGCGTTTTCTCTATCGATACCTATACCGTCGTTCTGAATTGGATCAGGTGTTACTTACTATTGGGCTGGTTTTTGCATCGATAGCTGGCGTAACATTTATTTGGGGGCATGATCCGCAGCTTATCCAGATGCCTGACTATTTAAAGGGCAGTGTGGATATGGGTTTTAATACCTTTCCAAAGTATCGCATCTTTATGATTGTTGCTGGTGCCGTGATAGTAGCGGGCTTATTCTATGGTTTGGAGCGCACAAACATTGGTGCGCAGATTAGGGCAGCGGTTGATAACCGGACGATGGCAGAATCAGTTGGCATAAATACTGATCGGTTATTTACGTGGACATTTGCATTAGGCAGTGGAATGGCTGCTCTTGGAGGTGGGTTGGGTATTCAGATATTAGGTGGGATTAAACCTGTCTTCGCGTTTGAATATTTGGTTATTTTCCTAATTGTTGTTGCGGTCGGCGGGCTGGGTAACATTCGTGGTACTTTTTTTGCAGCACTTATACTAGGTATTATCGATTTTGCGGGCAAATTTTATTTCCCGGAGGGGGGAGCCTTTGTCATTTTCGCGGTCACCATTCTTGTTCTCTTGATCCGTCCACAAGGACTCTTGGGAAAGGAATAAAATAATGGAAGGTAACAATAGCCCAGCAGTCCAGGCCGTTAACAATTTGGCAGTACGCCATAAATTCCATTGGGGCGAAGCGGTACCATGGATTCTAGCCATTCTTGTTTTTTATTTTTTACCGGGTTATCGATTACTCGCAACTCAAATTCTGGTGATGATTATTTTTGCATTATCTTTGGATTTGATTGTCGGTTATGCAGGCATTATTTCTCTAGGCCATACTGCGTTTTTTGGCACTGGAGCCTATATAACAGCATTATTGGCGACCAATAATTTTCCGGATCCTATCTTTGGTCTTTTTGCCGCCGCCGCTGGCGCAGCTCTTCTTGGGTTTCTTTCGGGCTGGGTGCTTTTGCGCACTACCGGATTAACGTTGTTGGTTCTGACTATGGCGGTGACTATTATGTTATTGGAATTAGCCAACGACTTTGACGAAATTACGGGTGGATTTGATGGCATCAATTTTACTAATTCTGAAATTCTTGGTCTCATAGAATTAGACCAACTGTGGTACTCTAGCAGTTATATTTATGTTCTCGTTGTCCTATTTCTTAGTTTTCTTCTTATCCGGACAATCATCTACGCTCCGTTTGGCCGGATGCTGATCGGCATTCGTGAAAATACAAGACGCATGTCAGCAATTGGCACGCCTGTTCATCAACGTCAAGTTATTGCCTATGTAATTTCGGCGGCGATAGCTGGTATTGCTGGAGCCCTATGGGTTCAGGTTCAAGGTAATGTAACTACCGAAGTTTATGCCTTTGAATTGTCTGGGGATGTTTTGATTATGCTAATTCTTGGAGGCACAGGACGTTTGTATGGCGCTTTTCTGGGGGCTACTGTGTTCAAGATTCTAGAGAGTGTTACTGAACAAATACTTGGAACCGATCAACCTTATTGGCAACTTACGGTTGGTTTAGTTCTTATTTTAACAGTTTTGTTTGCAAGGCGTGGACTTTTTGGAATTTTTGAAGATTTGAGCAATAGATGGAAGGGACGCGGCCAATGAGTAATGCGGTCCTAGAAACTAGGAATCTGAGCAAAAATTTTGGCGCTCTCACCGTGACTCAAAATGTCAACTTTTCCCTCAAACCTGGCGCACGTCATGCGATTATCGGTCCGAATGGTGCTGGTAAGACAACCCTTATCAACTTATTAACCGGTGTTTTGCGCCCTAGCGGGGGTGCTGTGCTTTTGGGTGGCAATGATATTACGACCATGTCTGAGCATGAGCGAGTTAAGCATGGCATCGCGAGGACATTTCAAATCAACACACTTTTTATGGGTCTCAGTGTTATTGATAATCTGTATTTGGTACTTGCAGAGCGCTTGGGAGGGGGCACGGAGATGTTCCGGCCGGCAGGACGTGACATCGGCGTTCAAGAAGAAGCCCTTCGAATCCTTGAAACACTGAAGCTAGAGGAAAATGCTCTGACGATGATTCGAGAGTTACCCTATGGGCAACAGCGTTTGGTTGAATTAGCCATAGCTTTGGCGCTTGATCCAAAAGTCCTGCTATTGGATGAACCTGCGGCTGGCGTACCCAGTGCGGAAAGTCATATCATATTGGACGCTGTTGAAAACCTTCCAGAGGACATCGCCGTATTAATAATTGAACATGATATGGACGTGGTGTTCAGGTTTGCTAAGCGTATTTCTGTATTGGTACGCGGTGCTATTATGGCTGAGGGCGAACCGGAAGAAATCGCTGCTAATACGGAAGTTCAGGCGGTTTATCTTGGAGAGACTAATCATGTCTAATGCGGTTTTGAACACAGTTGGGGTGACTGCAGGTTACGGTGATACGATAGTGCTGGATAGTTTATCGCTTAGTCTGGGAGAGGGGGAGAGCATAAGTGTGATCGGGCGAAACGGTGTCGGTAAGACAACGCTATTGGCAACACTTATGGGGCACACAACATTACACGGTGGTGAGATCTTTTTAGCGGGTGAAGATCAATCTAATACGCCGAGTTTTGAAAGGGTTAAAGCAGGCCTCGGATATGTTCCTCAAGAACGTGAGATATTCCCATCACTTACTGTGGATGAAAACATGAATATTGGTGCAAAGCCGGGTCAGTGGACAGCTGAAAAACTCTTTGAACTTTTCCCGAACTTGGCTGAGCGACGGCGCAACATGGGGAATCAGCTTTCGGGTGGCGAATTACAGATGTTGGCAATTGCCCGTGCACTGATGACCAACCCCAAGGTATTACTAATGGATGAGCCTTCAGAGGGTTTAGCTCCGGTCATTGTGGAAGAATTATTTAGAGTGATGACACAACTGCGCGATACTGGTGGCATGTCAATAATCTTAGTGGAACAAAATACTCGTATTGCACTGGATTTTTCAAAGCGCATCATGGTAATGGACCGTGGTCGGATCATCTTTGATGGTGAAAGCGACGTTCTGAACCGTGATCCGAGCAAACTTGAAGAATTAATTGGCCTTTCTGGTTAGAACCATGGAATAAGAGACTTAATTATGGTTCCTGAGCGTCTTTAGTTGGCAAGTTTTTTAAGTAAACGCCGCAGGGTTTCTTGTTCCGTTTTAGAGAGTTTTGATGCTGCCAGTGTATGAGCACTCAAAGCCCACCTTTGAATACCCTGTATTGCTTTTTTTGCTTTTGGGGTGGCTTTGATTAATAGGCTTCGACGATCACTGGGGTCTCTTTCGCGTTTTATAAGACCGCTTTTCTCAAGATTCTTTATAGCCAATCCGGTCGTCGTTCTATCTAGATCTAATAGGCGAGCAATGTGGATCTGATTAAGGTGTTGTTTACCGGTGGCAATTGTCAAAACAAGGTGCTGAGTGGACGTCAGCATGAGTTTGTTGGCGGGGTGATTCTCGAGAGAAGCTCGCATGACTTGATAGGCTCGACGTAGGAGAAAACCAAACCGTTCACGCACAACATCAAATTCTATATCAATTTCCCGACCTTTTTCCAAAATCTATCCCATCATTGTAAAAAATAATTTGTTCAATCCTCTGAAGCTAGACACCCGACAGCTCTTCCTCGTACGTAAATTATTAAACATACTTGAAATATTAATCATATGTATTACTATATTCTAAACAATGCAATATCCTTAAAATTAAGCGATCCGAATTGATATGGGCAAAGGAGTGCACTCATGTTTGAACTTTACCATCACGGCTCATCGGTTTGCGCGGCAAAAGTGCGCCTCGCACTGGAGGAGAAAGGAGTTGAATATAAAAAGCACTATTTAGATATTTTAAAAGGGGATCAGTTTGATCCCGAGTATTTAAAGATTAACTCTAAAGGTGTCGTGCCGACGCTTATTCACGATGGCAATGTGATCACCGAATCCTCTGTCATCTGTGAATATTTGGAGTGGGTGTTACCCAATACGAAAAAATTAATACCTGATGATCCGGTGGCACGGGCCGACATGCGCTGTTGGACCAAATTGGTTGATGAAGAGTTACACTGGGCATGTGGAACACTGACGTTTACGTGTTCTCATCGCTACACCATCAATCGAATGTCCAAGGAGAAGGTGGAGAAATTTTTGGAAAGCACACCAAAATTGTCCCTGGCATCTGACTGGAAAAAGCGTAAACGTCGTTATGTGGAGGATGGCCTTTCTGATCCTGATGCACGCAAAGCTATTATCGTTCACGAAATGGTCCTGGATAAGATGGAAGAAGCATTGGGCGCAAGTGAATATCTTGTTGGAGATACCTACACCCTCGCTGATGTCGCGCTGATTCCCTACCTCAACCGCCTCTATATGTTGTCGATGTTGGAGAAATGGTGCGAAGATAAACCAAACACACTGAATTGGTTTAACCGAATGCGAGCTCGACCGGTGTTTGCTCTTGCCATTGATAAATATCTGCCTGAAGATCTCGCCAAGGATTTAAGCACAAATGGAGCTAAAAGTTGGCCGGAGGTCAAGAAAATATTAGATGAGGAGCTCAAATCTTGGTAAGAAAGGGATTTGGGCGGGTGAAAGGAATTTAAAGCAAGTATTGGAGAGAAGCATGAGTGAGTTTCAATTAAATCTAGAAACCCTGTTGCCTAATGACGTAGAACCCACAAAGGCCTCTCATGACGGATACGACGCTGTTCGTTTGGTTTTAACACCTGATGCCGAAACCCCTGACAATCCGACCTTTGCACGTATTAAGGGTTTAGAATTTCATAATGGCGTGATTGAAATTGAAGTTGCTGGTCGGCCACTTCCAAATGCGATCCCTGAAGCTAGAGGCTTCATTGGTATCGCATTCCGAATTGCCGATGATCTTTCGGCATTTGAATGCATGTATTTGCGCCCGACTAACGGCCGTGCTGGGCAACAGCTAAGGCGAAACCGAGCGACACAATATTTTTCTTATCCTGACTGGAAGTTTGATCGTCTTCGTACCGAGGTGCCGGGGCATTATGAAGCCTACGTGGATCTGGTTACAGGAGCTTGGACAAAGATGCGTATCGAAGTCATGGGCGAGCTGGCTAAATTGTTTGTTCATGACAATGAGCATCCGACCCTGATCGTTAATGATCTTAAACACGGTGGCGATATGAAGGGTGGGATCGGCCTCTACATTGATAACGGTACCGAAGGTTTTTTCAGGAATTTGAGAGTTACTCATAATAACTGACCGGGAAAGGTATAAACAAAAATATCATGGTAGAATTTGATTATATTATCGTTGGTGCGGGGTCCGCAGGGTGTGTTTTAGCGAATCGATTAAGCGCAGATCCCCGTAACACTGTTCTTGTTTTGGAAGCTGGTGGAAAGGATAGCCACCCTTTAATTCATATACCTTTTGCGACATCCAAGATTTGGAAAGACCCTAAATTTAATTGGTCTTATATGTCGGAGCCCGAACCTTTTATGAACAATCGACGGCTTTACCATCCTCGTGGCAAGGTCTTGGGGGGATCATCATCTATCAATATGACGGCATATGTGCGTGGGAATAGAGGAGACTATGACCGTTGGGGGCAAATGGGTTTGGTCGATTGGACCTATGAAAAGGTCCTTCCTTATTTCAAGAAGTCTGAAAATTATTTAAGTGGGCGTAATGAATTTCATGGTGCCAGTGGTCCTATGAAAACGGCAATTGCGCCGACTGAAGATTCAATATTTGACGCTTATCTAAAAGCTGGAGAGTCTCTCGGCTACGCTTATCGAGATGATTTTAACGGGAGTGAACAAGAGGGTTTGTCTAGAATGCAGTTTACCTCGGCAGAGGGACGTCGCCAAAGTGCGGCGGTTGCTTTCCTTCACCCAGCGTTAGGAAGGACTAATCTAGAAGCTATTACTCGCGCTCAGGTTCAACGTATTCAATTTGAAGGGAAGAAAGCAGCAAGAATTGAATATATACATAACGGACGCAGCTTCGTTGTAGGTGCTAATAAGGAAATAATTCTGTCAGGAGGAACTTTCAACTCCGCTCAACTTTTAATGCTTTCAGGTATTGGTCCTTCAGATCATCTTCAAGAATTTGATATTAAAACGATAGTTGATCGAAAAAACGTCGGAAAGAATCTTCAGGACCACCCGAGTGTGTGGATTGAGTTTGAACGCAAGTCATTTTCAGCCTTCCAAAGGGATCTTCGATTTGATCGTTTAGCACTAAATATGCTGCGCGCACACTTTCTTCGGTCTGGTCCAGCAACTCATCCAATTGGTTTTGGTACTGGCTTTGTTAAAAGCCGTCCGGAACTGGCACTCCCGGATATACAATTATTTTTCCGCCTTTTTTCTGTACAGGCGCGTGAATGGTTTCCTTTTGTTCGCAGGCCTGGACCTTCGGGTATTGGTCTCATGGCTTGTCATTTGCGTCCCGAGAGTCGGGGGGAGGTTACGCTTGCTTCGAATAATTCTAATGTTCCACCTAAAATTATCAATAATCTATTTTCGACCGATGCGGACCGTGCGGCTATACGTCGTGGATTTAAGATAATACGTGCTCTTGCGACTCAGCCTGCTTTCGCCAACCATCTGGGCAAGGAGATGATACCGGGAGAGACAGTTGATACCGAGGATGAGATTGATGCCTTTATTCGTGAAACGGCAAATACGGTGTTTCACCCGATTGGCACCTGCCGGATGGGTATCGATGAGGATTCGGTGGTGGATACGCAGTTAAAAGTACGCGGTTGTGAAAATCTGCGTGTGGTCGACGCCTCGGTCATGCCCGACTTGGTTGGAGGTAATATCAACGCGCCGGTACTGATGATTGCGGAAAAGGCGGCGGAGTATATTTTAGAATCGTAATCACCCGTGTTTATTCTGCGGAAAAAGTTACAAATAATTACTACTAAACATTTGTTTTTGCGCAGTGAAGTCAGTGTAACTTTTTCAATAGCTGCATTTTGATCCATTTTCCGTTTTTGCGGCATGAATCCTTCATAGCTTCAATGACAGCAACATTGTTGATAGCTTCGACAGAAGAAATTGGATAGTTGGAATTCCCCACGCAGGACTGCTGAAATGCTCGGAGTTCAGACACGAGTGTATTTTCGTTTTGCAGTGACAATTCTTTGGATAAGCCGGGCCCTGTCTGCCAACTCAATGTCGAAAAATCATCCTTTGTCTCAGCAACGCCTTTAGTGCCATAAATTCGAAGGTAAGAAGTCAGTGGTGTTGCAAACGAGGTTCCGAGTGTTCCGGTCATGCCATTTTTTAGCTCAAATAAAGCTGCAGTTGTATCATCAATATCGACGTCTAAAACCCGCCGCTTACTAATACAACTTAATCGGTCAATGGGTCCCAGGAGCCATTGAATGGTATCAATCATATGAAGCCCAATGGAAACCAATGAACCGGCGGGTGATTCATCTCGATTAGCGCGCCAATTATCCTTCTCAAATTTCATGGCGCTATTACCTGAGAAATGCGCTTCAACATGGAGCAGTTGTCCAAATTTTCCCTCTTTGATCCATTTAGTTAATTCCTGCGCGGCGGCAGAAAAACGCCGATTATGTCCAACAGCTAAGACTACATCGTTACTATTACAATAAGATGCAGCGGATCTCGCACTGTCGACAGTTAGGGCTAAAGGTTTTTCGACAAATACATGTTTACCAAACTTGGCTGCTTGAATTACTTGATTAGCATGTTGGCTATGGGGCGTCGATAGAACCACACCATCAATTTTTGGATCGTCCAACATTTCTGCGTAATTTGTATAAACCCTGCTTTTGAATTTATTACTAAAGTTTGTCATTTCGGTTGACGACAAAGAGTAACACCCATGTATATTGATTTTTGAAGATAATTTTTGGGCGGCATTGCCAAGTTCATTGCCCCACCATCCCAGCCCTACAAAACCAAGGTCGATCATTTTTGATCCTTTATATATTTCTTTAATTGCACCTGCTTGCAAAGGTGAATATCATTTGCTTATTTTGGACAAGCGATTGCGCCGTCACGGATAAATTCTTGATGAACAATATCAGTTTTACAATTGATCACTCAGCGATTCAATACCTAGGGACAGGTTTGGTACGCCCCGAATGCGTTATCGTTGATAAAGATGGTTCTCTATGGACTTCTGATGGTCGGGGTGGTGTAAGTCACATTTTAAGTGATGGTACTCAGAAATTTATCCCCCAAAAAATGGATGGCGACAGGATTCAAGGTAGCCTGCCGAATGGTTTGGCGATGCTGAAAGATGGCAGCTTTGTTATAGCTAACATGGGCACTCGGCGTTTAGAACACATGTCAAGATCAGGGGAGACTTCAGTTCTATGCGATAATTTTGAAGGCAGGCCCCTGGGCTTGGTTAATTTTGTACTAATGGGACCGAATGACAATTTGTGGTTCACCGTATCAACAAGAAAAAATGAGTTTATGGACGGTTTTCGGCAAAATATAAGTGATGGTTACATTGGTGTATTTGATGGGAACTCGGCTAGAATTATTGCTTCTAATCTCAGTTTTCCCAATGAAATCAGATTTGACTCCCAAAATGAATATCTATATGTCGCTGAAACGACGGGTAAGCGTGTCCGACGTTTCAAAATATTGGATGAGTTTAAACTTGGTGAACCAGAACAGTTTGGCCCGGAATCACTAGGAGATGGATTCCCGGACGGTATGGCATTTGATGAAAAGGGAAATCTCTGGGTAGCTATGGTGGTAGCAGAAAAGGTAGTAATTATAACACCTGATCAGCAGGTTCACACACTAATCAATGATGGCGTGTCTTTGCAAATAAAGAAAGTGGAGAGAAACTTTGCGGCCGATAATTTATTGCGTGAAGAAATGGCGGCGGCAAAAGGATCTATTGCTCCCCTTACTTCAAGCATCGCTTTTGGCGGTAAGGATTTAAACACGGTTTATTTGGGTTGTTTGGCAGGAGACCGGATTGCGTCCTTTTATTCACCGGTTTCTGGTCAACCGATGTCACATTGGGTTTAGATGTTTTTTCAATAATGTTTTTATTCAATGCCAAATATAATGTCACACACATCTTCAGCGATGGCTTTTGATCTTCGCGAAGGACCAACTAGACCGTAACCGATAGAGAACCCATCGGAACCCATCCATAGCATATGTGCTAATCTATCCTCTACAAGGAGAAATTGTTTTTGTTCAGGTAGACATGTGTACAGTAACTTAGTCAGTCGGTTTTCTAGTTTTAACAAGAGATTTCTGGAATAACTTTCATTTGGTTTAAGGGTGCTAAGTGCCTGAATGAGGTTATAGTGGAAGCCATTATCTTTCTGGGGGATGGTTATCCACATGGTGCTAACGACAAGCCTGAAGCGGTCCCGTGGACTATCTATGATCTTTATTTGCGCTTCTAGATCATCTAATATAGCGTTTAGCCATGGATCGGAGACGGCAAATAATACATCCAACTTTGAATCAAAATATCGGTAGATATTTGTTGTCGTTATGCCTGCACCTTGGCTAATTTGCTTGAGTGTCGTATTTGCATATCCTTGTTTTTTGAATAGTTCGAAGGCACTATCCAAGGTTGCATTACGGACTGAATCTTTTTTTACTTGTACCAAAGTGATTAGCCCTTTGTCTGTCTGTCCTAAGAAAATTATTTCTTGTCACAGGATTAAAAGTGAATTAAATTCACTGTTGAATATATTTTAGTTTAAACCCAGTTGTCAATTTACGTTAATTAATAAAAAAATTTAAGTATTGGGGGGATGAGATGTCACGCGTTCAATTAACCAATCCAGCTGAGGTGCCAGATTTATTTCGCCAGCAATTTAAACTGTGTAATGTACAAGAGGGCGAAACGATTGTTGTATTGAGCGATCTCGGTACGCGCAAAGAATATGTCGAGGCTGCCTTTGCTGCAGCTAATACATTCAAAGCTAATATTTACGAAATGAAGGTGAATGCAATTCCCTCATGGACCTCTGTGGGTCGTGAAACGGTTGGCGCGTGCAAAGGGGGGGTTGAAGCACTGAAGGCCGCTGATTTGGTTTTAGCTATGCATGTGCCTTTATTTACGAAA